>DATBEN010000197.1:0-3278 GCA_036276055.1 Caulobacteraceae bacterium
GGCGGAAGGCGCGTCGAACAAGGCCATCGCCCAGCGCCTGGGCATCTCCGTCCACACCGCCAAGTTCCACGTCGGCCAGGTGCTCGACAAGCTCGACGCCACCGGCCGCACCGACGCCGTCGCCCACGCCGCCCGCCGCGGCGTGATCCAGCTGTGAGCTGGTCCCGGACCTAGACCGGCCATGACGGATTTTGGGGGGAGCGCGGTTGGTCCGGACCAGCATGCGCTGGCCCGGACCTTCTCGTCAGGCTTCGGCGTCGACCAGGACGATCTCGGCGTCGTCCAGGGCCTTCACCGTCAGGTTCGGCTCGTCAGCGATGGCCGCGCCGTCACGGGCTTCGAGGCGCACACCGTTGACCTCGATCGCGCCAGCCGCCGGGACGAGATAGGCGCGCCGGCCTGCGCCCAGGGCGTAGTCCGTCGTCTCGCCCGCCCTCAACGTCGCGCCCAGGACCCGGGCGTCGGCGCGGATCGGCAGGGCGTCTTCATCGCCCTCGACGCCGCTGGCCAGGGTCACGAACCGGCCCGCCCGCTCCCCGCGCGGGAAGGGTCTGGCCCCCCAGGACGGAGCGCCGCCTTCTTCCCGAGGCATGATCCAGATCTGGAAGATGCGCGTGCTGGTGGGCTCGAGGTTGTATTCGGAATGGCGCACGCCCGCGCCGGCGCTCATCACCTGGACATCCCCGGCGTCGGTGCGTCCGCGGTTGCCCATGCTGTCCTCGTGGGTGATCGCGCCCTCGCGGACATAGGTGATGATCTCCATGTCCTTGTGTGGATGCGGCGGAAAGCCGGTACCGGGGGCGATGGCGTCATCGTTCCACACGCGGATCGCACCCCAGCCCATGCGGCGGGGTTCGTAGTAGTTGGCGAACGAAAAGTGGTGGTGGGCGTCCAGCCAGCCGTGGTTGGCCGCGCCCAGACTCGCAAACGGTCTGCGGTCGATCATGGGGGCTCCCTTCTGGGCGCCGTCAGGGCGCCCGTTCGCCCGCCTAAATGAGTGACGTGCGCGTCAATTGGTACTCCGAGCGAGGAGGACGCAGCGTTGCCAATCTGGGACGCCGGGGCGCTTCCAGAGGACTGGCGATCCATGGAGAAAAAAAGAGAGTGCGCAGGGCGCGGGGGCCTGCGCACTCAGGAAGCGACCCAAACACCCCGCGCCCCTCGCGTAATCGCGAGCTGAACGGGTCATCAATGCGCGAACTGTATTCGAGGTTCATAACGGAATCGTACAAACGGCGGAGTCCCATCGGCGTTGCCTCAAGCGGGACCGTGACGCATGCTCGGCGCCTCGCCAGACGGAGATTTGGACATGAGACGCCTCGCCCTCCTCGCCCTTGCAGGCCTGCTGCCGACGGCGGTCTTCGCAGCGACCCCCGTCACCCACTTCGCGCCCGCCGCATCCCCCGCTGGAGCCGGGGTCCCTCCCGTCGCCAACGGAGCGCCCTACAGCGCAGCCATCATGGCCGGCGACACCCTCTATGTCGCCGGGACGACCGACACCGACCCGGCGACCGGCAAGTCTCCGGCGGATCCGAAGGACGGCGCGCGGCGTGTCCTCGACAATATCAAGCGGACGGTCGAGCGCGCGGGACTGACCATGAACGACCTGGTCTGGGTGCAGGTATTCACCTCCGACCTTGCCTACTATCAAGGCTTCAACGAGGTCTATCGAACCTATTTCACGGGCCCCATGCCCGCCCGCGCCTTCATCGGCGCCGGCTCCCTCCTCGGAGGCTCGCATTTCGAGGTGATGGGGATCGCCGTGAGGCAGAAGCAGAAATAGTCGCCGCGATCCCTAGCCGGTGCGGCGGGCGGCCAGGGCGTCGATGATCCGCCCATGCGCGGCGCGGTCGATCCGGTAGCCGAACAGCAGCAGGATCCCCAGCATGGTGATGACCGAAGCGCCGGGGCCGTAGATCAGGGCCAGTTCCATGGCCTTCGCCCAGGGGACGCTTGCATGGGCCCCCTGCGCCGCAAGGTCGTTGGGAAAGCCGATCGCGTCGGCCGCGAGGCCGGCGATCATCACGCCCAGGCCGCTTGACGCCTTCGCGGCGAAGCTGATGCCGGCGAAGTAGAGCCCTTCGCGGCGCGCGCCGAACAGGAGGTCGTGCTCGTCCGCGGCGTCGGCCATCATCGACTGGAACCCCACCAGGGCCATGGCGACGCCCACGCTGGCCAGCGAGGTCGCCGCCATCAGCAGCACGATGGGCGCGGTCCCCCCCGGCGGCAGGACGCCGGACAGGCGCAGCGTCACCGGCGAGAGCTGGCACAAGGCGATCAGGCACAGCCCCGCGATCGCGATGGTGCGTTTCTCCACCACGCGGGTCAGCACGCCGGTGGCGACGATGCCGACCATCAGGCCTGGAATGGCCGAGAGCGCGATGAGTAGGATGATCGAGGGCGAAAACCGCCAGAAGAAGGTGTTGGCATGCAGGGTGAGGGCCCCGGCGGCGCCGAAGCCGACGAAGAACACCAGGCACGCCACGAACAGGAACAGGAACGAACTGTTGCGGAAGACTTCGCCCATCTCGCGGAACAGCCTCAGGACCGCCGCGCCGTCTCCATGGGCGGCGCCATGGAGTCGCGCCCGCGACTTCAGCGTGCCGACAGTGCTCAGCAGCGCCGCCAGGGCCATCACGGCGCCGCCACTCCAAGCGAGAGGCGCATAACCGGCCCGGTGGAGCTGTCCTCCGGCCTTGGCTGAGAGGAAGACGCCGTATCCCAGCACGAGGGCGGCCACGGTGCCGAGTGCGCCCACGCCCACGCGGAAGGCGACGATAGTCGAGCGCTCGTTGTAGTTGTCCGAAAGCTCGCCCCCCAGGGCGATGTAGGGCACGTTGAACGCCGACAGCCCGACCCGCAGACCCAAACACAGCACCAGCACATAGGCGAATAGCCCGGGCCCTCGCAGGCCCGGCGGCACCGAGAACAGCAGGCCCAGGCAGACCATGATCGGGACGACGGCCGCCAGCATGAACGGATGGCGCCGGCCGAACCGCGAGCGGCTGTTGTCCGACAGCGAGCCCACCAGCGGGTCGACGAAGGAGTCCACCGCCAGGGCGATGCCCAGCGCCAGCCCCGCCAGTGTCCCCGACAGCCCGCACACCGCGGTCAGGTAGAAATAGAGGAAGGTCCCCAGGAACACCGTGGAGGCCGCGTCGACGATGGCTCCGGCGCCATAGAAACCCAGCAACCCCAGGCCCAACGGATGGCGGCGCAAAGCCTGGGCGACAGTCTCCGCTGGCGGCTCCCGCGCGGCGTGTGGAACGAACGGGGCA
>DATBEN010000198.1:0-20886 GCA_036276055.1 Caulobacteraceae bacterium
TGGAGCGGGCGAAGGGATTCGAACCCTCGACCCCAACCTTGGCAAGGTTGTGCTCTACCCCTGAGCTACGCCCGCCCGCTCCTCCGGGGATCGGCCCCGGAAACGAAGGAGGCGCTTATTGCAGAGGGTCCTGGCCTTGGCAAGCGCGCCGAGCGGACCCGATCAGCCGCCGAACCGGGGCGACTTCAGGCGTCGCTTGTTCACGTGGCCCTTGGGCGTGGGACCCGTCTCCGCAGGCATCTCGCCCTTGAAGTAGTAGCGCTGCCAGGCCTCCTTGACCGTCGCCGGATCGCCCTTGCGAAGCCGGGCGTTGAAGTCCTCGCGGCGGTCGCGCCAAGCCTCGTACTGGCCGTGCAGGTCGAAGTCCCGCTCCAGGGGCTTCTGCACCACCTCGACCGTCTCGAGGACCTTGTCCTGCACGAGCGTGAGGAAGCAGAAGGGTTCGCCCTTCAGAAAGCGCACCCGGCCAGGGCGCGTGAACATCCAGTTCATGGTGAAGGGGAAGGGCAGCCAGTCGGTCTCCACCAGGCCCATCAGAGGCTGGATGCCGTCCTTGACGTGGTTGGGCGCGCCCATCGCCCACATCGACCACCCTTCGGGAGTGCGGAACAGATAGCCCGGGTGGAAGGTGAGGACGCCCTGGGAGAAGTGGCTCTTCACGAAGTCGTCGAATTCGGGGAACGGGTGGTCGGCGACGATGGTGATGTCGCGCTGGTTCGGCCCGCCGTTCCACTCGGCGGTGAAGCTCACCGGGCACAGGATCTCCCAGCCGGTGCAGTTCGCCATCACCATTGGCAGACAGCGATAGGCGTGCCGGTCGCCGAAGGTCTCCATCCAGGCGCGTTGCTGGCGCCCGGGCACGATCTCGGGCGGACGGGAGGTGGTCGGGAAGCACTCGAGCTGCATGGCGTCAGGTCTTAGCGCGGCTGCCCCGGGCCGACAAACGCGCCCGGAGCCGCGCCCGCGCCTACTTCGTCTCCACCACCGGCAGCTCGACGAAGCTGGCGTCCTCGGGCGCGTGGAACACCTTCACGGTCGCCTTCCGGTAGTCCTCCGGCTTGGCGAAGAAGATGTTGTCGACATAGGTCTGCGGATTGCGGTCGTAGAGCGGGAACCAGCTGGACTGGATCTGCACCATGATCCGGTGGCCCGGCAGGAAGACGTGGTTGGTCGTGGGCAGGGCGAAGCGGAAGCTCTCCGGCTTGCCGGCGGGGATCGGCGAGGGGTGCGCCGGATCCTTGCGGTAGCGGCCGCGCAGGATGTCCATCGCCACCGCGAGCTGATAGCCGCCCATCTCCGCCTTCTCCGGAACCTCGTCCGGATAGACGTCGATCAGCTTGACCACGAAGTCGCCGTCGGTCCCGGTGGTGGAGGCGAGGATGTCGGCCACCGGCTGACCGGAGATCTGCACCGGCGCGGTGAGGACGTCCGTTTCATAGACGAGCACGTCGGGGCGCGTGGCGAACTGGCGCTGGTCGTCTTCCAGCCAATAGCGCCAGGTCGATCCCTGGGCGTAGGTCGGCCGGATCGGCCGGATCCGATAGGGGACGGGCTTGGCCGGATCGGAGACATATTCGTCGAAGGCCCCGCCCGAGGCGGCAGGCGCCTCGAAGGCGAGCTTGCCGCCGGACTGGAGATAGAGCTTCTGCGGCTTCGAGGCGCAGCCGCTCTCGCAGCTCAGGGGCCAGCTCTGATAGCGCCGCCATGCGCGCGTCCCGGTCTCGTACGCCGTCACCGGCGCGATGTCGGCCTTGGGGCCACCCTTCAGGTGCTGATCGAGGAAGGGCTGCAGGACGTTCAGGCGGAACCAGTAGCCGGTGTCGGCGCCCCAGACGAGCGGCCCCAGCTTGGACCCATCGCCGTTCGCCTGGCCGTGGAACCAGGGCCCCAGCACCAGGTAGTTCATGTCGTTGTCGACGTCCTTCGGTTCGGTCGCCTCGTAGGCGGCCACCGCGCCATAGATGTCCTCCTGGTCCCACAGGCCGCCGACATAGAGGGTCGGCACCTTCAGGGGCTCGGCCGCCAGCAGCTTGTCCATCGCCTGGCCCTGCCAGAAGCCGTCGTCGGCCGGATGGGCCTCGAGCTTTCGCCAGAAGCCCAGCTGCTCCATGCCCATCGACTTGCCCAGCGCGCCCGCCGAACCGGCGCGCAGGAAGTTGTCGTAGTCGTCGTAGGCGGGCGTGAACCAGTCTTCCTCGCTCTTGCGGGTCGCCTCCTGGCTGTAGACGTAGTCCATCATCTCTTCGCGGAAGGCGCCGTTGTGGAACCAGTCGTCGTCCTTCCAGGTGTCGACCATCGGGTTGATCGGAACGGCGGCCTTCAGCGCCGGGTGTGGATGGATCAGGCCCATCAGCACGGTGAAGCCGTCGTAGCTGGTGCCGATCATGCCGACCCGGCCATTCGACTCCGGCACGTTCTTCACCAGCCAGTCGATGGTGTCCCAGGTGTCGGTCGTGTGGTCGACATTGGTGGCGTTGAGCGGGCCGATGAGCGGCCGGTTCATCACGTAGTCGCCTTCGGAGCCGTACTTTCCGCGCACGTCCTGGAAGACGAGGATGTAGCCGTGCTGGACGGCGACGTCATAGGTCGAGCGGACCGCGTCGACGAGATGGGGCGTGCCGGTCTTGATCCCTTTCTCCGCATCGTAGGGGGTGCGGTCGAGAAGGATGGGATAGCCGTGGGCGCCTTTGGGGACCACGATCACCGTGTGCAGCTTCACCCCGTCGCGCATGGGGATGTCCACGCGGCGGACCTCGAAGTCGAACTGCGCGGTGGGTTGGTGGAAGGTGGCGGGGGTGTCGCTCCCGGTCGCAGGGGCCTGGGCGATCGCCGTTGCGCACGCGCCCAGGGCCAGGGCGAGCGCGCCCGCCGCGAGGATCAGTCTCATGGGCGGAGTTCCCCCTCTTCTTGGTTCGCTCGTACACGGCCGCAGCGTGTTCGCAAACTGCCCTAAGGGGGGATCGGTCAGAAGGTCACGCGCGAACTCGCCAGCCAGGCGGCGCCGCCTTGCTCATCGGCTTGCGCGTCATGATCATGCCCCTCCGTCGAGACGATCCAAGGACGCGCCATGTCGGACACAACGCCCGCGCTCAGCTTGCGCTTTGGAGGGGCAAGGGCCGGCGAGGATCGCCTGCGCCTGCTCGAGGCGATCGACCGGCTGGGTTCGATCGCCGCCGCCGGCCAGGCGGTAGGCCTCAGCTATCGCGCCGCGTGGGACGCCGTGCAGGCGCTCAACAACCTGTTTCCCATGCCGCTGGTCGCCGCCCGGGCCGGCGGCAGGTCCGGGGGGGCGGCCGGACTGACGGCCGAGGGCGCGGCCGCGCTGAGCACCCTGCGCCACGTCCAGGCCGAGATCGCCTTGACGCTGGAGCGGCTGGAGCGAAGGCTAGGCGCCGAGGCCGGGACCGTCCTGGCCGATCCGTGGAGGCTGGTGATGAGAACCAGTGCGCGCAACGCCCTGCGGGGGGTCGTCTCGGATGTGACACACGGCGCGGTCGACACCGAGGTCACCCTCAAGATCCATGACGGCGTGTCGATCGTGGCGATCATCAGCAAACGCAGCGCCGAGGATCTCCGCCTCGTCCCCGGCATGGAGGCCATCGCCCTGATCAAGGCGAGTTTCGTCATCCTCGCCGAAGGCGACGGGCCGTATCGGACATCGGCCCGCAACGCCCTGCCGGGCACGGTCGTGGCGGTGGAGGAGGGCGCTGTGAACAGCGAAGTCGCGCTCGAACTGGCCGACGGCAAGACACTGACCGCGATCGTCACGCGGCGCAGCGCCGAGTCGCTCGACTTCAAGGTCGGCGACCGGGCCACCGCCCTGATCAAGGCTCCGCACGTCATCCTCGCCGTCGAGTAGGCGTCGGCGCCCGTCTTGGCGCTGCCTTGCCTCTGATTGCTCAGATGAAAGAGTTTTCATTGGCTTTGCGGGCGTCAGCGGGATGAAGAGGCGCCCGCCGCGCTTCTCCGCGGCATGCGCGCCGGCGTCCCGCGGGCCGCCAACGCCGAGGCTGACGACGCCCCATGCTCGCCCTCGTCCGGATCGCTCTGGCGCGACCCCTGACGTTCATCGTCATGGCCGTGCTGATCGCCCTGATCGGCCCGCTGGCGGCCTTGCGCACGCCTGTCGACATACTTCCGGATATCAACATCCCGGTGATCGTGATCGTCTGGCAGTACCAGGGATTGCCTGCGCCGGACATGGCAGGCCGCATCATCTACTACTACGAACGGACGATGACCTCGACGGTCAACAACATCGAGCACATCGAGAGCAACTCGGTGACCGGTGTCGGCATCGTCAAGGTCTACTTCCAGCCCGGGACCGACATCCGGACGGCCACGGCTCAGATCACCTCGATCTCCCAGACGGTGTTGAAGCAGCTGCCGCCAGGCATCACGCCGCCTGAAATCCTCAACTACAGCGCCTCGACCGTTCCCATCCTGCAGCTTGCCTTCTCCAGTCCAGCCCTGGGCGAGCAGAAGATCTACGACACCGCGCAGAACTTCATCCGCCCGGCCCTGGCCACCGTGAACGGGGCCGCCACGCCTTCGCCCTATGGCGGCAAGATCCGGCAGATCCAGATCGACCTCAATCCCCAGGCGCTGCAGTCCAAGGGGCTCTCCGCCCAGGATGTCGAGACCGCCATCGCCAACCAGAACCTGATCATCCCGGCGGGCACGGCCAAGATCGGCCAATTCGAATACGACGTGGAGCTGAACGACAGTCCCGAGGCGTTCCAGGAACTCAACAACCTGCCGATCAAGACCGTGAACGGAGCGACCGTCTATGTGCGGGATGTCGCCTTCGTCCGCGACGGCTCGCCGCCACAGACCAACGTCGTGCGGGTCAACGGCAGCCGCTCGGTCCTGATGACCATCCTCAAGAGCGGCTCGGTCTCCACCCTCTCCATCGTCCAGGGCGTGAAGGACATCCTGCCCCGGCTCCAGCAGACCCTGCCTCCCTCCTTCAAGGTGCTCCTGCTCGGCGACCAGTCCATCTTCGTGAGGGCGGCTGTCTCAGGGGTCATCCGCGAGGGCGTGATCGCCGCGGCCCTGACCAGCCTGATGATCCTGCTGTTCCTGGGCTCATGGCGGTCGTCCCTGATCATCACGATCTCGATCCCGCTGGCGATCCTGATCTCGATCACCGCCCTCTCTGCGCTTGGTCAGACCCTCAACGTCATGACCCTCGGCGGTCTGGCGCTTGCCGTCGGCATCCTCGTCGACGACGCCACCGTGACGATCGAGAACATCAACTTCCACCTCGAGCAGGGTAAGCCGATCCGCGAGGCGATCATGGACGGCGCCCGTCAGATCGTGACGCCGGCGTTCGTCAGCCTGCTGTGCATCTGCATCGCCTTCGTGCCGATGTTCTTCCTGCCGGGCGTCTCGGGCTTCCTGTTCGTCCCCCTCGCCGAGGCGGTGGTGTTCGCGATGATCGGCTCGTTCATCCTGTCGCGGACACTGGTGCCGACTTTGGCCGGCTATCTCCTGCGCGGGCAGCATGGCGCGCGCGAGCGCGAGACGATGGAGGAGCACGACGCGACGGCCGGGCGACCCGGCACGACCAATCCGTTCGCCCTGTTCCAGCATGGCTTCGAGAAGCGCTTCGAGTGGGTCCGCCTGCGCTACCGGGGCCTGCTGGCCATGGCGCTGGAGAACCGCAAGGCCTTTCTGATCGGCTTCATGGTCGTGGTCCTCGCGTCCTTCGGCCTTGTCGGATTCCTCGGCGAAAACTTCTTCCCCAGCGTCGATGCGGGCCAGATGGTCATCCACGTCCGCGTCCCGACTGGCACGCGCATCGAGGAGACGGCGGCCAAGTTCGACGATATCGAGCAGGCGATCCGCAACACGATTCCCCCGGACCAGACGGGCGACATCGTCGACAATCTCGGCCTGCCGTTCAGCGGCCTGAACCTCGCCTTCCAGAACACCGGCACCGTGGGTCCGCAGGACGGCGACATCTATGTCACCCTCAAGGAGGGCCACGCCCCCACCGCGGGCTATGTCAAGGAACTGCGGCGGGTCCTTCCCCAGGAGTTTCCCGGGACGACCTTCGCCTTCCTGCCCGCCGACATCATCAGCCAGATCCTGAACTTCGGCGCGCCGGCCCCGATCGACGTCCAGATCACGGGCCCGAACGGCGCCGCCAACGAGGCCTACATCGAGATGGTCATGCGGCGCATGATCAAAGTCACCGGGATCGCCGACGTGCGCCTGCAGCAGGCGACCAACTATCCCGAATTCAAGGTCGATGTGGACCGCACCCTGGCCGACCGGCTGAACATCACCGAAAAGGACGTGACCAACAGCCTCTCCACAACCCTGGCCGGCAGCCTCCAGACCGCGCCGGCCTTCTGGCTCAACCCGCGCAACGGCGTCTCCTATCCCATCGTCACCCAGGAGCCGCAGTACCGGGTGGATACGCTGAACGACCTCGACAACGTCCCGATCACCTCCAACACCGGCTCCAACCAGATCCTCGGCGCCCTCGCCGACGTCCATCGCACCCAGACCGACGCGGTGATCACCCACTATGCGATCGCCCCGGCCTATGACGTCTACGCCACGCCCCAGGGGCGCGACCTCGGCGGCGTGGCCGCCGACATCCAGAAGATCCTGAAGGACACCCGGGGTCAGGCGCCAAAGGGCGCGGTCGTGACCCTGCGCGGGCAGGTGCAGACGATGAACACCGCCTTCTCCGGCCTGATCTTCGGCCTGATGGGCGCGATCGTCCTGATCTACCTGATCATCGTCGTGAACTTCCAAAGCTGGCTGGATCCCTTCGTGATCATCACCGCGCTTCCGGCCGCCCTCGCAGGCATCGTGTGGGTGCTGTTCGCCACAGGCACGCCGCTGTCCGTACCTGCCCTGATCGGCGCGATCATGTGCATGGGCGTCGCCACGGCGAACTCCATCCTGGTGGTCAGCTTCTGCCGCGAGCAGTTGGAGATCACCGGCGATGCGGTGCAGGCCGCGCTGGCCGCGGGCTATACCCGCTTCCGGCCCGTGCTCATGACGGCGCTGGCGATGATCATCGGCATGGCGCCCATGGCCTTGGCCCTGGGCGAGGGCGGCGAGCAGAATGCGCCCCTCGGCCGCGCCGTGATCGGCGGTCTGGTCTTCGCCACCGTCGCCACCCTGATGTTTGTCCCGGTCGTGTTCAGCCTCGTCCACGGCGCGCCGCGCCCGGTCGAGGCCGAGCGCCGGATCCCTCCTGAGGAACCTGCCTATGCCCACTGACGACGTGGGCCATCCGCGCCCGCGGGTGGCGCCGGACGCGCCTCGGCCCAGCCGGCGCGCCCTGACGATCGCCGGCCTCGTCGCGATCGCGCTGGCGATCGTGATCGTGACCCTGGGTGTCGCAAGCCGCGCGAACCAGACCTCGAAGATGAAGACCTGGACGACGGCTCAGGCGATCCCCGTCGTGAGCCTCGTCGCGCCAATCTCCGAGGCTGCCGATCACGTCCTGGTTTATCCCGGGACCCTGCAAGCCTACTACAGCGCCTCGATTTTCGCGCGCGTGCCCGGGTACCTGCACGCCTGGTACACGGACATCGGCGCGCACGTGAAAGCGGGCCAGCTGCTGGCGACGATCGACACGCCGGAACTGGACGCCGAGCTGATCCAGGCCAAGGCGAACGTCGCCACGGCGGTGGCGAACCGCAACCTCGCCGAAATCACCGCCAAGCGCTGGAGTGGGCTGCTGAAGGAAGACGCGGTTTCGCGCCAGGAGTCCGACGAGAAGACGGGCGCCTTCGAGGCGACCACGGCGCAGGTCAACGCCGCCCAGGCCAATGTCGACCGGCTTCATGCCATGAAGGCGTTCGCCCGTATCGTGGCCCCCTTCAACGGCGTGGTCACGGCTCGCCGCACCGACGTCGGCGCCCTGATCAACGCCGGCGCCGGCTCGACGACCGCGACGGAGCTGTTCGACGTGGCCCAGGTCCAGCCGCTGCGGCTGTACGTGAACGTCCCTCAGGCGGACTCGGCGGGCATCAGACCCGGCATCTCAGCCAGTCTTACGGTCCCGGAATATCCGGGCCAGGTGTTTCCGGCCAAGCTCGCAACCACGTCCGAGGCGATCAGCGCAAGCTCCGGCACGGTGCTCGTGGAGTTGCTCGTGGACAACTCCAAGGAGATGCTGAAGGTCGGCGACTACGCCCAGGTGAAGTTCGTGCTCCCCCCCAGGCCCGACCTCCGCCAGGGGGGTATCCTGCAGGTCCCATCGAGCGCCCTGCTGTTCCGTAAAACCGGGACCCAGCTGGCTCTGCTGGGACCGGGCGACCGGGTGCGGGTGGTCCAGGTCACCGTCGGGCGCGATCTTGGCCAGACCATCGAGATCACCTCGGGTCTGCAGGCGTCAGATCGCGTGATCGACAATCCGCCGGACTCGATCGCCAACGGCGAACTCGTGCGCGTCGGCGGGTCGGCCAAGCGGACCGTAGGCGCCAATGCGGCGGGGTGAACGGCGGAGCGCGCGGGGTCTTGGCCTGGCGGTCGCGGGCGGGGCCTTGCTTCTGGCGGGATGCAACCTCGCGCCGCACTACACGTCGCCCAAGCTGACGGCGCCGCCGCCGCCCGCTTACAAGCAGTCGGGCCCCTGGACGCCTGCCGTCCCTGCTGACGAGGCCGTGCGCGGCGACTGGTGGACCGCTTTCAGCGATCCGACACTGAACACCCTCGAACAAGAGGTCGCGACCGCCAACCCCACCCTGGCCGCGGCCCTGGCGGCGTACGATCAGTCCCGAGCCTACGCGGCCGAGGCGGCGGCGGGGCTCCTGCCAAGCCTCAGCGTCGGAGGCTCTGTCACCGCCAATCGTGAGTCGAACCACAGGCCGCTGCGTGGCAGGAATGAGCCCGACCTCTACCCGGCGGACACGATCGCGGGGCAGGTCGGTTACGAGTTCGACTTCTGGGGACGCGTGCGCAACCTCGTGGCCGGAGGGCGCGCACAGGCCCAGGCGAGCGCGGCGGACTTGGCGACCGCCAAGCTCGGTCTGCAGGCGGAGCTCGCCGACGACTATATCGCGTTGCGCGGCCTCGACGCCGAGGCGGCCCTGCTCACCTATACGGTCGCCGCGTACCAGAAGGCGCTCGACCTCACCCAGGCGCGCCATCGAGGTGGAGTCGCCTCGGGCCTCGACGTCGATCGGGCCGCCGCCCAACTGGCGTCGGCGAAGACCCAGATTTCCGACGTGGCGGCGGCGCGGGCCCTGTATGAGAACGCCATCGCCAGTCTCGTTGGACAGGCGGCGCCCGGTTTCCATCTCGCTGCGTCCGACGCGCCGCGGGTGATTCCGGTCGTCCCGACCGGACTCCCGTCCACCCTTGTCGAGCGTCGACCGGATGTCGCCGCCGCCGAGCGACGCGCCTACGCCGCGAACCGCGGCATCGGCGTCGCGCGCGCCGCCTTCTTCCCCGACATCACACTGGAAGCCCTGCTTGGATTCCAGAACACTGGCATTCCAGGGCTGGTCAGCGTGCCTAACTCCGTCTGGACCATCGGGCCCGCTCTGGCGGAGCCCATCTTCGAGGGAGGTCGCCGGCACGCAGCCCTGGCCGCGTCGAAGGCCGCCTTCGTTCAGGCGAGCGCCTCCTACCGCGCGACTGTCCTGGCGGCCTTCGAGCAGGTCCAGGACGGGATTTCCCAGGCCGCCGACTGGGCGGTTGAGGCCAAGGACGCAGCCGACGCGGTGACGGCCAGCCAGGCGACGACGCGCCTCTCGCTGATCCGCTACCGTCAGGGCGCGACGAACTATCTCGACGTGGTGATCGCTCAGACCGCCGAGCTCCAGGCCGAGCAGCAGGCGATCGCCCTGGAGACCCGGCGTCAGGCTAACACCGTGCAGCTGGTGGTCGCCCTTGGCGGTGGGTGGACGACGACCGATCTCCCGACAGCGCATCAGGCCGGTCAACTGGCGCGTGCGGAAGCGGGGGGGACATAAGGGGTCATGGACGAGGAACTCGAGAACCGGCTGGCCAGGGTCGTGGAGCGCCTGCGGGGCGCGCGGCAGGGGCCTGAGACGGATCGCGACCGTTCGCGACGCCAGGCGCGCGAAAGGGTGCTGGCGGAGCTTCCCCGGCTGGAGTCGCGCATCGTCTCAGTGCTGGCGGAGTTCAACGACACGCTCGCCGCAACCGATGTGGCCCTGCGGCTGACCAAATCGAACCACACGCCCGTGGCCGAGGCGGTCTACACGATCGGCGCGAACGGGCTTCCCGACGCCGAGCCCGTTCTGGTGCTCATCGCCGAAAGCCAGGGCCGTGTCCGCGCGATGCTGGAGCGCGACCACCACCGCGCGCTCGTTGAGACCGTCGAAATCTTCGATCTCGACAAGGCCAGGCTTGCCGGCCTCGCCCTCATCCTGCTGGAGGCGCACGCGGGGCATTAGCGTGTGGTGGCGATGTTCCGCCGTCGCCGGGGTCGCACGTCAGGGCCTTCCCCTCAACGACCTACGCCCGGCACAGCAGACGCACCATGGCGCCTGGACGGGCGTCGTCGAAGGTCAGTTCGAAGCCGTGCAGGTCCGCCACCGCGGCCACCAGGCTCAGCCCCAGCCCGTGCCCATCGATCCCGGCATGGGTGGGGCTGCGATAGAATCGCTTGGTGACGAAGGCGCGCTCGGCTTCGGCGATGCCGGGGCCATTGTCCGTCACTTCGAGCAGCGGGCCCCGGGGCGTGGTGTGGGCGCGCAGCCGCACACGCCCGCCTCGCGGCGTGAACTTCAGCGCGTTGTCGACCAGGTTGCACAGCGCCTCGAACAGCAGCTCGCCGTCAGCCTCCACGTCCAGGCCCGGCTCGCCCTCGATCCGAAGCGATACGCCGTGTTCGGCGGCCAGAGGCCCGAACAGCTCACCCACCTGCTCGACGAGGCTGGAGAGGGAGACCCGCCCGAGCCCGATGCGTCGGCCTCGCGCTTCCAGGGCCGCGATGCGAAGCAGGGCGCCGAAGCGCGCGAGGACGGAGTCCGCCTCGGCGACGCAGCTGGCGAGCAGCTCACGACGCGGATCGTCGGGGTCGAACCCCTGCGAGGCGCGATCCAGCCGGGCGCGCAGGCGCGTGAGCGGCGAGCGCAGTTCGTGGGCGACGCCCTCGCCGACCGTACGGGCCTGCAGCATCAGCCGTTCGGCTTCATCCATCATCCGGTTGGCGATTCCCGCAAGCGCGTCGATCTCGTCCTGCGCCGCGCTGACCGGCAGGCGGCGGCTGAAGTCGCCCCCGCCGATCGCCTCGCTGGCCAGCTGCATGGCCTGGATCCGGCGCAGGGGCTGAAGGCTGAGCGCCAGCCCCATGCCGATCCCAAGCACCACCAGGACCGCGCCGCTGCTGACCAGCGCCGTGAGCACGATGTGGCGCAGCGCCACCAGCTGGCGCCCATCGCGCGCCACAATGATGATTTCCCCCCACGGAGCGCGCTCCGCCAGCGCCTGCGACGGCGGCTCGGCGCCGATCGCGGGCACGTCGCGCACCCGTCCGTCCGGCGGAAGCTCGCGGGGGCTTAAGGGGCTGTCGCCGGTGATGCGCTCTCCCGTCGCCGAATAGAGGGCGAAGCGCATGAGAGGTTCGCGGGCAGACTCGCTTTCGAGGCGGTGCAGCACCGCCGCCGGGCCTGAGCGCTCCAGCATCCGCATTTCGTCGCGCAGGGCCAGTTCGGATCGGCGGGTGAGGGAATCGGCGACCGCGGCGTAGACGACGCCCAGCAGCAGGATGATGCCGGCGAGGTAGATCGCCCCGTACAGGGCCGAAAGGCGAAACGTGGTGGTGCGCCAGAGGCTGCTTCTCAGCACGACAGGCGATATCCCGCGCCGCGTTCGGTGTGCAGGATCGGCGGAAGGCCGGGGGCGTCCAGTTTCTGGCGCAGCCCCCGGATATGCACATCGATCAGGTTCGTGCCCGGATCGAATCCGTAGCCCCAGATGGTCTGGAAGATCATGGTGCGCGTCAGCACCTGCTCGGGGTTCCGCAGGAAGAACTCCAGCAGCTTGCTCTCCTTCGGGAACAGCCGGATCTCGCGGCCGGCGCGGCGCGCGGTGTGGGAGACAAGGTCCAGCTCCAGGTCCTTGTAACGGAGCACGAGGCGCGCGGTGTCGGACTGGCGGCGGCGTATCAGCACCTCGACCCGGGCGACCATCTCCTCCAGCGCGAAGGGCTTGGTGAGATAGTCGTCGCCCCCCGCCCTCAGTCCGCGCACCCTCTCGTCGACGTCGTTGAGGGCGCTGATGACGAGCACCGGCGTATCCAGGCCCTGGGCCTTCAGCGATTCGGCGACGGCGAGGCCGTCCATGTCCGGCAGCATCCGGTCCAGGGTGATGGCGCTGAAGATGCCCGTCAGGGCCCGCTCGAGCCCCGCCTCGCCAGTGCAGGCGTGCTCGGGCTGGAAGCCGCGCTGACCCAGCGCCCGGGCGATTTCCGCCGCTGTCGCCTCGTCGTCTTCGATGATCAGAACTCTGGCCATGGCCGCCCTCGCGGGCGCGTCCCGCGGATCACCTTCGCTGGACGACCGCCTAGCACGAAACCCCCGGACGCCGGGAGGCGCCCGGGGGTGGGCGATGGCGAGGCCAGGGCTGCGGGGGCCACGCCAGGCGCCGCGGACGAACGCTCAACCCCCGTCGCGTCCGAACCACGCGCGCACTCTGGGCGGCCGCCGTCAGCAAGCCGTCAGGCAATCGTCAACGCGCCGTCAAAACGCGCCCCGGCCCGATTGCCTCGGAGGTCGACCGACAGTCTCGATTGCGAGGAAGCGCTCTGGATATCGCGGGCGTCTCCCCGCCAGAATGGGTAACGACGCGACATCTCTTCGCCAAGGTCCCCACCTAAGCGGAGCCGGCAAGAGCCTTCGCCGCCGGTCCTGGTGCGGCGCGCCGCGGAGCCCAGATGAGAGTCACTGCAAAGTACCCGATCCTGGCCTCCGCCGCGGCCGTTTCGCTTCTAGCCGCCTTCCCCGTCGCCGCCCAGACGACGCCTGAGGCGACTGCGGGTCTCCCCAAGTGGGCGCAGGCGTCGAGCGACCTGGCGCCCGACCCCGACGTCCGGTTCGGCGTCCTGCCCAACGGGATGCGCTACGCGATCATGCGCAACGCCACGCCCGCGGGCGCCACGGCGCTTCGCCTTCGCATTGGTTCGGGGTCGCTGGAAGAGAGCGACGACGAGCAGGGCCTGGCCCACGTCCTGGAGCATATGGCGTTCCGCGGCTCCACGAACGTGCCGCCTGGCGAGATGGTCAAGATCCTGCAGAGGGAAGGACTCGCCTTCGGTCCGGACACCAACGCTCAGACCGAGTGGACGCAGACCGTTTATATGCTGGACATCCCGCACAGCGATCCCAAGACCCTCGACACCGGCCTGATGCTGATGCGCGAGACGGCCGGGAACCTGCTCATCGAACCGGACAAGCTGGCGACGGAGCGTGGGGTCGTCCTGTCAGAGGAACGGCTCCGCGACACGCCTGACTATCGGGCGGAGAAGGCCCAGCTGCAGCTCTTCCTCGACGGTCAGCTCGCCGCAGAACGGTTTCCCATCGGCAAGGTCGACGTGATCAAGACCGCGCCCGCAAGCCTGATCCGCAAGTTCTACGAAGCGAACTATCGGCCCGACCGGGCGACGCTGATCGCGGTCGGCGATTTCGATCCGGCCGCGATGGAAGCCCACATCAAGGACCTGTTCTCCAACTGGCGGCCTGTGGGGCCGCCGACCGCCACGCCGGACCTGGGAAAGGTCGACCAGCGGGGCCTGACGGTGCGCGAGGTCCAGATGCCGGGCGCCTCGACCCGGGCGATCGTCGCCTGGGTTCGACCCTACGACGGCTCGCCGGACACCGAGACCAAGGAGATCCGCGAGACCATCGAGAACATCGGGCTGGCGGTCCTCAACAACCGCCTGAACCGTCTGGCGCAGAGCGCCAATCCGCCCTTCCTCAGCGCCGGCGCTTCCTTCGAGAACCTGTTCGATTCGGCGAAGATCGCCGTGATCGAGGCCAACTCCCCGCCGAACGGCTGGAAGGAGTCCCTCACGGCGATCGAGCGCGAGGTTCGCCAGCTGGTCGCCTATGGCGTCGAGCCGGGCGAGCTGCAGCGCGTCATCGACGAATATCGGGCTACCCTCCAGAACGCCGTCGCCGGCGCGGCCACGCGGCCCACTCCGAGTCTGGCCGACGAACTGGTGCGGACCGTCGACGAGAAGGAGGTCTTCACCCCGCCGCCGGAGGATCTCCGGGTGTTCGAGGACGCGGTGAAGGGCCTGACGCCGGAGAAGGTGGACGCAGCGGTCCGCGGCGTCTTCGCCGGCTCGGGCCCTCTGGTCGACCTCGCCGATCCGCAGCCGGTCGCCGGCGGCGAGGCGGCCGTGACCCAGGTGTTCAAGACGGCGCAGGCCGCTCCGCTCGCGCCCGCGGTCAAGCAGGCCGCGGTGAGCTGGCCCTACACGGAGTTCGGCAAGCCGGGAGTCGTCGCCGGGCGGCGGGAGATCGCCGATCTGGGGGTGACCGAGGTCACCTTCGCCAATGGCGTGCGGCTGACGGTCAAGCCCACCCAGCTGCGCAAGGATCAGGTGCTGATCACCGTCGACGTAGGCTCCGGGCGGCTCGAGCTGCCGAACGACCGCTCCGACAATGAGTGGACGGCGGGCGCCTTTCTCCCTGGGGGACTGGGCAAGCTCACCGCCGACGACGCGACACGGGCGCTGGCGGGCAAGGTGCTGAGCGCGAACTTCGAGATCGCCGATGACGCCTTCCAGTTCAGCGGCGCCACCCGGCCCGGGGATCTGGCGACGCAGATGCAGTTCCTCACGGCTTATGTGGTCGATCCCGGCTTCCGCCCCGAGGCCTTCGAGCGCCTGAGGTCGAGCTATCTCAGCCGGCTGCCCCAGATCGAAGCCACGCCGAGCGGAGTCTTCTATCGCGACTCGGGAGGCCTGCTTCGGAGCGGCGATCCGCGCTTCGCCTTCCCGTCCCGCGAACAACTGCTGGCCGCGAAACCCGACGCCCTGCGCCAGCTCCTGCAGGAGCCGCTGTCACATGGCCGCATCGAGGTGACCATCGTCGGCGATACGAGCCTCGAGCAGGCCATCGCGGTGACCGCGGCCACTTTTGGCGCCCTGCCGCCGCGCCCGATCGAGCCGAGGACCGCGCGAGGCGACCTGCAGGTGCGGTTTCCCGCGCCCACCAGTGCGCCCGTGATGCGGTTTGACACCGGCCGTCCGGACCAGGCGGTAGCCGTGCTGGCGTGGCCGGAGACCGGCTTTTTCGTCGACATGAAGGCGTCGCGAGCGGCCATTCTCGCCGGCGAGGTGCTGGGCAACCGGCTGCTGGACAAGATTCGCATCGCCCAGGGGGTGACCTACAGCCCCGAGACGAACGTCGATCTCTCGGAGACCTTCCCCTCCTATGGTTTCGCCATCAACCTGGTGGAGATGCCGCCCGCGGACATTCCCGACTTCTTCAAGTCGGCCAAGGAGATCGCCGCGGACATCGCCGCCATGGGGGTGACCGACGACGAGCTCGTCCGGGCCAAGAATCCGAGGATCGCCGGCATTCGCCGCTCGCAGCTGTCCAACGAATACTGGGTCGCCAGCCTGACCAATGCGCAGGCCGATCCCCGGCGGCTCGACCTCGTCCGCTCGACCTTCCCGGACTACGAGTCGATCACTGCCGCCGACATACAGTCCGCGGCCCGGCGCTGGTTCCGGCCCGACACGGCATGGGAGCTGGTGGTGGAAGCCAAGCCATCCGCCTCCGCATCTGCCGCGGCGGCGCGCTGACACCGTCCCTCCGTGTGACTCAGTGGGCGTTCGGGCCCTTCTGGAAGTATTTGAAGAAGTCGCTGCTGGGCGAGAGAACCATGGTCGTGTCGGTGTCGGAGAAGGCCCCGTCATAGGCCTGCATGGAGCGGTAGAAGGCGGCGAACCGCGGATCCTTGCCGAAGCTGGCGTCGAAAAGCTTGGCGCTCTGGGCGTCGCCCTGACCACGCGTGGCGTAGGCCTCGGCGGTGGCGTCCGCCAGGGTGATCGTGACCTCCTTGTCGGCCTCGGCGACGATCTCCCGGCGGTTCTGTTCACCCACCGCTCGGATCTGCGCGGCCTGCTGCTCCAGGTTCGACTTCATCCGCTGGTAGACCGCCTGCTGGTTCGCGGCCGGCAGGTCCGCCCGCTTGATCCGCACGTCGATCACCTCGATGCCGTAGTGCGACCGCGCGGCGCGCGCCCGCACATAGGCGAGCGTCTGGGCCATCAGGGCGTCGCGCTGTCCGCTGACGATGTCGGTCGCGGTCGTCGAGCCGAGCACCTGGCGTAGGGACGAGTTAATCAGCGGCTCGATCAGGCCCGCCGCGTTCGTTTCGCTGCGTAGGGTGCGATAGAATTCCAGCGGGTTGTAGATGCGGTATCGGACGAAGGCGTCCACGACCAGCCGCTGCTGATCGCGGGAAATGATCTCTTCGCCTCGGGCGTCGATCGCCTGGTTGCGCTTGTCGAGCAGGACGACGGACTCGACGAACGGCGCCTTGAACTTCAGGCCCGGATCATATCGGCCCGGCTGGTTGATGACGCGCACCGGCTGGCCGAGGTTGACGACGATCGCCTGCTGGGTCTGCGAGACGATGAAACCCGTGTTGGCCATGACGACCAGGACGGCGAGGGCGACGCCCGCCCAGATGAGGAGGCGCCGGTTCACTGCGGGGCTGCCTGGCTCTGGCCGTTCTGGCTCTGGTCCTGGCCCTGGGAGGGTTGAACCTGCTGGTCGGACTGCGGCTCGGGAGGCGGGCTCGGCGGGGGTGATGACCGGAAGAGGTCCGGCGGCAAGATGATCGGCGCGTTGACGGACTTCGAATCCACGATGACCTTCTTCGAGTGGGTCAGGATCCTCTGCATCGTCTCGATGTAGATCCTCTGCCGCGTCATCTCCGGGTCCCGCCGATACTGCGCATCGAGCTGGTCGAAGCGCGACGCCTGGCCTTGGGCTTCCTTGATGACTTGTTCGCGATAGCCCTCGGAGGCCTGGATGATCTTGGCGGCGTCGCCCTTGGCTTCGTTGACCACCCGGTTATGATATTTGTTGGCGTCGTTGATGTACGACTGAGCGTCCTGGCCGGCGCGAGCGATGTCCTGATAGGCCGGAACCACGTCGGGGGGCGGGTTGGCGTTCTGAATCTGCACCGCGTCGACCGTCACCCCCGAATTGTAGCGGTCGAGGATCTTCTGCATCAGATCCAAGGTCTCGTTCTGCACGACGCCGCGGCCGCTGGTGATGATGTCCGTCAGCTTGTTACGACCCACCACTTGGCGCATCGCGCTCTCGGCGACCGATTTCACGGCGGCGTCAGGATCGCGGATGTCGAACAGATACCTGGCCGCATCGGACACGTGCCACTGCACGGTGAACGAGAGGTCCACGATGTTCTCGTCGCCGGTGAGCATCAGGCTCTCGTCAGGCTCCTGCGCGCCCTGCGAGCCGCCGACCACCGTCTTGTTCTGGTTGGTCACGGATACCAGCTGCGCCGCCTCGATCGGGGCGGGGAGGTGGTAATGCAGCCCGGGCTCCACGGACCTGGAATAGACGCCGAAGCGCGTGATCACGCCTTCCTCGTTGGGTTGGACGACGAAGACCCCGGTGAGCAGCCAGCCGAGCGCCACGAGGGCGACAATCGCCCATATGGCCGGCGCCCGGATGCCTCGGCCTCCCGGGCCGCGCAGGAGCCGTTCGGCCTCGTTCCGCAGTCGGTTCAGCAGTTCGTTGAGGTCCGGTCCCCGTGGAGGCGGGCCCGCTCTGCGCGGGGGCTCGCGGCGAGGGCCGGTGTCGGGCTTGCGGCGCGGCTCGTCGCCCGGCGGAGGAGCGCCCCACGGTCCGGGATTGGCGTTGTCGTTCCAGGGCATGACGAGCGAGAGGCGCCTCTCCCCATGGGTCCGCGCGAGAGGCGGAGCGGCTGCGCGGAGGTTGTAAAGCGGCTCCTTCGGCCGGATATGAGACGGTCTGCGCCGCAAAGCAACTTAAGAAGCGATGACCTCCGAAACGCACCCCATCCGACAGGCCGCGCTGCGGGCTCTCGACGCCATACGGGATCCCAAGAGCGGCCAGGGTCTGGTCGCCGCGGGGCTCGTCAAAGGGTTCACGCTGGAGGAAGGCCGCGTGGGCTTCGTGCTCGAGGTCGCCGCCGCGGATGCGGCCGCCTACGCGCCGGTGAGGGACGCCGCGGAGCGGGCGCTGCTGCAGACGCCCGGCGTGACGCGCGCCCAGGTGGTGCTGACGGCTCCCGCTCCGGCGCCTGCGGTCGTGACCCGACGGTCCGCCCAGGTCGCCTCCGATCCCCGCGCCGATCCCGCGGCGATGCCGCCTGCCGAGCGGCTGGCGGGCGTTGCGCGCGTGATCGCGGTGGCCAGCGGCAAGGGCGGTGTCGGCAAGTCGACGGTGGCTGTGAACCTCGCCTGCGCCTTCGCGCGCCTGGGCCTGCGCACGGGCCTGCTCGACGCCGACATCTATGGGCCTTCTGCGCCGCGGATGATCGGCGCCTCGCAGAAACCGGCCTTCGTGGAGGGCAAGCTGGAGCCGATCGTCGCCTGGGGGCTGGTGGTGATGTCCATCGGATTCCTGGTCGACGAACGCCAGGCGATGATCTGGCGCGGGCCCATGGCCTCGTCCGCCGTTCGGCAGATGATCGGGGATGTCCGCTGGGACGCGGGCGGGCCTCTGGACGTGCTGGTGGTCGACCTTCCGCCGGGCACGGGCGATGTTCACCTGACGCTCGTGCAGAAGCTCTGCGTGGACGGCGCGGTGATCGTGTCGACGCCCTCCGAGGTGGCGCTGGTGGATGCCCGGCGGGCCGTCACCATGTTCGGCAAGATAAATCCGCCCGTGCCCATCCTCGGCATGATCGAGAACATGGCCTACTTCCCCGATCCGACGACCGGCGCGCGCCTGCCGATCTTCGGGTATGGCGGCGCGCGCACCGAAGCGGAGCGGCTGGCCGTGCCTTTCCTGGGCGAGATTCCGATCGACATCGCCCTGCGCGTAGGGGCCGACGAGGGGCGCCCTCTCGTGGCGGTCGAGCCCGAGAGCCCGGTGTCCCAGACGTTCCTGGACATCGCCCGCCAGGTGGCCTCCCCCGCCGCGCCCTGAGTTGCGCCCGCAGGAGGGGATCCGGATCAGATGCGCTGGGCCGCGCCGACCAGTGACTCCTCGGCGGAGGCGACGGAGAGGCTGGCGTCCCGCGCGTCGAGCGCCTCGCGGATTGCGCCGTGCCGTTTGGCGTCGAGCCTGTAGCCGAAGAACAGGGCTCCGCCGAAGAACACCAGGATTATCGGCGCGAAGAGGTAGCACATCTCCAGTCCGAAGATGGCGTGAGGTGCGTTCACCGCGCCTTCCTTGCCATTGTAGCCGACCGCCTTGAGGATCGGGAACACGATCACCACGGTGATCACCGCGCCGATCTTGGTCGTCGTGGTGACCAGGGAGAAGAAGAGACTCGTGAGGTCGACGCCCTTGGCGAGACGTACTTCATCGACCACGTCCGCCACCATCGCCCGGATGAGGAGAATGAAGGCGCTGGCGCAAAAGCCGACCGCGAACATGCCCAGAGCCGTGGGGATGATCTGGACGGGCGTGTGGCCGGGCCATACCCGCGGCAGGGCCATCAGGATCGTCTGGCAGATCGCGTAGCAGACGCAGGCGATCTGCACCGTCCGGTGCTTGCCGAACCGCCGGGCGACGCGTCCCCACGTCGGGGCGCCCGCCAGTCCAGCGCCGATATAGAAGATCAGCAGGATACTGACCTCGGCGGTCGAGAACCCCTTCGCGTCGTGGAAGAAGTAGACATAGAGGGGCGCCGTGGTGCCGGGCCCCAGTGTCAGCACGAGATCGGCCAGGACCAGGCGAAAGAGGGAGGGATTGGCCAGGGCCCCGGCGAAGTCCTTGGGGCCAAAGTGCGCGCGGGCAGGTCGGGCCGTGATGCGCTCGGGCGTAAAGCTGGCGCAGGCGAGCGCTGCGATCGGGATCGCCACGAGGATGATCATGCCGATGGTGGGCATGCTTGCCGCCTTGCCCAGCACCACCTTGCCGTGGGTGAACACCGGCAGGAGAAGCAGGCCCACCGAGCCGATCACGGCGAGGCCCTGGGTCAACCCGTACACCCGCGAGCGCTCGTTGTAGCTGGTGGCCAGGACCGCCGACCACGCGGCCATGGTGAGGGTGAGCATGGAGACGCCGACGTAGGTGACGAGCATCCAGGTGATGAGATAGGCCGTGCCGACGCCGTCGACGGGATTCAACAGCTTCCAGGTCCCGAACATCGCGATGGGCGCGCCCAGCACGAGCCACGGTCGATAGCGGCCTATCGGGGTCTTGGTCCGGTCCATCAACATGCCGATGAGGGGATCGAACCACATGTCGACGAAGCGGACCGTGGCTATGGCTCCCGCGACCGCCAGGAAGCCGGCGCCGAGGCCCACATAGAAGCGCGGAAGGTAGACCCCGAAGACCACGAGCATCGCGGCAAGGGGGAGGCCGGGCAGGGCGAAGGCGAAGAGAATCGGCAGGGGCGTGGAGGCGCGGGCCTGCGCGGCCGGGTTGGCCAAGGTCAAAGGCGTCTCCTCGATCGTCTTGTTCTTGGCCGGTAGTCGGCCATGGCTTCGTCGCCGGCGTCAATCAAATGTCCGATCCCCCCGCCGCGCAAGCGGATTTCAGGCCGGGTCGGGCATGTGCGCTGGAACGGACTGTTCTCCGTCGAGAGCCTCCAGCACCGGGGCTTCGGGCTTCTGAGCGTCCAGGATCGCCAGCTGCGTCCGGATCTCGGCGTGCCGCTTGGAGTCGAGCCGGTAGCCGATGAAGCAGGCGCCGCCGAGCATCACGAAGACGATCGGGCCGATGATGTAGACCAGCTCCATGCCGGAAATGGCCG
>DATBEN010000199.1:0-6162 GCA_036276055.1 Caulobacteraceae bacterium
TAGCCCACCGATTGCTAACGACCCCCTATCCGCGCCCGCGCAACCTCGCCGCTATGAGGGCCGTGTCGCCAGTCGGCCGCAAGGAAGGGCGAGCGCTTAAACCGTCACGCCTCCCGTCGGCCGCTCCCTTACATCCGGAACACGATCATCTTTTGTTCCGACATGTCGCGCATCGTGTAGGGGATCCCGCCGACGCCGTAGCCGGACTCGCGGCGGCCGGCGAAGGGCATCCAGTCCACGCGGAAGGCGGTGTGGTCGTTGACCAGGACCGCGGACGCGTCGAGGCGCTCGGCTACGTCGAAAGCCGTCCGGAGATCCTCGGTAAAGACGCTCGCCTGAAAGGCCGTCGGCAGGGCGTTCGCGGCGCCGATGGCCGATTCCAGATTCGTGAACGGATAGACGCAGGTCACCGGGCCGAACACCTCGAGGGTGGAAACCTTGGCGTCGGCCGGCGGGCCGACGAGAATGCCCGGCTTGAGCGTCGTGGGGCTGACGCGGCCGCCACCGATGAGCCGGGCGCCCGCCGCGACGGCTTCGTCGATCCAGGCCGAGACCCGATCCGTTTCGCGCGGCAGGATGAGCGGCCCCATCTCGGTCTCAGGCAGGACGGGATCTCCGACCTTCAGGGCCGCCACGCGGGCGGAGAAGCGATCTAGGAAGTCGCGCTCGAGATCGGCGTGGACGAAGATCCGCTGTACCGACACGCAAACCTGGCCGGCGTGGTAGTAGCCGCCTTTCACAAGGGGCTCGATCAGCCGTTCGAGATCGGCGTGGCGGTCGATGATCACCGGCGCCGCGCCGCCGTGCTCCAGCGCGCACCGCGTTCCCGGCGCCAGCTTCGAGCGCAGATGCCAGCCGACCCGGCTCGAGCCGATGAAGCTCAGGAACGCGATGCGCGGATCGGTGGCGAGCGCTTCGGCAAGCTCGTTGGTCTCGGGCAGGAACAGCTGGCACCAGTCGGGCGGCAGGCCGGCCTCGTGCAGCAGGCGAACGAACTGGATGCAGGAGAGCGGGGTGGTGTTCGCCGGCTTGACGATCACAGGACACCCCACGGCCACCGCCGGCGCGACCTGGTGGACGATCAGGTTCAGGGGATGGTTGAAGGCCGAGATGGCGGCGACGACCCCGATCGGCTCGACGATGGTGAAGGCGCGACGGCCGACGCTTGCAGGCGTCTGTCCCATCGGGATCTCCCGGCCGGCCATGACACGCAGCTCGTCGGCGGCGTCGCGCACGCTGTCGATGGCGCGGTCGGTCTCGATCAGCGCGTCGGTGAGCGGCTTGCCACCCTCGCGCGCGATCTGGCGGCCGAGCTCTTCGCGCTGGCCTTCCATCAGCTGCGCCAGCTTCCGCAGGATGGCGATCCGCTGATGGAGTTTCAGCCATCCGCTCCGGTCGGCGAGCGCCTTGCGCGCGGTCTCGAGCTTGCGTTCCAGCGCCGCGCCGTCATCGCTCTCGAGGCGGGCGATCGGCGCTCGATCAAAGGCCTGAACGACTTCGATCATGAGGACTGCCCTTCCTTCGTTTCGTCCGCCCCGTCCGGACCTACCGGCCTTGCTCGGACCAGCAGGCGTCGCCAAGCGGCGCTTCAGATACAGGGATCGACGCCGTCAATTACAAGCGTCTGCGCGGGCGAGCAGGAAGGCTCTTTCACGCACGTTGCGGGTGAGCCTGGCCGCGGCCTCGAACTCGGAGCGAGCCTCCGCCAGCCGGCCCGCCCGGAACAGGAAGTCGCCCCTCGCCGCCGGCAATGGCGCGTAGTTGCGCAGGGCGGCGGCGTCGGCGAGCTCGTCCACCAGCCGCAGGCCCGCTTCGGGCCCGAAGGCCATGCTGTGGGCGATCGCCCGATTGAGATCGACCACCGGCGAGCGCGCCATGGCCCCAAGCCGGTCGTAGAGCGCCGCGATGCGGGGCCAGTCGGTCTCGGCCGGACTGCGGGCGCGCGCATGGCAGGCGGCAAGCGCGGCCTGCAACGCATAGGGACCGTCGCCGCCCCCGAGCACTTCGGCGCGGGCCAGCGCATCGAGGCCACGGCGGATCAGCAGCTGGTCCCAGCGCTTGCGATCCTGCTCGGTCAGCGGGACGAGAGCGCCGTCCGGCCCGACGCGCGCCGCCAGGCGCGACGCCTGGATTTCCATCAGGGCCAGCAGGCCGAACACCTCGGCGTCATCAGGCGTCAGCCCGGCGAGCATGCGGCCCAGCCGTTGCGCCTCCAGGCACAGGCTCGGCCGGATGAGATCGTCGCCCGCCGTAGCCGCATAGCCCTCATTGAAGATCAGGTAGATGACCTCGAGCACTGAGTAGAGCCGCGCCGCACGTTCGGCGCCGCGCGGGACCTCGAAGCTCAGTCCGGCCTTTCCGATCGTCTTCTTCGCGCGGACGATGCGCTGGGCGATCGTCGCCTCGCTCGAAAGGAAGGCGCGGGCGATCTCTTCGGTCGTCAGGCCGCCGATGACACGCAGGGTGAGCGCCGCGCGGGCGTCGGCTGACAGTACGGGGTGGCAGGCCGTGAAGATGAGGCCCAGGAGCTCGTCGCCAAGATCGTCATCCAGGGCCATCTCGACCGCCTCGGCCGCGCCATCGAACGCGCCGTCAGCCTCCCGCGCGATCTCCTCGTGCTTGCGCTCGCGCATCCTGTCGCGACGGATCGCGTCGAGCGCGCGGCGCTTGGCGGCCGTCATCAGCCAGGCGCCGCGATTGGCCGGAACGCCGGTCTTGGGCCATTCGGCGAGGGCCGTGACCAGGGCGTCCTGCGCCAGCTCCTCGGCGAGGTCGACGTCGCGCACGACCCGGACCAGACCCGCGATCAACCTGGCCCGTTCAATGCGAAAGGTCGCTTCGATCGCCTGGTGCGTCTCGCCTGCGGTCACATCGCCTTGTCGGCCAGGGCCGCAGGGGAGACAAGCTCAGCGCCAGCCGACGGTGTCAGGCGACGCCCAGCTTCACGCGCGTCGGGTCACGGGGCGCCGCGTCCTCGGGCTCGGGCGGCAGGACGTCGGCCAGATCCGCCACCTCGAAGAACGGCCGGATCTCGATCTCGCTCGAGCCCGACATGGCTGTGTGGAAGCGCTTCGCCCAGGCCACGGCCTCGTCCATGTCCTTGACCTCCCAGATCGAGAAGCCGGCGACGAGCTCGCGGGTCTCGGCGAACGGCCCATCGATGACCGTGCAGCTGGGACCATCGAAGGCGATGCGCTTGGCCTGGGCGCTCGGCTTGAGGCCGGCGCCGGCCACCATGACGCCGGCCTTGACCAGCTCCTCGGTGATCCGGTCCATCGCCTCGAACGCCTCGGTCGGAGGGAGCACGCCCTTTTCGCTGTCCTCCGTGGCTTTCATCAACACCATGACCCGCATCGTCTGTCTCCCTGCTTGGGCCGGCCTGCTTTGGCCCGACATCACAGCGACGAATGAGGCCTTCGGGATTCGACATCGGCCAACAAATTTCGACCTCCCCCTCTACGTTCCTCCGCCGGCAAGGGCCTGCAGGGTCGGACGGGAGGGGGCGAAGAAGGTCGCGCCTGTGTGCGGCGTCGAAAAGTCGAGCAGTCGGTCGTAGGCGCCTGGCGGGTCGCCGACGTACATCCGCTGCAGCATCTTCTCGATCACCCAGAGATTTCGGGAATAGCCGATGAAGTAGGTGCCGAACTCCCCATGCCCAGCGCGGCCGAACGGCATGTTGTCGCGCAGGATGTCGTGTTCGTTCCCGTCGGGGTCGACGATGGTGGCGAGGGACTTGTGCGACTTGCGTGGCGCATCGTCGTCGTCGATCTCGACATTGTCGATCTTGGTGCGGCCGATGATCTGCTCCTGCAGCGGCGTCGGGACCTTTGCCCACGCCACCATGTCATGCAGATACTTCTGGATGACGACATAGCTGCCGCCGGCGAAGTCGGGATCCTCGTCGCCGACCAGGGAACAGGCGGGGAGGTCGACGCCGGTCGGATTGGCTGTGCCGTCGACGAAACCGAGCAGGTCGCGTGCATCGAAATACCGGAACCCCGAGACCTCATCGACGAGGCTTACGCTCGCGCCCAGGCTGCCCAGCAGCAGGCGTTCGAATTCGAAGCACAGGTCGGCGCGCTCGGCCCGGATGTGGAACAGCAGGTCGCCGGGCGTCGCGGGCGCGCGATGAACGGGCCCCTGGATCGGCGTGAACGGCCGCAGCTGCAGTGGCCGTTTGTGCGGGAAGAGCCGGTCCCAGAGCGCGCTGCCCACCCCGGCGACGCATGACAGTCGCCCGGCGAGATCGCGGAACCCGACGGTCTTGACCAGATCGTCCAGGCCCTCGAGCGTGGAGCAGACCGCCTGAAGGTCGGCGGGCTCGCTTCCGACGGTGACGACCAGGAAGATCGCCGCCCGCGAGAGCGGCGCATCTATGCTCTGCGCGTCGATCGGAACCCTGTCCCAGCTCTTCGCCGACATCCCAACCCCTCCGCTTCGTCTCGCGACGCTTGGGAGAACGGCCCTTCGGTGCGCCGCCGTCCCGGACTGCAACATAGCAGAGGCTGATGGACCGTCAGCGCAAAGCCGGCGACGGTATCGACGGGACCAGCGTTCTACGGCTCTGAGAGGAACGCCGTGAGCACTTGGCGATAGCGGTCGGGCTCCTCGTAGGCGGGCAGGTGGCCGCTCTTTTCGAAGACGACCATCCTGGCGTGCGGGATCTCGTGGGCGATCCGCCAGGCCGTCAGGGGGGCCACGTTCATGTCGTAGCGGCCGGTGATGACCAGCGTGGGGAACGAAAAGGCGGCGAGCTTGGGCGTGAGGTCCAGGTCCGCCGTGGCTTTCGAGACCGCCTGCGACACCTCCGGCTCGAAGCCGAGGTCGCCCATTCGGGCCATGTAGGCGTCGCGCTTGGCGGGCGAGTAGAAGATCATCGAGAAGTGCGCCCGAAGGCTGGCGCGAGCGGCCGCTTCGGAGCCGGCTCCGAGCCTGGCCTCCTCCGCCTCGTCCGACGCCTCGATGTCGGGAAAGGCCTGCGGCAGCAGGTGGACCATGCTCTTCCACGACGGCGCCGCCGAGTCCGACAGCACCAGCTTGGCGACATGCTCGGGGTGCGCGGCGGCGTAGGCCATCGCAATCATGCCCCCAAAAGAGTCCCCGACCAGGGCGAACCTCTCGAGACCGAGCGCCGACCTGACGGCCTCCAGGTCGGCGACCTGCGCCTCCATCGTCTGGAGCGCGCCGGCCCTCATCGCTTTGGACGCGCCCGTGCCGCGTTGGTCGTAGAGCACAACCGTCCGGCCCTTCGCGATCTTCGGCCAGAGGTCGTTCATCATCAGATAGGCGTGCGAGAGCCCCGGCCCCCCGTTCACCACGATTACCGGGAGCGCCGAACGCGCGTCGCCAAGGACCTGGTAGCCGATCTGCCCGTCGGCCGTGCGCACCCGCCGCGTCGCCGGCTCCGCCGAGGCGGCGTGCAGGGACCCCGTTGCGATCAGGGCGGCGGCGACAATGGCGGTTCGGTTTCGCATGCAGCTCCGTAGGGCCTGGAGGTGTAACTTGGCCAGAGTTCCTGGTCCGCGCCGGCGAAGCTGCAGCTAGACCGGTATGAGCTGCAACCCGCCGGCCGCGGGTCCCCCCGTTTCCAGATGCTTTCGCTGGCGGCGGAACTCATCCCGGATGGCCGTCGCGAGGGCCGCCACCCGGGCCGAACGGCGCATGTCCCGGTGGAACACGAGCCATGCCGTGCGGCGCGCGGGGGCCGCTTCCGGCCACACCCGCACGAGCCCCACAGACCCGTCGCCGAGGAAGCACGCGAGCTCGGCGATCCCCAGACCGTCCACCGCCGCCTGCCGTTGAACGAACGGATTGTCGCAGCGCAGGGCGAAACGCGCGCCCTCCAGGGACTCGCCCATGAAGAAGGGGCTGGTGGCGGCCGGCGCGCCCGTGAAAGAGATCAGGTGATGTCCACCAAGGCCCCGACCCGACTCGGGGACTCCGTGCATCTCCAGATAGCGGGGTGAGGCGTAGAGGGCGTAGCCGATCTCGCCGAGCCTTTGGCACACCAGGTCGGGCGTTCTGGGGCGGGCCACCCTGACGGCGAGGTCGGCTTCGCGCCGGGCGATGTCGAGCGAACGCACTCCCAAAATGAGCTCGATCTGAAGATCGGGATGGGCCCGGCGCAGAGAGGCGATGGCGGGGACGATCGTCTGGGCGGCG
>DATBEN010000200.1:0-6337 GCA_036276055.1 Caulobacteraceae bacterium
CGGCTCATCCCGGCGGGTACGGGCTCCTACCTGCGCGGCCTGCAGCGCATCGCCGCCAAGCGCGACGAGGCGCTTGCGGCAAGCCGCGAGACCGCCATGGAGCCGCTGCCGGCGGACATCGCCGACGCCGCGGCGGCCGAGGCCCAGCCGGCCTGACGCCAACCGTATCTACGGTGATCTACGGAGCGGCCCGGGAGCGATCCCGGGCCGTTTTCGTGCATAACGCGACGTATGCGGGTCGATGGATTCGGGGCTCTTCTCCGGGCGATGCGCCACGCTTAGGGTCGAGTCGGGCGAGGTCGCGGGGGAGTGATGCCAGGCGCAGGGACCAGAGCGCGGCGCAAGAACGGTATGATGGCGCGCGGCCGGACCACTCCAGACAGCGCCGAAGCCGCGTCCCTCGGCCGGCTGTGGGCGGTCATCGTCTTCATGCTCTGCGTCGTCGTCGCCTCCACGCTGGCGTACGTGGAGTCCGGCTGGAAGCTCGGCGACGCCCTCTACATGGTGCTCCTGACGGTCTACACCGTCGGCTATCGCGAGGTCCGGCCGGTCGATACGGCCTGGCTGCGTTTCGTCACCATGACCACGATCATCCTGGGCTGCACGGGAATGATCCTGGTCACCGGTTTCCTCGTGCAGTGGCTCACGGCGTCGCAGGTCCGGCGCCTGCTCAGCGGAGGTCGCATGCAGACTGATGTAGACCGGCTCAAGGACCACGTGATCATCTGCGGTTTCGGCCGGATCGGTTCCATGGCCGCGCACCATCTGGCCACCGGCGAAACGCAGTTCCTGGTGCTCGACCAGGCCGAGGGCCGACTGGCCGAAGCCCGGTCGGCGGGCTTTATCGCCATCCAGGGCGACGCCACGGACGAAGAGGTGCTACGGGCGGCGGGCGTCGAGCGCGCCCGCGTGCTGGCGACGGTGCTGCCCTCCGACGCCGCGAATGTCTTCATCACGCTCAGCGCGCGCAGCCTCAATCCCCACCTGCAGATCATCGCGCGGGGGGAGGCGCCGTCGACGGAAAGCAAGCTCATTCAGGCCGGGGCGAGCCAAGTGGTGCTTCCAGCCCACATCGGCGCCGAGCGGATCGCCGACATGATCCTGTTTCCCGAGACGACGCATTTCGTGCGCGACTCCCCGCAGCTTCGGGAGATGGAGACGGTCCTGAGGCGAATGGGTCTTGGATTCGACGTGGCCGAGGTGCGCGCCCAGACCCCGCTGGCCGGCATGACGATCGGCGAGGTCGAAAGGCGCGCGAGCGGCGCCCTGTTTGTCATCCAAGTCGAGCGGGCGGGCGCGGAGCCGATCATCCGTCCGCCGAAAGACTACCGCCTGGCCCCGGGCGACGGCCTCCTGGTGGTCGGCCGCGACGGCGGCGAGATCAACGCCGCCCTCATGGAGGCGGGTTTCGCCTGAGGGAGGGGCGGGGGGCCGGTGGTGGCGCAAGCTGCGCTCCGCCCATCGTGGTTTTGTCACGCCAAGGGGCCATGCTAGCGTCCAGGGGTCGAGCGTGGCCCGCGGATCGAGACGGGAGGGGCTCTTGGCGAACCAGCTCGGGAAGATCGAGCACGTGGTCCAGCTGATGCTGGAGAACCGCTCATTCGATCACATGCTCGGCTTCCTCTACGCCGATAGCGGGAATGTCTCCCCCGCGGGCCATCCGTTCGATGGTCTCACCGGGCAGGAGTCGAACCCCGACGATCTCGGCCGCCAGGTCCAGGTCTACAAGATCCAGGCCAGCGACCCGAACCCCTATCTGATGCCTGGCGCAGATCCTGGAGAGGGGTTCCAGAACACCAACTATCAGCTGTTCAGCAACGACGATCCCGCCGCCGGCGCGGTCCCCGACAACAAGGGGTTCGTCCTAAACTTCAAGTCGGCGATCGCTTCGGATCTGGCCAAACACTACAGCGACACCATCCCGGGCACGCAGGCGTCGCAGATCATGGGCATGTACACGCCCGAACTGTTGCCGGTCCTTTCCGGCCTCGCCAAGGGATTCGCCGTCTGCGACTGCTGGTTCGCTTCGGCGCCGACCATGACCATGCCCAACCGGGCGTTCGCCGCGGCGGGGACGTCGCAGGGCCACCTGGACGACCACGTGAAGGTCTTCACCTGTCCCAGCATCTTCGGACGCCTGTCGGACAAGGGCGTCGACTGGGCGATCTTCGGCTACAACCGCGACTCGCTCGCGCAGCAGGACTTCCCCGACACCCAGGGGGCGGACGCGAGCCACTTCGGCCATTTCCGGGACTTCCAGGCGCAGGCGGCGGCGGGCACGCTGCCGGGCTACAGCTTCCTAGAGCCGAGCTGGGACGCGTCCGGCAACAGCCAGCACCCCAATTACGACGTCTCCAAGGGCGAGCAGCTCATCCACGACACCTACTACGCCCTGCTCAACGGCAAGGCGTGGGCCTCGACCCTGCTGATCATCACCTATGACGAGCACGGCGGGTGCTACGACCACGTGGCCCCGCCGGCCAACGCCACACCGCCGGGAGACGGCACAGTGGGCGAGTTCGGGTTCGACTTCACGCGTTTCGGCCTGCGGGTGCCTGCGGTGCTGGTCTCGCCCCTGATCGCGCCGGGAACGGTGTTCCGCGGCTCGGGGCCGATCGACCACACCTCGGTCCTCAAGACCCTGCAGGAGCGGTGGGGCGTGGCGCCGCTGACGGCCCGGGACAAGGCCGCCGGGTCGCTCGGAGACGTGCTGACCCTGGCGCAGCCGCGTACGGACGATCCCCTGAGCGGTGTGGCTGTCCCTTCCTCGGACGAGCACCACCCGCAGGCCGCGACGCCGTCCAAGATCGACATGATCCAGGCCAAGCGGGTGGCGGCCCTGCCGATCCGCAACGAGAAGGGCCACTACGAGGAGACCGGCCGGCTTCCGACGTTGTCGTCGGCGGGCGAGGTCAGCGACTTCATCCGCGATCGTACCGCGGCCTGGAGTCAGCACGTCCAGCGCCAGAGGCGCCGGCGCGCGCCTGGTCCGAATGGGGGCAGGGACCCGACATCGTCGTCCTGATCAGGGGGAACCCAGTGAACCGGCTGATCCTGGTGCGTCACGGCGGGAGCACCGCCAACGAGGACAACAGCTTCTACAACTACAACGACAGCGCCATCTGCCTGACCACCAACGGCATCCGACAGGCCCTCAACACCGCGGGCGTGCTGGCGCGGGTGGATCCGCGGTGGGCGAAACCGGGGAATTTCGCCCTCGAGGTGTTCGCGTCGGAGTCCGCGAGGACCCAGCAGACCGCGCGCATCGCCCTGGACCAGATGGGGCTGCTATCCGCCGAACCGCGGACCCGGCCGCTGCTGAACGAACGCGACTACGGCACGACCTACGATCCGCGGATGGACACCGACGCTGCGTTCGACGGCAATGACTCCGAGAGCGCAGTGCTCGCGAAACTACGGGTGCGGGGGTTCATTGACGAGATCGAGGACCCGCTCAACCGCGCCGACGTCCTGGCCTTCTCGCATTTTGGCGCGATCCGCGCCTTCGTCGCCGAACTGATCGGACTGACGGACGTGCAGATGATGACCCTGGATGTGCCCAACGGCGGGGCTTTCATGTTCCTGAGGACGATCGGCGCGGCGGGAACCTCGACCTACAGCCGCCAGCCGCTGCCTGACCACGTCCTGCCCAAGACCGTCGCCGCCATAACACCGCCGCCAGCCGCTCCCCCGCCCCGGCGATAACGGAGCCCTCAGCGCGGCCGCGCCGTCACCACCGTGAGCGACATCGCCGGCAGGTTCACCGGGCCGGGGCCGATGTGGAAGCGGGCGGGCGGTAGATCCCGGGTCGGGCGGCTGTTAGGCCCGACGTCCAGCCAGGCGTACTGGGCGGAAGAATACTGAACGACGTTCGCGCCGGCCGCTGGAAACGCCGCGTCCCCACCGGGGCCGCGCACGCGCAAGGTCATATCGTGCGCCGCATCCTCGTCCCGGTTCAGCAGCATCACCGAGAGCGTTCCATCCCGGCGGCGCAGGGCGTAGGCCAGCACCATGGGTCGCCCCTGGGCGTCCGTGGCCTCGCCCGCCGCAGCGAAGAGGGCGTGGGCCTGGCCGGCGGGCGCACCCCAGTCGCGCATCATCAGGCTCTGCGCGAAATACATCGGCATCGGCCACCGGGACTGACCCGCGGCGTCGGCCTCGAACAGCATCATGTCGCCGTAACCCGCGCACGGGAACGCCTGGTTCGAGGGCCAGCCGGGCGTGTAGCCGAACATGAAGGCGACGGCGCCTCCGCGCGCGAGGAAGTGGCCGACCACGTCGGCGGAGAAGAGGGCGCTTGGGACGAGCGACATGGCGCGGCCCGCGAAAGGGGATAGACCGTATTCGCTGATCATCCAGGGGATGGTGGTGGGCATTCCAGCCGCGATCGTCTGGTCGAAGATACGATCCAGCCGCTGGGTCTCGTCCCGGAGGAGGGTCCCAAGGGGCCCGCAGACGTCATCGAAAGCGTAGTGCTCGAACGAGAAGAACTGAAGCTGGTCCAGCGCGCGGCGCTGGCGCAGATAGGCGACGAACCGCCCGACCCATGAGCGGCCGCCTTCGGGAACCGGCCAGGTGTCCGTCTGGGCGCCCTGCATGCTCGGGCCGCCGAGCTCGAGCTTTGGCGCGACCTTCCGGATGCGGCGCGCCGCCTCCAGGTAGAGGTCGGCGTAATCCTCGGGCGCGATGAACTGGCCGTCGGGCTCCTCGCCCAGCTCGAGCCGGCGCACCGGCCAGCCCCGGCGGCGGATGTAGCTCGCCTCGGCGGCGGCGTTCTCCGGGGTGTCATAGAAGACCCCTGCGGGCATCATCAGGGGCATGCCGCCGTTCAGGCCGTCGCGGAAGACGAGGTCCAGGCTCGGCTGTTCGGTGAGGGGATCGCGATCGATCGCCCGATGCCAGGGATCGGTCGAGGAGACGTCGACCTCCGTCTGCAGATTGCGGCCGGCCCCGTGGCGCATGGCGTCGACGAAGACGCCGTTGGCCTCGATGACGCCCAGGCCCACCTCGGCGACGGCGTAGCCGAGGCGGTCTCGCACATCGTGGGTCGGCGAGGGGGCGTCGTCGGAGGACCGGGTCAGCAGGATGCGCACGAAGCGCGCGGTCACCGGAGCATCGGCCAGGCGGATGGCCTCCTCGCCGGGGAAACGCTCGCGCGTCTGTGGCCCGGCGGGGAAGTCGACCCAGCGGCCGGCGGCGTCGAACGCACTCCTGCCGGTCCAGTACTGGATCTCGAAGGCCCGGGCGAAGGGGCGGGCCCAGGCGATCCTCGCCGCATCGATCTCCTCCGGCCGGTCGAACGATACGACGATCCACTGGGGCCGATTTGCCTGGAGGCCGGTGAAACGGTGGTCGAGATAGGGGTTGCTCTTCCAGAACGAGGCGTCGTCGCCGTCATCGAGGCGCGAGTAGCCGGCGTCGTTGGCCTGGTCGATGGTGTCGCCGCGCCGCGGAAGGCTGTAGCCCCAGGTCGCGCCGGGCGTGCGGCGGGGATGGTCGCTGGAGGTCCAATAGCCCTGATGGCGCGACGGGTCGCTCCACCGGCCTTCCTCGCTCCAGTGCCAGGCCTCGATCCCCAGTTCGGTGCGCAGGCGATAGGTCGTGTGGCGCAGACCGGCCGACTTCATCAGGGCGATGTTGCGGGGGGTGAGGATCCTCGCCACCTGCCCCTTCAGCATGCCGTCGAGCGCCGTGCCGAGCGCTTCATCGGGCACGATCGTGCGGGACGGCCCCGCCAGGTCGATCGTCACCGCGTCGGCGACGCGAGGCGCCGCGCGGCCCGCGCCCGCAAGCGAGGCGGCCACTGTGGCAGCGGCGAGCGCGAGGCGGCCGGGTCCCGGGCGACGTTTCAAGATCGCGGCGCGCCCAGGACCTCCAGGGCGCGGCGCGCAATCGGCTCGCCCCACTCCTGGACGAAGTGCCCGGCCTCTGGGAGCACCATCGGCTCGGGGCATCCGCGGATCTGGCGGCGCAAGGCCTCCATGTGCGCGGGCGGGAAGACAGGGTCGCGCGCGCCGCAGGCCATGAAGGACTGTCCCTCCCAGGCGTTGGCCCAGAAATCCCGCGCCGCGCGGGATTCGGCGACGCCTGGCATGTCGGGGCTGGTCATCACGAGCCTTGGGAACGCGCGCACGCCGGCCTTGTAGCGGGCGTCGGGGAAGGGCGCGTCATAGGCGGCGATATCGGTCTCCGAGAGAACGGGCGTCCCTCGCCGCATGAGCGCGCCGACCGCCAGGTCCGGCTGGCTTTCGGCATAAGCGCGCCAGCCGTCGAAGCCGGGGGTCAGGGGCTCGCCCACGGCGAGCGTCGTGTTCATCACCACGAGGCCATCGATCCG
>DATBEN010000201.1:0-7451 GCA_036276055.1 Caulobacteraceae bacterium
ACGGCCCGCTACTACACGCCCTCCGGCCGCTCGATCCAGCGCACCGGAATCCAGCCCGACCTGGAGGTCGCCGAGAGCCGCGAGCAGGCGCAGGAAGTCGCCGACGAGGCCTTCCAGTTCAGCGAGGCGAGCTTCAAGAACGCCCTGAGCAGCGACGATGGCAAGGCCCGGGTCGGGCCGCACGCGCCCGCCGAAGAGCCGCCCACCAGCTTCGATCAGAAGAAAGGCGACTTCCAGCTCAACCGTGCGCTGGACGTGCTCAAGTACGGCTCCGTCGCCAACACGCCGAAGATGGAAAAGCCCAAGGCGACCTTCGCCGCGGCGGTCGCCCTGCACGCGGGCAAGGGCGAGGTCGTGAAGCCGGGCGCCACGGCGCCGAGCCCGGCCGTGAAGCCGAACTGACTTGACGGGACCCGCGGCCTGGACGGGCGGGGAGGTCGATCCGCCCGCGCCCGACGCGCTGTCGCGATACCGTCCCAATGTCGGCGTGGTCCTGATCAATCGCGACGGGAAGCTGTGGCTGGGGCGCCGGAGCGACGCGTCGGGGCTCCGCAGCTGGCAGTTTCCCCAGGGCGGAGTGGACAAGGGCGAGGATCTGCTCGCCGCCGCCCTGCGCGAGCTGCACGAGGAGACCGGGGCGAGCTCGGCCACGCCGATCGGGCGGACCAGCGAGTGGATGGCCTACGCCTTCCCGCCGTCCTCTCGCCGCGGCCGGGGCGGCAAGCGCTGGATCGGCCAAAAGCAGATCTGGTTCGCCCTGCGCTTCACCGGCGAGGACAGCGAGTTCGACCTGGCGGCCGATCACACGCCCGAATTCGACGCTTGGCGCTGGGCGGACCCCGAGGAGGTGCTCCCCAGCGTGGTCGAGTTCAAGCTGCCGACCTATGAGCGGGTGCTCGAGGCCTTCCGTCCCCTGATCACGACCACCGCAGGCGCGGATTGACGCGGTCCCCATCCGGCGCGTGCCTGCGCCGCCCCACCGCTATAGCTTCGAGCGCCGCCCTGGACGTCATCGGGGCTGGGAGACCTGGGACCTTCGTGAAACGACCGATCGTGATGGTGCATGGGGCCTTCTGCGGGGGCTGGGCCTTCAGGCGCTTTCGGCGGCCGTTCGAGGCCGCCGGCCATCTTGTCACTGCGCCCGATCTCCCGGGCCACGAGGATCTCCCTCATCGCCGCGCTGTCGCCGGACTCTCGATGTCCGACTACGCCCAGGCGATCGCCAAGGTCATAGACGCTCAGGACACCCCGCCGGTGGTGATCGGCCACTCGCTCGGCGGCCTGGTGGCCCAGCTCGCCGCCGCCCGCGCCCGGATCAGCGGACTGATCCTTCTCGCCCCGTCCGCGCCGTGGGGCGTCACCGGCTCCAGTCCCGAGGAGGCCGCCTCGGCGATGAGCCTCTACGCCCTGGGTCCCCTGTGGCCGATGACGGCGGTGGATCCCTCCAAAGACCTGGCGCGGCGCTATCTCGTGGATCGCCTGCCGCGGGAAGGGCGCCGCTGGGTCTATGAGCGGATGCGGCCGGAGAGCGGCCGGGCGCTGTTCGAGACTCTCAACTGGTGGCTGGATCCGTTCGCCACCACCCTGGTGCCGCCCGAGAGCATCCGGGCGCCAGTTCTCGGCGTGGCCGGCGGCGCCGACGCCATCCATCCGGTGGCTACGGTCCGGGCCACGGTGAGCCGCCTGGGCGGCAGCCTCAGCGTGCTCAAGAGCGCGAGCCACTGGCTCCCCGGCGAGCCCGGGTGGGAAGACGTGGCGCAGGAATGCCTCGACTGGATCGACGGCCTCGAGGCTCGCGCGGCCGCCTGACGCGGCGGCCTCAGGGCCGCCAGTTCAGCTCGATGTTCAAGCCGTTGAGGTCGCGGACGAACACCTGTCGGGTCGCCGAGCCCGGGACGTCGGTGAGGCGGTAGGTGATCCCGGCTTCGTCCAAGCGGCGGACGACGGCATCCAGGTCGTCGATCCGGAACGCGAAATGGTCGAGCGCCGCGTCCGCCGAAGGCCCCTTAGCCTCCGGGATCTCGACCAGGTGAACGACGGCGGTGTCGCCGGCGTAGAGCCAGGCGCCCCCGAACGAAAAGGGCGGGCGCCAGCCTTCGGTGAGCCCTAGCACGTCGCGGAAGAACCGCTTGGTCTCCTCCAGGCGGGGGGTGCCGATGTTGATGTGGTCAATGCCACGGATGGCCATTCGAGGCGCTCCTCTCCCGACTTAGCGTCGTCGCTGCAGCATAAGGCGGACCAGGCCGAAGCCGGCGATCGCCGCCCAGGCGGCCTCCACCAGGAAGGCCGAGAGGTTGAACGCGCGCAAGAGCGACACGATGATCAGCCCCGAACCGCCCAGGTTCATCAGGAGGGAGGTCGCGCGGGTGGGGTCGAGGCGACGCAGCTGCGCCCCCGCATAGGCGACCAGGATCAGGCTCACGCCGACCAGGCCGCAAAGGTCCCACCCGCTCACCCGCAGGCGTCGCCCCTCAGCTGGCGGGGTGGTTGGAGTAGATCAGGGTCGAGGTGTCGCCGGAGCGGCTCTCCGGCGAGTTGTCCGCCTTGCGGGTGGTTGTCAGCACCAGGGCCTCGTTCCGGCTATCGGCCGCATGCTCCCATGAGCGGACGATGTACTCGCTGCCGTCCTCGGTGTGCTTGTAGTTGCTCGCCAGCGTCCAGCCGTGACCGAAGACGGCCCAGTTGTGCAGGGCCACCACGAGCTCCTTGGCCGGCTGGTCCCGATCGACCGCGTGCACGATCTGGACCTGGCAGTCGTTGGGATTGGAGCCGGGCGGAAGGAGGGTGAACTGATAGCCGGGCCCCTTGAGGACCCAGTTGTCGCCCGACTTCCGGAACTTGTCGCCGCGGGCGTACTTCCCGAGATCCTTGTCGCCGGCCTTCGCCGCCGGGACGCAGACATCCTCGAGAGTCTTGAGCAGGGCGATTGCCGTGGGATCGGTGGGCGGCGCGGGCGGGGCCGGAGGCGCTGCTTCGGCGGGAGGCGGCGTTTCGGCCGGAGCGGCTGCGGCCGGGGGAGTCGCGCCGGGCGGCGTGGTCCCGGGAACCGTCGGGGGCGGTGGCGCGGCGGCCGGCGCAGCCGTCGAGGGCGTGGTCGGAGCGGCCTCGGGCGCGGCTGGCGCGGTCGGAGCCGGCTGGGGAGCCGCTGCGGCGGGGGCGGCCGGCGCGGGCGTCGCCGGGGTTTCGGGCGGAGTCTGCGCCATGGCGAGAGGAGCCAGGCTGGCGGCGGCCATCAAGCTGGCGAGGGCAAGGCGCATCTTCGGAATTCTTCCCTGGTCGTCTGGTCAGCGCGGAACCCGCCGGTGCAGGAGCCCGCGCGTGTGTTGTCTAGCTCATCCGCCGCCGTCGTCGAGGGCAAACAGCGTCAGAGAATAACCTCGTCGGCCTTTTCGGCGAGAATTGTCAGTCCCTGGGGCGTGACGTCGGCAAACCCGCCATGAACCTCGAACACGCGTTGCGCACCGTCATTATGCACGTGCACGCGCCCCTCCTTGAGGGTGGTCATGAATGGCGCATGGCCGGCAAGGACGCCGAAGTCGCCTTCGGAGCCAGGGGCGTCGACCCGGTCGACCTCGCCGGTGAAGAGTTCCTTCACCGGCGAGACGAGGGCGAAGTGGAGCTTCTCGGCCATCAGGCCTCCGCCGCCATCCGCTCGGCCTTGGCGACCGCTTCGTCGATGCCGCCAACCATGCGGAAGGCGCTCTCGGGCAGGTGGTCGTATTCGCCGTCGCAGACCGCCTTGAAGGAGCGGATGGTCTCTTCCAGGGACACGAAGACGCCAGGCTGGTTGGTGAAGGCCTCGGCGACATGTAGCGGTTGGGACAGGAACTGGCTGATCTTGCGGGCGCGCGCGACCACCAGCTTGTCCTCTTCCGAGAGCTCGTCCATGCCCAGGATGGCGATGATGTCCTTCAGCGCCTTGTACTGCTGCAAGATCGCCTGCACGCGGCGCGCCACGGTGTAGTGCTCCTCGCCGATCACCAGCGGGTCGAGGATCCGCGAGGTGGAGTCGAGCGGGTCCACGGCCGGGAAGATGCCCTGGGCGGCGATGTCGCGGCTCAGCATGGTCGTTGCGTCGAGGTGGGCGAACGAGGTCGCCGGCGCCGGATCGGTCGGGTCGTCGGCCGGAACGTAGATGGCCTGGACCGAAGTGATCGAGCCCTTGTTGGTGGACGTGATGCGCTCCTGCAGGCCGCCCATCTCGGTGGCCAGGGTGGGCTGGTAGCCCACGGCCGAGGGAATGCGACCCAGCAGGGCGGACACTTCCGAGCCGGCCTGGGTGAAGCGGAAGATGTTGTCGATGAAGAGGAGCACGTCCTTGCCCTCTTCGTCACGGAAATACTCCGCCTGGGCCAGACCGGTGAGAGCCACGCGCGCGCGGGCGCCCGGCGGCTCGTTCATCTGGCCGTACACCAGGGCGCAGCGCGAGCCTTCCGTCGAGCCGTTGTTGTGCTTGGGGTCCACGTTGACCTTGGACTCGATCATCTCGTGGTAGAGGTCATTGCCCTCGCGGGTCCGCTCGCCCACGCCCGCCAGCACGGAGTAGCCGCCGTAGGCCTTGGCGATGTTGTTGATCAGCTCCTGCATGGTCACGGTCTTGCCCACGCCGGCGCCGCCGAACAGGCCGATCTTGCCGCCCTTCGTGTAGGGGCAGAGCAGGTCGACGACCTTGATGCCGGTGACGAGGATTTCGGCCGATGTCGTCTGGTCCGCGAACGCAGGCGCGTCGCGGTGGATCGAGGCCTTGCGGTTGTACGGGATCGGGCCGGCTTCATCGACCGGTTCGCCGATCACGTTCATGATCCTGCCCAGGCACCCCGGTCCGACCGGAACGGTGATCGGGCCGCCGGTGTCGACCACCGGGTGACCGCGGGTCAGGCCCTCGGTGGTGTCCATGGCGATGGTGCGCACGGTGTTCTCGCCCAGGTGCTGGGCGACCTCCAGCACGAGCCGGAACGGCGCGCCGGTGCGCTGGTCGGTGTTGGTCGTCTCCAGCGCATTGAGGATGTGCGGCAGGTGGCCGTCGAACTCGACGTCCACGACAGCGCCGATCACCTGGACGATGCGGCCGGTGGCGACGCCCGCGGGGAGCGCGGGATCGATCTTCGCGGCGGAGGCGGGAGAAGGGGCGGTTTCGGTCATGGTCATGGCAAGGTCTTCCTAAGGCTGTCAGAGCGCCTCGGCGCCGGAGATGATCTCGATCAGCTCCTTGGTGATCTGCGCCTGACGCGTGCGGTTCTTGAGCAGGGTCAACTTGGCGATCAGCTCGCCGGCGTTGCGGGTGGCGTTGTCCATGGCGGCCATCTGGGCTGCGAAGAAGCCGGCCTGGTTCTCCATCAGCGCCGCAAGGATCTGGGTCGTGATGTTGCGGGGCAGAAGCGTTTCGAGGATCGCCGATTCCTCGGGCTCGTATTCGTAGGCGGCGCCCTTCAGGTCGACCGTCGGACCCGCGCCCGCCACCTGGGCGGGGACGAGCTGCTTGATCGTCGGCGTCTGGCTCACGACCGAGACGAAGTGATTGTAGATCAGGGTCACCACGTCGGCTTCGCCGTTCTCGAAGCGCTTCGTCACCAGGCTGGCGACTTCCTGCGCCTTGTCGAAGCTGGGAGCGGCCCCCGCTTCCACCGACGTGATCAGGCGGCCACCGAGGATCCGGCGCAGCTGGTCCCTGGCCTTGCGGCCGACGGTGATGACGCTGACCTCGCGGCCTTCGGCGGTGCGCGTGGCGATGTGGTCGCGCGCCATGCGCACGATCGAGGAGTTGAAGCCGCCGGCTAGGCCGCGGTCGGCTGTGGCGACCACCACGAGTTCCCGACGGGTCGAGCCCGTGCCCGTCAGCAGGGCCGGCGCCCCGGGCCCGGAGACGCCGGCGGCGAGGTTGGCGATCACCGAGGCCATGTGCTGGGCGTAGGGCCTGGCGTTCTCCGCCGTCTCGCGGGCGCGGCGCAGCTTCGAGGCCGCCACCATCTGCAGCGCCTTGGTGATCTTCTGCGTCGCGGCCACGCTGGCGATGCGGCTGCGGATTTCCTTTAGGCTGGCCATGTCCGGCTGGAGGCTTTCCTAGAGGCGAGCGTCAGGCGAAGCTCGAGGCGACCGCCTCGGCGATCTTCTTCAGCTCTTCTTCGGTTTCGCCGGACAGGGCCTGGCTGGCGCGGATCGATTCGAGGATCCCGCCCACGCCGCCGCGAAGCCGGCCCAGCAACTCACTCTGGAAGGCCTGCACCTGGTTCACCGGCACTCGGTCGAGGTAGCCACGCGTGCCGGCGTAGAGTACGGCGACCTGCTCCTCCGCCTGGAGCGGCGCATACTGCGGCTGCTTCAGGAGTTCGGTGAGGCGCTCGCCGCGAGCGAGCAGGCGCTGGGTCGAGATGTCGAGGTCGGAGCCGAACTTGGCGAAGGCGGCCAACTCGCGATATTGGGCGAGGTCGCCCTTGAGCGGCCCGACGGCGGTCTTCATGGCCTTGATCTGGGCCGACGATCCCACGCGCGAGACGGAGATGCCGACGTTCATCGCGGGGCGGATGCCCTGATAGAACAGGTCGGTTTCGAGGAAGATCTGGCCGTCGGTGATCGAGATCACGTTGGTGGGGATGTAGGCCGACACGTCGTTGGCCTGGGTCTCGATGATCGGTAGGGCTGTCAGGGAGCCGCCGCCAAAGTCCTCGTTCAGCTTCGCCGCCCGCTCGAGCAGGCGCGAGTGCAGATAGAAGACATCACCCGGATAGGCTTCCCGCCCCGGCGGGCGGCGCAGCAGCAGGCTCATCTGGCGATAGGCGACCGCCTGCTTGGAGAGGTCGTCATAGATGATGAGCGCGTGCATGCCGTTGTCGCGGAACCACTCGCCCATGGCGCAGCCGGCGAAGGGCGCCAGGAACTGCAGAGGGGCGGGCTCGGAGGCGGTGGCGCAGACGACGATGGTGTAGTCGAGGGCGCCGCGCTCTTCGAGGTTCTTCACGATCTGGGCGACCGTGGAGCGCTTCTGACCGATCGCGACGTAGATGCAGTAGAGCTTCTTCTTCTCGTCGTCGCCGGCGTTGACCTGCTTCTGATTGAGGATGGCGTCGATGGCGAGGGCGGTCTTGCCGGTCTGGCGGTCGCCGATGATCAGCTCGCGCTGGCCGCGGCCGATCGGCACCAGGGAGTCGACGATCTTCAGGCCGGTCTGGACCGGCTCGTGCACCGACTTGCGCGGGATGATGCCTGGCGCCTTGACGTCCACGCGGCGATGCTCGGCGACGTTGGTGATCGGGCCCTTGCCGTCGATCGGCTCGCCCAGCGGATTGACCACGCGGCCGAGCAGGCCCTTGCCGACCGGGACGTCCACGATCTCGCTCAGGCGGCGCACCTCGTCGCCTTCGGAGATGTCGGCGTCCGAACCGAAGATCACGACCCCGACGTTGTCGCGCTCGAGGTTGAGGGCCATGCCCTTCACCCCGGCGGAGGGGAACTCC
>DATBEN010000202.1:0-23948 GCA_036276055.1 Caulobacteraceae bacterium
CAGCCCAGGATCATCAGGGCCCAGGACCGCGGCTCGGGGACGCCGATGGGGAAGAAAGCTTCGCCGTGCGGGCTGTCCAGTCCACTGACGATCGGCGTGAAGCCTCCCGTGGAGAGGTTGACCTGCTCGACAAGCTCGCCATGAGCGCGCCCGAGCTGTTGTACTCGGCGATGGTGCTCATGGCCCCGTTCGAGCCGTCCGGCGCGCGAAGACGCTCCGGCTGTAGCCTGGCGAAGCGGTGGGCGCGGCGATCGCCGCTGTCGATGCAAGAAAAACACTCACGATGCCGCCCATCATGAGCAGAAGTCGCGTTTGCATGAGAAATCCTCGCTTGGCTGCGCTGTGCAGGGCGCGCGAAGATTAGGCTAGAATATCGGCATTCGCGTGTGAATGCTTGGTGAATATTCGTTACAGGTAGAGGTTGTTTATCAATCGTTGACTCTGTACATGCATTGATTCAATACAGCCTGCCGCACGCGTCGCGAGGCGCGGGACGCATCACATTCGAGAGGTCTTCCAACGTTTGCTAGCTGCGACTGGTTCCAGGGGCGTGGAGATGAGGCGTCGACCAATGCTGCAGGCCGTGGCGTGGAGTAGTACGCCTTCACTCGAAGCTGAAACCCATTCGCCCGTAACTGCACAATTTGCTGGATCATCCGAGAATTGAAACCTACTATTGTTGTCGATTTCCGTGAAAGAGCGCTTTCCGACCGTGAGAGTGTGGGCCCGGGCGCCACAGGAGCGCCGAAGGGATCGTCGTTGTTCATGCTAATTCTGAGCCTGTTCTTGCTCACTGCGCCAAGCGTATCCGCGCAGACCTGCCAAGGCCGCGTCCATCACAGGCTTGTCGCCTGCCAGGAGCCGGCGGCCAACGCCGCGCCGCAGGCTGCGGGCTGGGCCCTGATGCTTACCGGCTGCGCCATGGTGGGCGCGGTCCTGCGCCATCGGCGCGCCTCCGACGCGGCGCTCGCCCGCAGCTGAGCCGGACAACGCGCGCGTTCAGCCCGCAGCGGCGGGAGCGCGTAGGGCGGAGCTGGCCGCCTCGCGAATGGCGGCGATGTTGGCGCGATAGGCGCCCTTGCCGCCCTTGAAGACGGCCGAACCGGCGACGAAGGCGTCGGCGCCCGCCGCCGCCAGCAGGCCGGCGTTGGCCGGGCCGACGCCCCCATCCACCTCGATGCGGATTGGCCGGCCGCCGGCCATCTGGCGGATCGCCTTCACCCGCTCGATGGCTTCGGGGATGAAGGCCTGGCCGCCGAAGCCGGGATTGACGCTCATCACCAGCACCAGGTCCACCAGGCCGATCACACTCTGGATGTGGGCCACGGGCGTGCCGGGATTGAGGGTCACGCCCACCTTGCGACCCAGCCTGCCGATCGTCTGCAAGGTGCGGTGGATGTGCGGTCCGGCCTCCACATGGGCGATGATGTGGTCGGCGCCAGCCTCCGCGAACGCGTCCAGATAGGGGTCCACCGGCGAGATCATCAGGTGGACGTCCATCGGCCGGTCGGTCCAGTGGCGAATCCCCTTCAGCACGTCCGGCCCGATGGTGATGTTGGGCACGAAGTGGCCGTCCATCACGTCGACGTGGATCCAGTCGGCTCCGGCCTCCACGACGTCGCGGATCTCCTCGCCCAGGCGCGCGAAATCGGCGGAGAGGATCGAAGGGGCGATGACGATCGGGTTGGGGCTCATGGCCTCACCCGCGGGCGCTGCTCAGGGCCACGGGCTCGCCCCGCGCCAGGCTCAGGTCCTGGTGGTAGCGGCGCACCCGCTCGACCTTGTCCGCAGAGCCCATCACCAGCGGCGCGCGTTCGTGCGGCCGGCGGGGAACGATGTCCAGGATCGGCCGCTCGCCGTCGGTGGCGCTCCCTCCGGCCTGCTCGGCGAGGAAGGCGATGGGGCTCGCTTCGTAGAGCAGGCGCAGGCGTCCCTGGTCGTAGCCTTTGCGGGCGTCGGCCGGGTACAGGAAGATCCCGCCGCGATTGAAGATGCGGTAGGCGTCCGCCACCAGCGAGCCGGCCCAGCGCATGTTGTAGGTCTCGCCGTGCGGCCCCTCGGCGCCGCGCAGGCAGTCGTCGATGTAGTTGCGCACCGCCTCGCGCCATTGCCGGTGGTTGGAGGCGTTGATCGCATATTCCGGCGTGCCCTCGGGGATCTTCAGGCCCCGCTCGACGAGCACGAAATCTCCCGTGGATCGGTCGAGCGTGAAGACATCGACACCCTCGCCGAGGCTGACCACCAGGGTGGTCTGCGGTCCGTAACTGAAGAAACCGGCGGCGATCTGGGCGCGGCCGTTCTGCAAGAAGCTCGCACCTGCATCCGGGCCCTGCGCCGGCAGGATGGAGAAGATCGTGCCGATCACCCCGTTGACGTCGATGTTCGAGGATCCGTCCAGGGGATCGATGGCTACGGCGACGGTCCCAGCCGGATCGAGGATCATCGGTCCCTCGGTCTCTTCGGAGAGATAAGGCCCGACGCCGGCGCCCTGGAGCGCGCTGCGACAGAGATCCTCGGCGATCAGGTCGAGCTTGCGCTGCGCGTCGCCGTCGATGTTCGCCCCGCCGGTGGCCGCCCCCAGCCGCCCCTCGATCGAGGGGCGCGCGATCACCGCCGACAGTTCAGCCGCCGCCCGCGCCAGCGCCAGGACCGCCCGCGCCGCAGCCTTGGCCTGGGCGCCTTGGACCCCTTCCAGCACGCTCGCCAGGCTCGCGCCTTGCCCCATCTCGACCATCTCCGTCCGTAACGCACTAAACGCGCGGCAGACGATACTGGCTTTCCTGTCCGCGGCGCCATCCCTCCCCTTTGGCTGCGTCGTGTCGTACAGCCGGATGAAGACCGCCGGAGGGCTGATGAGCGAGAAGAGACTCCTGAGGGTGCTGGCGGGCGAGCGGGTCGATCCGCCGCCGGTGTGGATCATGCGCCAGGCTGGGCGCTACCTGCCCGAGTACCGCGAGCTGAGGACGCGGGCGAACAACTTCATGGAGTTCTGCTACACGCCCGAGCTGGCCTGCGAGGCCGTGCTGCAGCCTCTGCGCCGGTTCGATCTCGATGCGGCGATCCTGTTCTGCGACATCCTGGTGATCCCCGACGCCCTCGGCCGCAAGGTGTGGTTCGTCGAGGGGGAGGGGCCGCGCCTCGAGCCGCTGCTGGAGGCGGACGCCTGGTCGCTGGAGCCGCCTGAGAGCCTGCCTCAGCGATTGGGCGCCGTATACGAGACCGTGGCGCGCCTTCGAGAGGCTCTCGATCCGGCGGTCACGCTGATCGGTTTCGCCGGCGGGCCGTGGACGGTGGCGACTTATATGATTCAGGGCGAGGGGGGCGACAAGGACCGCTGCCGCCGCTTCGCCTATCAGCGTCCCGCCGACCTCGACGCCCTGCTGGAGGTCTTGGTGGAAGCCACCGCGCGCCACCTCGCCGCCCAGGTCGCGGCCGGCGCGGAGTGCCTGCAGATCTTCGAGAGCTGGTCGGAGGGGCTGCCCGAGCCCCTGTTCGAACGGGCGATCCTGAATCCAACCAGGCGGCTCATGGCGCGCCTGCGCGAGCTTGGCGTCGACGTCCCGGTGATCGGCTTTCCCCGCGGGGCCGGCGCCCTGCTTGGCCGCTACGCATGTGAGACGGGGGTGACGGCGCTTGGCGTCGACACCCAGACGCCCGCCGCCTTCGCCCGTCGCGAGGCCTCCGCCGGAATGCCCTTGCAAGGCAACCTCGATCCCCAGCTGCTGGTCGCCGGCGGCGAGGCGCTGGAGGTTGGCGCGCGCGCTGTGGTCGAAGCCTTCCGCGGTTCCCCGCACATCTTCAACCTCGGCCACGGCATCACGCCCCAGACCCCGCCCGAACACCTCTCCGCGCTCGTCGCGGCGGTGAAGGGGGGCTGAGGCCGCTTCCCTGGTGCGCCGGCGGGAACGCCGGCGCACCAGGGCGCGGGTTCCTTACTGCGGCGAAGCCGAGGCGTTGGCGCCGAGTGAGGCGTTGAGGCCGCCGCCGCGCGAGGCGCTGGCCGCGCCGGACCCCGAGCCGCCGGCGCTGGGCGGGCTGGAGGCCAGGCCGTTCGCCGCGCCGGCGACGCCCGACGCCGCGCCGCTCGCCTTGCCCGCGGCGGCTTGTCCGGCCCCGCGCGCCTGGCTGGCCGCGGTGGCGGCGGTGTTCTCACCCTGAGCGGTCGCGGAGCTCGCCGTGCTCTTGGCCGAGGCGGCGGTGTTGCGGACCTTGGTCTTCGCGGCGCCGGCAGTGGCGGGGGCGCGGTTCAGGGCCGGCCCGGAATTGAAGCTTCCATTCGCGGACCCGTTGAAGGCCCCGCTCAAACCGCCACGGCCTCCCATCAGGCCGCCGCCCAGTCCGCCTCCGAGGCCACCCAGTCCGCCACCGCCTCCCAGCGGACCGGCGCTGGCGGCCGATCCGGCGGCCAGAGCGCAGGCGAGGGTCACGATCGGCATCAGCTTGGTCTTCCGCATGATCTTTTTTCTCCGTGCCAGGTCTGGAGCGCCGCAGCGCTTCCACCTTGGCCAACGACCCGCCGCCGACGTTTCATCCCTCGCGCCTCGAGAAAATCTGAGTTCAGCGTCCGCGGGCGGTCTGGACCCGCAGCGCCACCAGCCCCTTCCCGTAGCCCGGTCCCTTGCGAGACGTCGCCGCGACGGCGTCGATGGCGGCGGCGGGGTCTACAGCGCCGGCGGCTTCAGCGAGGGCCAGGCGCCCAGCGACGACCGGGGCGGCGAAGGAGGTGCCGCGCACGCTGGTGAAGCCGCCCGAGAGGCTCGCCGCCTTCACCTCGGCTGCGGGCGCGGCGAAGTCGAGGTGGCTGGCGCGGCCCGCCTCGATCAGCACGCGGCCCTGCGGGTCGACGCCCGTCACCGCGACCACCCCCGGATAGGAGGCGGGATAGGCCGGCGGGGCGGCCGGACCATCGTTGCCCACCGGCGCGACGATGAGGATCCCGCGGGCCTGGATCGCGCGCACCGCCGCCCCCACAGCCAGGTTGGGCGGCCCCACCAGGCTCATGTTCACCACCCGCGCCCCGCGCGCCGCCGTCCAGGCCAGCGCCTGCACCAGCAGGTCGCCGGCGCCGCCGGTAGGGGAGCGGCCATAGACGTCGGCGACCACCAGCGTCGCGCTGGGGGCGGCGCCTTCGAATCGCCCATCCTCGCCCACGATGAGCGATGCGGTCGCCGTCCCGTGCGCCGCGGGGATCGCCTCGGCCGAGGCGAAACCCCTCTGCTCGATGCGCGCCCTGACGAAGGCCGGGTGTGCGCCGTCGACCCCGGTGTCGATCAGACCGATCCTCGCCGCCTCCTGCCGCTCGGGCGGGGAATGCGACGCCTCGCCCCGCGGCGGATCCACAGTCCCGGACGGGCTGTAGATCGGGTCGAAGTCATAGGCGCCCTGCGGGTCCAGCGCCCGGAGCCTCGCCAGGGCCGCGCGCGCCGACATCCCCTCGGGCGCCTGAAGGCGGACGACCTGCAGGTCCAGCCCGACGTCGGTCGGCTCCGCCTGGGCCGAAAATTTTTCGGCCTGGGCCCGCGCGAGAGCGCCGGGCGCGGGATTAACGGCCAGGATGACGCCGCGCACCACCACCTCACCTGCCGGACCCCGTTCCAGCTCGCGCGGGTGCGCATGAAGCAGGGCGTCCAGCCTCTCGCGTCGCGTGTCCAGCAACTGCTGGGGATCGAGCGCCCCCGTCACGCCGGAGAGCGTGGTCCGGACATCCGACAGACCGGGCCCCGGCAGGCCGAGCGGCACGCCGAGACCCCCGCCGAGACCCGGGCGGAGCAGCTGGGCGGCCGCCGGCCAGGCCGCGACGGCGGCGAGCGCGGCGACGAGCCCTGCGCGACGGAGCTGCCGCCGTCGGTCCGCTCGACACGGTTTGCGCGATGCGATCATCTCGTCTCAATATGGGTGACAACTTGGGATGAAACGCCGGGCGCCCTGCGTCTCATCCTCATGAGATCGGAAACGCCCCTTGGACGCCTTTCAGCGCGAGCTGATCGACCTGTTGCCACGCCTGCGGCGGTTCGCCCGCAGCCTTTCGCGCGACCCTGCGGACGCCGACGACCTCGTACAGACCGCTCTCGAACGGGCGCTGCAGCGCAGGCTGACCTTTGCGTCGGGCACGCGGCTGGACGCATGGCTGTTCGCCATCCTCCGCAACGCCTGGATCGACGAGGTGCGGTCCCGCTCGCGCCGGTCGCGGGTCGTCGGCTCGACCGAAGAGGCGGAGGCGGTGGCCGACGTCCGCGCCCCGGGGCTCGACCAGCGACTGGCCGCCACGGCGGTGGAGCGCGCCCTGGCCGCCCTGCCGGAGGACCAGCGCACTGCGGTCTTCCTGGTGCTGGTGGAAGGGCTCTCCTACGCGGAGGCCGCCAGGGTGATCGACGCGCCGGTGGGCACGCTGACGAGCCGGCTTGTCCGTGGACGGATGGCTCTGATGGCGCAGCTCGAGGGAGTGGGAGGATAGGTCATGATTGATGACGCGACCCTGATGGCCTTCGTCGACGGCGAGCTCGATGCGGGACGCTCGCGCGAGGTCCAGCGGGCGCTCGCCCGATCGCCCGAACTCACGGCGCGCCTGGCCGCTCATCGGGCGGTGCGCAAGCGCGTCGCCGGCGCCTGGTCCAGCGCCCTGGCCGAGCCGGTTCCCGGCCGGTTGATGGCGATCGTGGCCGGGGCGAAGACGAGCGCGCCTCCCGAAGTGGTGGATCTCGCCGCCGTGCGCCGCCAGCGCCGCCAGGCTGCGGCGCGGCCCGCGCCGCGATCGGTCGGCCTGCTGGCGGCCGCCTGCCTCGCCGTCGGCCTGGTCATCGGGTTCGCCGGGTCGGGGCTTGGTCCCGCTCCGGCCGTCGTGACCCGGGGCGGGGCCCTGGTGGCCCAGGATGGACTCGCCCGCGCCCTGGAAAACCAGCTCGTCGCCGACCAGTCGCCCGCCCAGCCGGTCCGTATCGGCTTCACCATCCGCGCCCAGGACGGCCGCTATTGCCGCACCTTCCTCGATCGCCGCTCGCGCCTGGCCGGGCTCGCCTGCCGCACGGGGGCGCGCTGGACCGTGCCGCTGGCGGCGGCGACCGGCGGCGCCGAGCACGCCGGCGCCTACAGGCTCGCGGGGGACGAAATGCCCGCTCCGGTCCTCGCTAAGGCCCAGGCCATGGCGGCGGGGCCCGCGCTCGATGCACCGGCAGAATCCGCGGCTCGCGAGCTTGGTTGGCGCTGAACCTTTCACGACGGCCAAGGTTGCGCAATGTCGGGGAAGGATTCGGAAACAGGAGGCGGTCATCGTCGCCGGCCTGACCAGTTGAGGGCTCTCGAGCATGACCGCGCCGCCGCCCCCGCGGCTGACCCCCGAGCAATACCGGGCGCTCGCCGCTTTCCGATACGAACTCCGCCGGTTCCTCGCCTTCAGCAGCCGTGAGGCGGAGACGGCAGGGCTGGCGCCGCAGCAGTACCAGGCCCTGCTGGCGATCAGGGCGCGCCCCGACGAGCGGCCCTTCACCATCGGCGAACTGGCCGAACAGCTGCTCGTGCGTCAGCACTCCGCCGCAGAGCTGGTCAATCGCATGGAGAAGGCGGGTCTCGTCCGCCGCGCACCGGCTCCGGGCGACGCCCGCCGTGTCGCCGTGCTCCTCACGCCCGAGGGAGAGGCGGCGATCGACAGCCTCGCGGCCACGCACCTGCAGGAGTTGACCCAGAACGAGGGGCTGGTCGGCCGTCTGCTGACGCTTCTCGACAAGAATCACGGCTGAGGCCGCAACGGCGGCGACTCGCAGGCCCCGACCTTGGTTCGGACGACCGCCGTTCGGCCACGGTGAAGCTCTTGTGAGACGGCTGAAAACCTATCGGAACCGCTGCAGGGCGCCCGGCGCAGAATTGTTCTTATTCGCACGGTTCCGTCCACTCTGAGTTTGTTTTAGGGTGGCGGACGCGCAGTCAAGGCTGCCGCAGGTCCGTCGTCGATCAGAGGCTGATCCGCGTTTACCTCAGGGCTGGGCGCCTAGAGCAAACCCCGTTCAGGCGGAACCGTATGAACGGGGATAATTTGCTCTAGATTCAAAAGTGTAGAGCCTGATTCAACGTTCGCATCTGTTCCGTACGAACGCATCAGGCTCTAGGGTTGCAGAGGTGTCCGGACGCCACGCCAGATCGATTGGCGTGGGGCGGCAAGGCGGATATGGCGCGTACGAGGGCCGGGCGGGCGGGGTCGTCTCAGGCGGCGCAATTGGCGTCGGAACTGGACGCCATGCGCCGGCTCCACGAGCTGACCTCGCGGCTCGACCGGACGACGGATCTGCGCGCTCTCCTGGTCCATGTGCTCGACGCGATCGTCGTCCTTCACCGGGCCGACTTCGGCAACATCCAGTTGTTCGACCCGGCTCGCCAGACGCTCCGGCTGGTGGCGCAGAGGGGCTTCGACAAGGCCTTCGAAAGCGACTTCGAGGAGATCGGCGCGGACACCGGAACCTCCTGCGGACAGGCGCTGGCCAGGGCCGGGCGTGTGGTGATCGAGGACGTCGGGACGGATCCGGGATTCGCGCCATTCCGCGAGGCCGCGCGCGCCTACGGATTTCGCGCCGCCCAGTCGACGCCCCTGTTCGGCGCCCGCGGGGAGCCGCTGGGCATGGTGTCCACCTACTTCCGCGAGCCGCGGCCGTTCAGCGACAGCGATCACCGGCTCACCGATCTCTACGCGCGCCAGGCGAGCGAGGCGATTGTCCGCCATCGCCGGGAAGAGGCGCTGCGGGCGAGCCAGGCGCGACTGCAGCGCGTGATCGAGACCGAGTCCGTGGGCATCCTGTTCTTCAACCGCGAAGGGACGGTCCTGGACGCCAACGAAGCCTTCCTGCGCATGATCGGATGGCCGCGCGAGGAGGTGGCCGGCGGTCGCCTCGACTGGCGCGCCATGACCCCGCCGGAGTGGCTCGCCCGCGCCGAGGTCGAAATGGAGCGCCTGGTGACCGAGGGCCGCGTTGGCCCCCACGAGAAGGCGTATCTGACCAGCGACGGCCGCCGCCGGTGGATGCTCTTCAACGGCCATGACCTCGGCGACGGGACGATCGTCGGCTACGCCCTGGACATCAGCGAACGCAAACGGGCCGAGGCCGCCCTGCTCGAAAGCGAGGAGCGGTTCCGGCTCATCGTCGAGAACGCCCGGCACTACGCCATCTTCATCACCGACGCCGAGTACCGGATCGTCGACTGGCTCCCCGGCGCCGAGGCAGTGTTCGGTTGGTCGGCCCGCGAGGCGGTGGGCCTGCGCGCCGAGATCCTCTTCACGCCGGAGGATCGCGAGGCCGGAGAGCCCGAGAGGGAGCAGCGGTGGGCCATGGCTGAAGGGCGCGCGCCCGATGTCGGCTGGCGCCTTCGCAAGGACGGCTCCCGGGTGTTCATCGACGGATCCGTGAGCGTCCTGCTCGACGCCGAGGGCGCCGTGCGCGGCTTCATCAGGATCGGCCAGGACGTCACCGAGAGCCGGCGCGCCGAGGACGCCCTGCGCGAATCCGAGGCGAGGTTCCGTCGGTTTGGGGAAGCCTCGTCGGACATCCTGTGGATCCGCGATGCGGAAACCCTGCGCTGGGAATATCTCAGCGCCGCGTTCGAGACCGTCTATGGCGTGGAGCTGGAACCTGCGCTGGCCGGCGACACCCTGCGCAACTGGCTGGACCTGATCCAGCCGGAGGACCGCGACCTCGCCCTGGGCAAGCTGCGGAGCGTCGCGCGTGGGGAACGCGTGTCGCTCGAGTACCGCATCAGGCGGGCGAGCGACGGACAGATGCGGTGGCTGCGGGACACCATGTTCCCGCTGATGGACGACCTTGGACGCGTGCAGCGGATCGGGGGCATCGGCGAGGACATCACCGACGAGAAGGAGACCGCCGACCGCATGACCGTCCTCGTGGGCGAGCTGCAGCACAGGACCCGCAACCTCATGGCCGTGGTGCGGTCCATCGCCCAGCGAACCGCGCGCGGGAGCCGCAGCCTGCAGGACTTCAAGGTCAAGTTCGGCGACCGCATGGACGCCCTGGCGCGGGTGCAGGCCCTGCTGTCGCGCCTGAAGGAGGCCGACCGCATCGCCTTCGACGAACTCCTGCGCGACGAGCTCCGCGCCCACCAGGGCGCGCGGGTCAGCCTCGAGGGACCGTCGGACGTGCTGCTGCGATCGAGTACGGTCCAGGTCCTGGCCATGGCGATCCACGAGCTGGCGACCAACGCCATGAAGTACGGGGCCCTCGCCCAGCCGAAGGGGCGCCTGACGGTGCGCTGGCGCCTCGAGCCGCCTGGCCTCGACGACCGCCCGCGGCTCCGCGTGGAATGGACCGAAACCGGCGTCACCGTGCCGCCGGCCAGCGAGACCCAGGGCGGCGCCGGGCGCGAACTGATCGAGCGGGCGCTGCCCTACCAGCTCGACGCCGAGACGGCCTATTCCCTTGGCGAGGACGGCGTCCGATGCGTCATCCGCCTCCCGGTGTCGGAGCTTACCCCAAGGGGGTGAGAGACCCTTCCCCTTCAGTACTCCTGCGCCGTGGGCCGGAAGAGGATCTCGTTGATGTCGACGTCTTCGGGTTCGGAGAGGGCGTAGGCGACGGCGCGGGCGAAGGAGTCGGAGCCGATGGCGTGGCGCGCGTACATCTGCTGGGCGCTCTGCCGCGTCGTCTCGTCGGTGATGCTGTCGGGCAGCTCGCTCTGCACCGCGCCGGGGGAGATGATGGTGGTGCGGATGTTCCACGGCTTCACCTCCTGGCGCAGCCCCTCGGAGATCACCCGCACGGCCGTCTTGGTGGCCGAATAGACCGCGCTGCCCGGGCGCACCTTGTGGCCGGCGACCGAGGCGACGTTGACGAAGTGGCCGCTCTTCTGGCGCCGGAAGTGGGGCAGGGCGGCGGCGATCCCGTAGAGGACGCCCTTGATGTTGATGTCGATCATCCGCTCCCAGTCCTCCACCAGGAGGCGTTCGAGGGGCGAATTGGGCATCAGGCCGGCGTTGTTGATCATCACGTCGATCCGGCCGAACCGCTCGACCGCCGTATCGACCAGCGCCTTCACCTGATCGGCCGAGGCCACGTCGGTCTCCATCGCCAGGGCCTCGCCTCCGCCGCCGGCGAACTCCGCAGCCAGGGCCTCGATGCGCTCGCGACGTCGCGCGCCCATCGCGATGATCGCGCCCCGGCTCGAGAGCAGCCGCGCGGCCGCCTCGCCCAGCCCGCTGCTGGCGCCGGTGATGACGATCACCTGCCCTTGGAGAGTGTCTGTCATGGTTTTCGATCCGGTTGGTCCCGCGGCGAGGCTCTAAACCGCTTTTGTCGCGACCCGCGAGCCGCCTGGTTGCGCCGTTTGTTCGAGGCGGGCGCCGATCGGTTTTCGCCGCCTGACGCCCCGGTCCGGTGGAACCGCGAGTGTGTCCCATTTGGGACGTTGCTACGCCGCCGACTGTCGCGTTACGACTCGTCACATCGCAAGGGAGAAACAGGGGTCTTCCTGACATGGCCGATCCGCGCCTCGACGGCCGCACGATCCTCGTGGTGGAAGATGAATTTCTTTTGGCCGACGACCTGGCGCATTCGCTTCAGGCCCTCGGCGCCGTGGTGTTGGGTCCGGTGCGGACCGTTTCTGCAGCCCTCGAACTGATCGAGGGCCAGGCGGAGCTGGATGCGGCCCTGCTCGATGTCAATCTCGGTCATGAGAAGGTCTTCGCGGTCGCCGACGTGCTCGAGGCCCGTCACGTGCCGTTCTGTTTCACCACCGGCTACGAGCCGTCCTCGATCCCCGAGCGCTTCGCGCAGGTTGTGCGCTTCGAAAAGCCCCTGAACGCCGACATCGTCACCCGGACGGTCGGCGAGACCCTGCTTCCTGAGGGTCTTTCTAGCTAAGGCTCTTCCGCCAGCCGGTAGCCGGCTCCCCGGACGGTGTGCAGCAGCGGCTTGTCGAAGCCGGTTTCCAGCGATTTCCGCAGGCGGCTGATGTGGGTGTCGATGATGCTCGTGTGCGGATCGAACCGGTAGTCCCACACCCGCTCCAGCAGCATGACCCGCGTCACCACCCGGTTCTGGTTGCGCAGCAGGAACTCGAGCAGCTTGAACTCCCGCGGCAGCAGCTCGATCGGCCGACCCGCGCGGGTGACCTTGCGGGACAGAAGGTCCATCACGAGGTCGCCGCAGTGCAGCTCCGTCTCCACCGGCTTCTCGGCGCGCCGCCGGATCAGGTTCTCGAGGCGCGCATGCAGTTCGGAGAAGCCGAAGGGCTTGGCGAGATAGTCGTCCGCGCCGGCGCGCAGCCCTTTGACCCGCTCGTCGATGTGGCTCATCGCCGAAAGGATGAGGACGGGCGTCTGCACGGCCGCGGCCCGCATGGCCTTGAGCACCGAAAGCCCGTCGAGGCCGGGGATCATGCGGTCGATGACGACGGCGTCGAACTCGGAGGACGTCGCCAGATAGAGAGCGTCGCGCCCGTCGCCGACCTGTTCGACCTGGAAGCCCTCTTCGCGCAGTCCCTTGGCTATGTAGTCCGCGGTCGAGGCGTCGTCCTCGACCACCAGCACCCGCCTGGACATGGATGAACTCCTGACCTCCGGTCGTCGATAGTCCCTCGCTGGCCCGTGTCAGCTTGCATTTCTGTAAGGTGAAGGCGCAAGCCGCTGCGAGGCGATCTGGCGAAAGATGGTGATAAGGTCACCGGAGCTTCGACATGGACTGCATCGCCGCCGACCCGGACATTCGCTTCGCGTCCTCCACTCGTGGCGCGACCCGGCCCGGCGCCGCAAAGGCGGTGCGCTCCGCCGTCGTGGCGATCCGCAGGCCGCCCTCTGCAGCCGACCAGGCCGCCGTGATGGCCGAGCGCCGCCGGATAGCGCGCAAGATCCACGACACCCTGGCGCAGGGGTTCGCTGCGATCCGGCTTCAGCTCGAGCTGGCGCGCGCGGAATCGGGATTGTCTCCGAGTGCGACGAGGGCGCTCGACCTGGCCTACCAGATCGCCGGCGAGAATCTCGTCGAGTCGCGCCGGTCCATGGCCGCGCTGAAGTCGGCGCAGCCGACCCTGGAGTCCTCGCTGTCGGCCGCCATCGAAGGCGTGCGCCGGCTGGGCGAGGTCGAGGTCATCGCCGAGGTCGACCCCGTCGTCGCGCCTCCCGGCGAAATCACCCATGAACTCCTGCGGATCGCGCAGGAAGCGATGCTGAACGCCACACGCCATGCCGGGGCGCGCACCCTGCGCGTCTCCCTCACCGCCACTTCCGGCGGCCTTCAGCTCGCCGTCGTCGACGACGGCAAGGGCTTCGACCCCGCCAGGACCTCTTCCGGCTTCGGTCTGTCTGGCCTTCGCGAACGCGCCGCCGGCATCGGCGCGCATCTCTCCATCACCTCCGCCCCCGGCCTCGGCGCCCAGATCCTCGTCACCTGGCTCGCCCCCGCCCCGACCGCGGTCGCCGCCTGAATCATCCGCGGTCCGCGAACTAGTCCGGCCCCCCCCCCCAAAGAATCTTCGTGGCCGGCGCTTGAGGGGAACGCGTCAAAAAGCGGGGGTCGAGCGGCGTCGAGTCTGTCGGCCTAGAGCAGCCTATGCGCAAACAGGCCCACCGCGCAGAGCGCGACGACGATGACCGCCAGTCCGCCGAGCTTCGGCGAGAACAGCCATGCCGCCCCCACCGCTGCTGCGGCAAGGGTGGCCGTGAACCACGCCTTTCGGCTCATCTCGCTCTCCGGCCCGGCCCGATGTTGATCCGGGAGCATTGTCCCCCCTCCACGCCACGGCCGCCTCGCGCGCGCCTTACACAGGTGTAAGTTCGCGCCTCGCGGCCGCCGGCGCCGGCCGCGCAGGAGGGCGAAGATCATGGCGGCCGTCTCCGGCCGGGCTGAAGGTGCGCGAAGCAGATGGAGATGGCCGACGCTGAGGCTGCGGCCGCTCGCCTTCACCGCCTTCGCCATGGTCACCGTCCTGGGGGCCGTCGCCATCGCCTTCTATTTGGTTGACCTCTCGGCCGAGACCGTCTTCCTCGGCCGCGAGCGGGACGAGGCCCTGGCCGAGCGCCAGATCCTCACCGAGGCGTACGACCTCGAAGGCATCCCAGGGCTGCTTGTCCGGATGGAGCGTCGCGCGCGCCTCGCCGCCCGGGAGGAGCATTACGGCCTCTATGACGCGTCCGGCCGCCATCTGGGCGGGGACCTGCTGACCGAGCCGCGCCACTTGCCGACGGGGGAATGGGGGCAGGTGCGGGCCAGGACGCGTACGGGACGCATCGTCCTGGACGCCACCGCCGAGAGGCTGCCGGACGGCGCCTTGCTGGTGGTCGGCCGCGACGCCTCTGGGCGGCGCGAGTTCCAGGGACGGCTCGCCGATGGCCTCCTGATCGGCCTCGCCATCGTGGTGGCCGCAAGCCTCGGCGTAGGCTTGATGCTCAATTCACTGGTGATCCGCCGGGCGGACGCCGTCGCGGGCGTCGCCGCGCGGATCGCCGGCGGCGACCTCGGCGCGAGGGCGGAGGTCTCCCCGCGCGGTGATTCCTTCGATCGGATCGGCGAGTCCCTCAACCGGATGCTCGACCGGATCGAAGCCCTGCTGACGGGCATGCGCACGGTCACCGACAGCCTCGCCCATGACCTGCGCACGCCGCTCACGCGCGCGCGGGGCGCGGTGGAGGCGGCGCTCCAGGCCGGCGCCAGTCACGAGGACTGCCGCGCCGCCCTCGAGTCCGTGAACCATGAGCTCGAGGGGGTCCAGTCGGTGTTCACCGCCCTGATCGACATCGCCCGCGCCGAATCGGGCCTCTCGCGGGAGATGATGCAGCCGGTCCGCCTCGACGAGCTGGCGCTCGACCTGGCGGGCCTGTTCGGCCCGGTGCTGGAAGACGCCGGCCAGGTCCTCGACGTCCGCCCCATGGCGCCGCTGACCATCGACGGACACGAGCAGCTGCTGCGCCAGGCGGTGGGCAACCTCCTGTACAACGCGGCGCGCTATGCCGGCCCTGGCGCGGAGGTGACGCTGGAGGTCCGCAGCTTCGACGGCGTCGCCGAGCTCATCGTCGCCGACCGTGGGCCTGGCATCCCAGAGGCTGACCGCACCCGGGCGAAGGACCGCTTCGTGCGCCTCGACGCCGCCCGCGGCGGCCCGGGCTCGGGCCTTGGCCTCTCCATCGTCGCCGCAGCGGCCAAGCTTCACGGCGGCGAACTCCGCCTCGAGGACAACCGCCCCGGCCTGCGCGCTGTCCTGTCGATCGCTCTCCCGCGAGGCGCGATGCGCGCCGGCCCCTGAATTCCATCTGTTCACCGAAGAGGTGAAACCAGACGCCCCCTTCGCGCCGAATACCCAGGTTGCAACCGCCCCCGCGGGCGTCGACCGGCGCCGCCCGCGCCGCTGGACAAGCCTGCGCCACGGAGTCGATCGATGCCTGAGAAGCCTGCCTGGCTCACCGAGCTGTTTCCCTGGAATCAGTCCCTCATCCAGGTGAACGGCCGCACGATGGCCTATCTCGACGAAGGGCCCAGCGACGCCAGGCCCGTGCTGCTGCTGCACGGCAATCCCACCTGGGGCTTCCTCTACCGGGACTTCATCGAGCCGCTGAGGACCGCCGGCTATCGCGTGATCGCGCCCGACTGCATCGGCTCGGGTTATTCCGACAAGCCCAGGATCGACAGCGCCTACAGCCTCGCCCACCACATCGCCGACCTGGTCTCGCTGATCGACCAGCTGGACCTTAGGGGGCTGGCGATCGTAGGCCAGGACTGGGGCGGTCCGCAGGGCGTCGGCGCCGCCCTGGCCCGGCTCCCACGGGTGTCGGGGCTCACCCTGATGAACACCTGGCTCTTCACCGACTACAAGGGCCGCTTCCATACCTCGCCGCGGCCCTGGACCCTGTGGCATGCGCCGGTGATCGGCCCTTTCTTCCTCAAGCGGTGGAAGGTGCTCTCCCACGGCGGCCCCTCGAACACGACGCAGCGGGGCATGACGGCGCAGGAGGCGCGCGGCTATCACCACGTCTATGACGAGAGGGAGAGCGAGACGGTCACCCTCACCTGGCCGCGCTCGATCCCCCTGCGCGAGGGCGATCGCGGCTGGGAGGACATGGCCTGGATCCAGCGCCAGCTCCCGCGTCTGGCCGATACGCCGGTCCAGCTCGTCTGGGCGCCTGAAGACCAGGTCTTCCCGATCGAGTACGCCAACCGCCTGAAGGAGCTTCTCCCTCACGCCGAAGGGCCAAAGACCTACGACAGGGCGCGGCACTTCCTGCAGGACGACCGCGGGCCTGAGATCGTCCAGGACATCGTCGAATTCCTCGATCGCACCGTGGGAGCCGCCCTGTGAACTTCGTCACGCCGACGGCGGAAGATCTCGCGGCCCTGCGCCCCGATCCGCTGATCTTCGAGCAGGAGCTGGATTGCCGGCCGGAGGTCGCCGCCTCCGTTGAACGCGCGCTCGGCTTCCGCGCCGGCCGCGCCTACTGGCGGGCGGCGAGCGGCCAGCTCTACGCCGTCGAACTGGGCGACTTCGGGCGCGGCTACCCGTCCATGGCGATCCTCTACGGCTTCTGGCCACGCTACGAGCCGCGACCTCTGGACGATGAGGCGATCGACAAGGACCTGGAGGCGTTCCTGCTCTGGATGGCGCAGGTCTGCGACGGGCTGGACGTCGCCGACCTCGAATGGACGCTGCAACGCTCGCCCAGGCCGAAGCGGCCGTAGAAGGCTTTCCTGCCGCCCAGTCAGCTCATTCGGCCGCCCTGCCTGCCGATCACCACGGGATCGCGCCGGCGGCCGCTCGGCTAGATCTCGCTCGGGCTCGCCAGCACGCTTCCGAAGTGATGTCGCCATAACCGCGCGCCAAGCTCGCCGCTTCTATCCAGCGATGAACCGACGGTGAGCCAGGACAGAAGAGTCGGATGCAGGCCGGCGTCGAACAGCGCGAAGCCTGCCGCGAGGACGCAGGTATCGGTCTGAAGCCCGCAGACGAGCACGCGCTCGACGGCAAGACTCGACAGGTGCGGGATCAGGTCCGGCGGCGGCAAATACCCGTGCTTGATGAACACCTTGTCCGTCGGAACCAGGCTGTCGTCCGAGGAGCCGGGCTTCCATCCGATCTGGCGCTCGAACGGCGTGACCGTTTCGTCATGCCTTTCGACGGTCGCGACCGAAGGCAGCGTCGGCGCCAGCGCGCAGAGATCGCGAACAAGCCACTCAGGCGGAGAAAAGCTGGGTTGGACGTCGATGATGAGCAGGGCCTGACCCATCCGCGCTCAATAGCCGACCCAGTCGCCGAAACAACCAGATGGCCCCCCGCCCTTGCGACCAACCCGCGCCCAATGCCCCGGCGCATTCCAGGAATGAACCGATCAGCCCTGCCGCACCCATCTACGGGAAGATCCGTCCACGGGAGGATCCATCTACTGGAGGTCTGATGACATTCCGCTTCGCCGCCACCGCTTTCGCGCTGGCGGTTTTGGCCGCCCCGCTTCCCGTTACGGCCGGAGACAGCGACCTGGCCTCGATGCCGTCGGGGACCTACGTCATCGATCCGCATCACGCGTCGTTGATCGGCAGCGTCAGTCACTTCGGCCGCTCGATCTATGTCTTTCGGTTCGATAAATTCGATGCGAGCTATGACTACGATCCGGCGGCGCCCGACGCGGCCAAGCTCACCGTCAGCATCGACGTCAATTCCCTCGACACGGGCTGGGACAAGGCCGACAAGCAGTTCTCTCGCGACTTTGCCGGCGCTGCCAGGACCCCGGTCGCGAGGTTTGTTTCCACTTCAATCATCCACAACGGCAGCTCGGGTACTGTGACCGGAGACTTGACCCTGAACGGGGTCACCAAGCCGGTCTCCCTGGCCGTCACCTTTAATGGCTACGGTCCATTGGGACCGCTGGGAGTGCTCGGCAAAAAGGCCGGCTTTTCGGCGACCGGCACGGTCAAGCGATCAGACTTCGGCCTGGCGAAAGATCTGTCCATGGTTGGAGACGACGTCTCCCTTCAGATCAACGCGGAATTCGTCGCCAGGAAATGAGGCGTCGTCGCCGGCTTTGGGAGCTATCGGCTCAGTGCGCCCCGCATCGAGACCCCCGCCTGCATGCACGCCGGCGCAAAGTCCCTGCTAATGGACGGTCTCGACATCCCCGGACTCAGGGCGAGTTGACCATTGAGAGAACGGTACGGGCGAGATCGGCGGGGGACTCCACCAGCTGGTCTGCGCCAGCAGTCTCGAGTTCGCCTCGCGAGCCATAACCCCAGATCACGCCAAGGCCGCGCATTCCGACCGCATGGGCGGCGGAAATGTCATATCGGCGATCCCCGACCATCAGACTGTGGCACGGGGAAAGAGCACGTTCAGACAGGATATGGGCGAGCAGTTCAGGCTTGTGATCGAACTCGCCGCCCGGCCCTGAACCATAGATGCCATCGAAGTATCTGGTGAACTGCAGATGGTCCAGAATCCGGCTCGCGAAGACCGTCCTTTTCGAGGTCGCGAGATAGATACGCAATCCGGCCCGCTTCATCTCTTCGAGGGACTCGCCGATGCCGGGATAAGGCACGCTTCCGAGAAGACCGCTTTCACCGTAATGTCGACGATAGGCGGCGACGGCTTCATCGACTCTATCGTCGCCATAGGACTGTAGCAGGACTCGCATCACATCTTCGAGCGGCGGCCCGATGGCGCCTCTTATGTCGAGGGTTTCATCCGGCTCGTGCCCAAGAGCGCGCAGCGCCGCATGGCAGCTCGCCAAAATGCCCGGATACGAATCGATCACCGTGCCGTCGAGATCCAGAAGAACCGAGCAAGTCATGACCCGAGGATAACGACCGGGAGCAGACGAGTACATGAATCACCATGACGACATCGCTTGAAACGGCGCGCTTCTTGGCGCTTACGGCCGCCTACCAGGGCAATGGCTTGTTGAAGCGATCGAGGTAGCGCAGCCCGGGCTTGCCCCGGTTTGCTTCGACCATGCTGACGACGAGCGGGATGCTCTCCTCGATCGAGAGCAGCGCATCGCCACCGCCCATGTCGGTTCGCACCCAACCCGGCGCCACTACAAGAAGTGCGCGCAGATCATCCGGGCGGCGCGCGGCAAAGCCCTTCATCAGCATGTTCAGCGCCGCCTTGCTGGACGAGTAGAGCTGCCACGACCCGGCGCTGTTCGTGATGCTGCCAAGTTCGGAGCTCATCACGGCGATGACGCCGTCGGCCGGGACCAGGTCGCCGAGCAGCTCCACCGCGCGAACAGGCGAGAGCGCATTGGTCAGCATCATGTCGAGGAAGTCCTGCTCATCGACGCCAACCGGGGTCGCCTCGATCGCGCGAGCGATGCCGGCATTGATGAACAGCACGTCGATCGCTCGCCGTTCCAGGCGCGAGCGAAGCGCCTTGACGCTGTCGGCTTTGGTGATGTCGACGGCTTCGACCTCGAGGCTTCCGGGAAAGCGGCGGGCGAGCGTCTGCAGCGCGTCCGACTGCCCGCGGACCGTGGCGATCACGTACGCTCCACGGCGGACCCACTCCTCGACAAGGGCGAGCCCGAGCCCACGGGACGCTCCGACGACCATGACTGTCGATTGCTGTGGCATGTGGTTCATCCCTTCCGCCGCTTTGCGTCGAAGAGAGATGCCGCCTCCCTACCCCCGAGGGTAGCGCCGAAATGTCATGACATTCCGGACTGGGAGTCACCGTCGGTTTCAGGATGGCGGGTTCAGGCCAATAGCCATCGAAACGCTCGACGTATGAACGCCTGGCCATCGTTCTCGATAGGCCGGGCATGCGCCATCAGCACCCGCCTGGCCGGCCACGCGAGAATCCGCCGAAGAGCGGTGCGTGCGATGCGGCGGTTGACGAATGCGCTCCTGAATTTTCGGGGAACGTGTGGCTCGCTCGCCGCCATCAGATCCAACCTGGCGACGATGGCGCGCCAGCCAGAGAACCAGGTTGGGCTGAAGTGCTGGATCAGGTCGGTGAATATCGCGGTCCCGCTGCTGCGATGGAAGAACACGACCTCCGTCGTGATCAGATTTCCCCGCATCAAGACCTGGTCGATCTCCTCGGACCACTCGCCCGGCGGCGCGTCGTCGAGGTCGCCATCGAATTCGAGGTCCTCGCGCCGTCGGCGCAATCCAGGCGCGGCGTAGAGCCTGGCGGCGGGATAGGCGCGCCGCCATTCGCCAAGGAACAAGTGGTGAAGTGAGTTGGGCGCGATGAGATATCGCACATCGCCCAGCGCATCCACCGCCGTCCGGAGTTCCTCCGAAAGGGGGATTGGCGACCAGATGAAGAGTGCGCCGCCGGCCAGCCTGATGATGGCCATCCGCGTAGGGTAGCGAAAGCCTGCGACCACTGTTGTGGGGCCCTGGGCTAACCAGATTTCCTCACCGAACGGCTGCAGCATGACGGGCCAATTGGCGCCGTCGCCGAAGGTGATCAAGTTCTTCCGGTGCGAGTTCTCAGGGTCGGGGTTGGTCACTGCCGTGGCTAGGGCCGCTGCCGAACCCCGCCATTGAGCGCCGTCAGCGGATGCGGCTTCCTCGATTTCCCCCGTGGCGATCCTCTCTTCCCCGACAAGAGGCTCCGGCTTATTCGCCCCAAGGGCCGGCTGGTCTGCTGGGGAAAGGCCTATTCCGTCGCGCCCCCGCGGGGAGGGGAGGATGGGGATCGATAGCCGCGAGGCTATGGACAGAAGATAGCCTGGAGGCTATATACCGCCGTGCCATGGACCGTTCGCAACCATGACGACTTCGATCCGGAGTTCGACGCGCTTCCCGTCGAGGTCCAGGACGAGCTTCTGGCGATGACGGCGCTCTTGGAGATGTAGGGGCCAACCCTTGGCAGACCGCATGCCGACACCCTGGCCGGCTCCAAGCACGCCAACATGAAGGAGCTGCGCTTCAAGGCGGCGGACGGGGTCTGGCGGGTGGCGTTCGCGTTCGACCCGGAACGCCAGGCGATCGTGCTGGTCGCCGGCGACAAGGCCGGCGTCACCCAGAAGCGGTTCTACAAAGGCCTCATCGCCAAGGCGGACGATCGCTTCACGGCGCACCTGAAGATGTTGAAGGAGACTTGACCATGGGCCGCACGCGCAAAGAGATCGTGGCCGGGCTTGCGAAGGACCGCCGGACGCGCATCGACGCCCGCGCCGCCGTTCTCGCCGGCGAGGTGGAGGGCCTCAAGGCCCTGCGCGAGATCGCCGGGCGCAGTCAGGAACAGATCGCTCAGGCGCTGGGCGTCAAACAGCCCTCGGTGCTCAAGATGGAGCGCCAGGCGGACCTCTACCTGTCCACGCTGCGCCGGTTCGTCGAAGCCGCCGGCGGCGCGTTGGAGCTGCGCGTGGAGCTGCCCGGCAAGGGCGTGTTGCACCTCACGGGCATAGGCGACATCGCGCCCTGAACCACCTTGGGGGAGACTCGAGCACGATCCACTCATAACGACATGTGGGAGCAGGGGGGAGGTTTGTCCGTCACGTCTCCCCGGGAGCTGCGCAGATACGCTAACGGCGCAACTGTCCGCTCAGTAGGCCCGCGCAGCTGCGCGTAGACCCGTCCCTAGGGGCGGCGCTACTTCCCGTCCGGGGCGATGATCGGGCGGGCGTCCTTCCACTTGTAGGGAAGCGTGTCGGGGATCACCGAGACCTCGGTCGTGAACTTGAACGGATAGGGCGAGGCGCTGGGATAGGTCATCTCGACGAAATAGGCCGTCCAGCCGGCCGGCGGCTTCTCCACCTTGCCCACCCAGGTCCCGTCCTTCTGCTGGGTCAGGACTGTGGAGGTGAAGGCCTTGCCGATGGTGTCGACGCGGAAGTCGCGCGCCTTCGGGTTGGTCCCCTGCCACAGGCGCACTTCCAGTGGCTTGGTGTCCGAGCGCACGACGATCGCGCCGTCCGGCCGCACGATCCAGGAATAGTCGGGGATCGGCCGGTGGTTCAGCACCGCGTCATAGAAGGCGGTCATGCTCTCGTCGATATCCGTGCCGGCGGTGGAGTGCCTGGAGTTGGGAATCATCCGCAGCCGCTTGGTCTGCGGCAACAGGTGGTAGGAGAATCGAGTATTGTCCGGTGGGAAGTACTGGTCGCCCACGGCGTTGATGATATACTTTGGCATTCTCATCGACGGGCGATCGCGGTAGTTCAGCGGGTCCTCGATCTTGTTGTCCTCTTCGATCCCGGGCTTGCCGATCTGGGCCGGGATCAGGCCGTTTTCCACGTAGTCCTTCAGGGCCGGCGAGAAATAGCCCATGGCCTCCCAGTGGTGCCGGGTCGTGGCGTCCACGTCGAGGACGTTGATCACGATCGGGATGATCGCCTTCACCCGTGGGTCGAGGGCGCCCACCAGCCAGGTGGTCCAGGCGCGCTTGGACCCGCCGCTGACCACGAAACCGTCGACCGTGCGCTTCCCGCCCGCGTCGCTGGCCAGGTACTGCTGAATGGCGGTCATGGCCTGGGTCCCGCTCTTGACCATCGGCAGGCGCACCAGGTCGAGCGGATCGTGGTCCTTGGCGAACTTCGCCTGCTGGTAGGCGATGATCTCGTCCTCGACCCGCGGCTTCGGGTCCTCGGTGAAGCGCAGCGGCTGGTTCGGGACATCGTCCAGTTCGGTGACGATGGAGTGGGTCTCCACCGCCATCTTGGCGAAGCGGTCCGTCGCCTTGGCAGGCGCGGCGTCGGTGTTGTTCCCGCCGGTGATGAACATGAAGGCGGTCTGATGGTCGACCGCGTCAGGGACGATCACCGTCAGCCAGTGCTTCCAGACCGGCTTGTCGACCTCCTTCGAGGTGAGCCAGGTCTGGCTGGTCAGCTCCAGCACCGCGCCGTGATATCCGGGCCCGGACACCGGCCCGATCACCCTCCAGGCGAAGGCCGGATCGGGCTTCGCCACATAGGCGTCCAGCGCGTTTTTCGGATTGGCGAGCGCCGGCGCCGTGGCCAGGACAGCCGTCCCCAGTACGGCGCCCAACAGTTTCAGGAGTTTCATCAAGCCCCACCTCTGCTGAACCTTTGCCACTCCCAGGAAATCCCGGAAATCTCAAGGAATTTCGGTGGTGCGCCCCGTCCCCCGCGCTATCGTTCTGAAAACGGGGGACTTCATGGCATTTTCGATCAAGACCGCCTCGAGGTGGCTGGGCGGCGGCGCCGTGGCGCTTGTCGCGGGGCTCGGACTTTCCACCGGCGCGAGCGCGAGCTGCATTCTCGAGACCCTCGCGGACGTCCCCATCGAGATCCAGGGACCCCGCGCCATCGTCGACACTGGGTCTTCCACCACCCTGCTCCTGCCGGCCGCGGCGGCGCGGCTGGGGCTCACGCCCCAGCCGCTGCGGGGCATCGATTTCTACGGCGTGGGGGGCGCCGCGGACGCCCGGTTCGTCCGTGTCCATTTCCAGTTGCCCGGCGCCGACATGCCGCAGTTCGGGATGATCGTCGCAGGTCACCGCGCGTCCGATGCCGACGGTCTGCTGGGCGCCAGCTATCTGCTCCAGAGCGACATCGACTTCGACTTCCCGGACAAGAGACTGCGCCTTATCCGCCCCAAAGGCTGCAACGGTGATCAGGTGGTCTACTGGGGCAAGGCCTATTCCGTCGCGCCCCTGCGGGCAGATCCATCGCGGAAGATTATCCTCGTGGACGTCAAGTTGAACGGCCACACGATGCGCGCCGAACTGGACACCGGCGCGTCCATTTCCATAGTCACCTCGGACGCCGCCAGAGCCGCCGGCGTGGCGCCACACGGGCCGGACTCGGCCCCGGCCGGCGCCCTGCGCGGCGTGGGGGCGCGAAAAGTGGCAGGCTTTCACGCCGTATTCGACACCTTCTCCCTCGGCGGAGAGACGATCCGCAACGCGCACCTGACCGTTGCCGACGTCTTCGCGGCCGACACCGTCACGCCAACGGCCTCGCACATCCCCGAGCAGGTGATCGAGACGCCCGACATGATCCTGGGCGCGGACTTCTTCCGCTCCCACCACGTCTACGCCGCCCTCAGCCAACGCAAGGTCTACGTCTC
>DATBEN010000203.1:0-27135 GCA_036276055.1 Caulobacteraceae bacterium
CGGTATCCCTCTCGCGATCGAGCTAGCCGCCGGCCGGGTGGGCGCCTTCGGTCTCGCAACCACCCTTGCCTTGCTCGACAGCCAACTTCGGCTGTCCTGGTCCGGCCGCCGCACAGCGGCGCCCCGGCATGTCACCCTGAATGCAGCCCTCGACTGGAGCTACAAGCTTCTGTCCGCGGAAGAGGCGAGGCTGTTGCGCGCCTTGTCGACATTCGCCGGGGCCTTCACTTTGAGCGCCGCCGAAGCCGTCGCCAGTGACGATCGGGGTGGGCTGGCGGCCGCCAACCTTCCAGGACTGGTTTCGAAGTCGCTGGCCAACGTCGATCCGCAAGGCGACGGCTTCCGCTACCGGCTGCTCGACACCACTCGCGTGTACGCTGCCGCCAGGCTCGAGGAGGCCGCGGAAAGGGATCCCGCCGCCGCCCGACACGCCGCGTTCTCCCTCACGCTGCTGGGAGATCTGCTCGAAGGTCCAAGGCAAACGGCATGGGCTGGTCAATACGCGGCCGTCATTTCAGCCCTTGCGGAGGTTCGCAGCGCACTGGTCTGGGCGCTCACTGAGCGGAACGACCTGCGACTTGGCGTCGACCTCGCTGCATCGGCAGCGCTGGCGATGCTCAAGACGTCACAGTTCGCCGAGTGTCGTCGCTGGGCGGAGCTTGGATTGGCGAACCTGGCGCACGACCAGACGGGCGGCCGGGCAGAGATGGTGCTTCAGGCTTGCCTTGGCCTTTCGAGGATGCTGGCGGGCGGCAACACGAGCGACGTGGAAGCCGCCCTTGTCCGAAGCCTCGAACTGGCTGACCGGCTCGACGAGCGAGGTCAGATGATGCCTGTCCTGAGCGGCCTCTCGCTCTTTCGGCACCGGGCGGGGGACGCCCGCGAGGCGCTGACGTTCGCCAGGCGCGCCGAACGCGTCGCCATGGCGCTGGACGACGCGACTAGCCTGGCCGTGGCCAACGACATGCTCGCGACGTCCTATCACCTGATCGGAAATCATCGGCTCTCGCTCCAGCACAGTGTGGCCGTGCTCCGCGCGCCGCCTCCGGCGCGACACTTCGATCATGCGGCTTTCGGTTTGGAGCACCGGAACCGCGCCCTGTCGACGCTTGCGCGCGTCTATTGGCTGGGCGGGCGCTACGATCAGGCTGTCGAACTGGCCCGCCGCGCTGTCGACGAGGCCACAGACCTCGGGCACCCGATCAGCCTGGCCGTGGTTCTCTCTGGAGTTCTGCCGATATTCTTATGGATTGGCGACCGGGAGGCGGTCTCCGATTACGTGACTCGACTTCGGATCGTCGCCGAAAAGCACGATATCGGGCCACACCTCCACATCGGCGTGGTTTTCCAAGGCATAGAACTGGTCCAGCGCGGCGAGCCCGAGCGTGGCGTCAAGCTCATTCGGAAGGGTTTTGACGGCCTGGCCGAAGGCGGCAATCGACTGATGCGCATCCTGCTTGGGTCGGACTACGTCCAGGGTCTCGTCGAGGGTGGCGATCTGGGCGCCGCCCTGGAGGAAGTCGAGGACATCCTGGGTTTGGCCGAGGAGACGGGCTACCACTACAACCTGCCGGAGTTGCTGAGATTGAAAGGGGAGATTCTCCGTCGTCTCGGCGGAGCGCCGAACGTCAGGCCCGCCGATCCATTCCTGCGCGCTGTCCGGACGGCGCGTCGACAAGAGGCCCTTGCCTGGGCGCTGCGGTCGGCGATCGCCCTCCTCGAACTTCGGATCCAGCAAGGCCGGCCGGACGCGGCCGCGCGGCTCGTCTCGGGACTGCTCGCCCGCTTCGGCGATTCGACCGACACACCCGACAGGCTCAAGGCCGTCCGACTGCTCGAAAAGCTGGGACGCCGGACGGCCGCGTGAAGGAGCATGGTCGAGGTGGCGACCCGACGGTCTGCGGACTCTCTGACAACAAGAATTCTGATGAGATGCTTGAAGTACGATGCGTAATCCCATCCCCGAGGGATGGGAGGGATCTCGTATTATAAAGATCTTGTGCAGGCTGGAAACGACAAGGGACGCCCCTTCGCGACAATCTCCGATCGCAGGGTCGCTGTAGTTGTTGAACCGGGCCGCAGGGCCAAGTGAAAACTGAGCTGTTCGAGGCTGGCGGCCGCATTCTGCGGATTGCCTCTCGGGGGCGTGGTCAACAGTGTGGTAGGCTGCGCGATGACGTGGGCCGTCGCTCAACGGCCATGTGATCGAGACGATAGGAAGCATAAGACATGCATCTCACGGCTCTGATCCTCTCGCGACTGCAGTTCGCCTTCACGATCTCGTTTCACATAATCTTCCCGTCGTTCAGCATCGGGTTGGCGGCGTGGCTGACGGTGTTGGAGGCCCTGCACCTGGCGACAGGCCGCCCGGTCTATCGCCGCGTCTTCGAATTCTGGCTGAAGATCTTCGGCGTGGCGTTCGGCCTGGGCGTCGTCTCCGGCGTCGTGATGGGTTTTCAGTTCGGAACGAATTGGAGCGAGCTCGCGCGGATGGGCGGCCCGATCCAGGGTCCTCTTCTGTCCTATGAGACCTTTACGGCCTTCTTCCTGGAGGCGAGCTTCTTCGGCATTCTTCTTTTCGGACGCCCGCGCGTCCCGCCCGGGTTCTACCTCTTCTCGACGGCGATGGTCGCCCTGGGGACGACCCTCTCGGCGTTCTGGATCGTGGCCAACAACAGCTGGATGCAGGTCCCCGTTGGCTATGTCTTCCAGAACGGAGGCTTCGTGCCGACGGATTGGACCAAGATCCTGTTCAATTCCGTGTTGTGGGTGCGATTTCCCCACATGCTGTTGGCTTCGTACCTCACCGGCGCGTTCTGCGTGGCCGCGACGGGAGCTTGGCTCGGGCTGCGGGGGGTGGCGCGCGCCGAGGCCGAGGTCATGCTCAAGATGGGACTTTATCTGGCGGCTGTTCTCGTGCCGGCGCAGATCCTGTTCGGGCACCTGAACGGCGACTACGTACACAAGTACCAGCCGCCGAAGTTCGCCGCCATCGAGGGCCGCTGGCATGACGAGCAGCCGGCGAGCGAGGTGCTGGTGGCCATCCCCGATGCGCGGCATGAGACCGACCACTACGCGCTCAGCGTGCCGGTCCTTGGCAGCGTGATCGGGAGCATGAGCCTCAACTCCAAGGAGGTGGGGCTGACGGACTTCCCGGCGCAGGATCGACCCCCGGTCTTCATTCCCTTCTGGACATTCCGGGTCATGGTCGGCTGTGGCCTGGTCATGCTGGCCCTGGCCTGGGCCGGAAGTTACCTGGCCTTTCGCGGTCGCCTCGACCAGAGCCGGCTTCTGCTGCGGATGATCTTCCTGAGCTTCCCGCTGCCATGGGTGGCGATCCTGACAGGATGGTTCACCGCGGAAGTCGGCCGCCAACCCTGGGTTGTCTACGGCGTGCTAAGGACCGCCAAGGCGGTGACGCCGTTCCTCACCACGCGCGCGGCGATGACGTCTCTCGTCCTCTTCTGCGCCGTCTACGCCTTCATCTTCGCAGCCGGCATCTTTTACATCTATCGCCTGCTGCAAGCCGGACCCGTGGGCGAGCTTGCCGAGCCGACGCGTGGAACCCCCAACAGACCCCTGTCGATCGGAGGTCCGGATCCCAGCGAGACGCCGCGGCCGGCCCCGCGCGGAGCATAGCCATGGTCGAGTTCTGGGTGTTCATCCTCGGTTTCAGCGTCCTGCTCTACGTCCTCCTGGATGGGTTCGACCTGGGGATTGGAATCCTCTTCGGCATCGCGCCGCACGAGAACGAGAAGAGCGCCATGATGAGCGCCGTCGCGCCGATCTGGGACGGCAACGAAACCTGGCTCGTCGTCGCAGGTGTCGTGCTCTGGGGCGCCTTCCCCCTGGCTTATTCGACGCTCCTCTCGGCGTTCTACCTGCCCATCGTGTTCATGCTCGCAGGTCTGATCCTGCGCGGCGTGGCGTTCGAGTTCCGCTACAAGACGCAGCGCTGGCGCGGGGTCTGGGACTGGGCCTTCGCCGGCGGCTCGCTCGTCGCGACCTTCGCGCAGGGCGTAACGGTGGGAGCTCTCGTGGAAGGCCTGCCGATGGCGAACGGCCATTACTCGGGGGGCGATCTGGGCTGGCTCGACCCGTTCGCCATCCTGTGCGGGATCGGCCTTTGCCTGGGTTACGCGCTCCTCGGAGCCTGCTGGATGGTCAGGAAGTGCGAGGACGAGGCGCGTGAACTCGGCTACCGCTTCATAGCCGCGCTGTCGGTCGGTCTGTTGGCCTTTCTCGGGATCGTCTTCGCCCTCGCGCTGCGGGCCGACCTGCAGGTCATGCACCGGTGGCTCGAGAGGCCCTACCTGTTCGTCTTCCCGGCGATCGGCGCGCTGGCGGCGATCGTGCTGGCCCACAGCGTCAGGCGGCGGCGAGATGGCCTGCCTTTCTACATGGCGGCGCTGATCTTCATCGCCGCCTTCGGCACCCTCGCCATCTCGTTCTGGCCCTACATGATCCCGTTCTCGATCACGATCCAACAGGCGGCGGCTCCGCAAAGCAGCCTGGCGTTCATGTTCTGGGGAGAGGGACTCTTCGTCTTCCCGCTCATGCTGGTCTACACCGCCATCAGCTACAGCGTGTTTCGTGGAAAGGTCCGTTCCGACTCCGCCCACTACTAGGTTTCAGCTTCAGCCGGTGGCCGCCGCCTGTTCGGCAAGCACCTTGCGTCGCGCCGCCCAGTAGTGCCACGCCGCCCAGAGCCCGCTGGGCGCGAGGATGAGCAGGGCCAGGCGAAGCGAGTTCGCGTCAGGTCCATGCGATCCGCCGAAGGCGTCGCTCAGCCACCCCACGCCCTGGGGCGCGACAATGAGGTTCAGCACATTGGCGAGCAGAAGGGAGATGGCGATGAACATCGCCCGCATCTTGGGCGGAGCGAGATTCTGCACCATCGCCATCGCCGGCCCCAGATAGAAATAGATGGCCGGGATGAACAGCCACAGCATGATCCGGGCCACGACCAGCGAGTGGGTCCAGTAGACGACGAATGAGGGAATGGTCATCGCCGCGGTCACTCCGGCCAGCAGGGCCAGCACGCGGCGGGGATCGTTGAATGCGCGGTGGGACAGGAGCCAGGCGGTCGCGATGGACGCCGCCGAGCCGGCCACGAGATGGATCGGTCCCAGCAGCGCGCCGGCCTGGCCCACGTCCATGTGATAGGCGCGCTGGAAGTAGGTCGGCGTGAACCACATCAGTCCCCAGCCCCAGAGGGCCGAAAGTCCGCCGCCCATCATCACGTGAAGGCACGCCCGCTGGCGGAAGAGATATCGCAGCGTCTCCACGAAGCTGGGCGTCGCCTCCTCGGTGGTGGCGTCCAGTCGCCCGCGCTGAGGCTCCCGGATGGTCATGAGCACCAGCAGCCCCACCAGGACGCCCGGCAGGCCAAGGACGAGAAAGGCGGCGCGCCAGCCGTAGGCCCTCGCCACGGCGCCGGCCATGTCCGCGCCAAGCCAGGCGCCGATCGGCGCGCCAAGGGCGAACACCGCCATGGCCATCGGCCGGCGGGCGGCGGGAAAGTAATCGGCGATGATGGAATTGGCCGGCGGCGTTCCGCCCGCCTCTCCGACGCCGACGCCGATGCGGGCCAGCAGAAGCTGCATGTAGTTTCGTGACACGCCGCAAAGCGCGCTCATGATCGACCAGACCACCAGGGATATGGCCAGGATGTTGCGCCGGCTCATCCGGTCGGCGAGCCAGGCGATCGGTATGCCCAATGTCACATAGAACAGGGCCAGCGAGACGCCGGTGAGGAAGGCCACCCCGCCGTCGGTCAGCCCCAGCTCCAGCCGGATCGGCTCGAGGACGGTCGACATCACATAGCGATCGGCGATGCTGATCGTATAGATCAGGCACATCACGATCAGGACGTACCAGCGCAGGATCCCTGAAGAGGCGGTCTCGCGACCGTCCGTCGCCGGCGTCATCGCCCCCCTTGGCCGGGTGGGCTCCTCGCGAACATCGAGCTCTTCGACCAATGCCTAGAACTTCACCTTGATGCGCGCGCCGATCGTCCGCGGCCGAGCATAGGTGACATCGGCGCCGGCCTGATAGATCTGATAATAGGTAGCGTTCCCAATGTCCGTGATCTTCACCCCGTTGGTCAGGTTCGTCCCAAAGATCCCGATTTCATAGCGGCCGATGTCGTAGGCGGCCGAAGCGCTCACGTTCACCGACGAGGGGATGATGGCGAACAGCGGATTGGGACCGGTGGCGACCAGCGAGCCGGAGGCCACGGTCGTCGAGAGGGGATTGAAGGTGGTCTGTTCGTCGCCCCTGAACTGGTAGTTCGCCTGGGCGTGCAGCATGCCATCGAAGAGGGGCCGGTCGTAGAAGAAGGAGACGCCGACAATCCATCGTGGATAGTACGGCGTAAGGTCGCCGGCGAAGGCGCCGACGGTGGGGATGTTCTCGGCGGCTCGGGCGTCGTTGTAGGCGGCGCGGGCGTTGATGCTGAACGCACTCGTCAGCCGGACTGTCGTGTCCAGGTCCACCCCTTCGCTGTGAACCGTCCCTTGATTCTGCGTGAAGAAGTAGGAGCAGTTCAGCCCCAGGCGCGTCTGCACGTCCGACCAGTTGATGAAGTAAGCGCTGCTGTTGACCACAAGTCGTCCGTCGGCGAGCGTCGCCTTCTCGCCGATCGAATAGTCCCACAGATGGTCTGGGCCGAAGGTGGCGGGGGCGCTTGAATAGCCGTAGCTCGCCAGGTTCGCCGCGCATTCGGCCGCGATGCCGCTCGAGCCGATCGGCACTGGTTGATTGGCGCCGCCGTAGCGGAAGCCCTTGGCCGCTTCGGCATAGACCATGATGTCGTCATTGAAGTGGTACGCGACGTTGACGCGCGGATTGACGCCAGTCGAGGTCAGCGTGGAGTTCTGGGTCTGCGGAGTGTGGTTGATCACGCCATAGACCCCGCTCTCGAACAGATAATAGTTTTCGTGGAAGGCGAAGAATCTCAGCCCGGCGGTCAGGTCCAGGTGACGGGTCGCGTGCCAGGTGTCGTCTGTGAACAGCGCGAACTGATGTTCCTCGATATTCTGCAGTCCCGAGAAGATGTCGTTGGGGTTGAATGCGCCGTCTACCGTCTGCGAGTTGTAAAGCCCGTTGGGCGTGTTGAACGGACCGAAGAAGGCGTTCTCATAGGACAGGGTGTCGAACCCCGGGACGGGGATGTCCTGATACAGGTTGCGCCGCTGAGCCTCGAAGAAACCGCCGACGGTCCACCTGACCGGGCCGCCCGGCTTGGACACCAGGCGCAGCTCCTGCATGTAGTCATGGATCTTTTGGGTGATTTGGTATTCTTCGCGGGGGATCTGGTCGGTTATCGCCTGATCGTAGGAAGTGGGTTGATTGAACAGCGGATAGGCATTGGTAAAGGTCGGCCCGGTCCCGTAGTTCTGGAAGAAGTAACCGATCTGCGGCTCGGGGCTCGCCTGGAAACCGATCCGTCGCCAGGTATAGGAGGACGAGGAGATGAAGTCGGCGAAGCCCAGATCGTAGTTTACGGCCAGGTTGTAGAGGTTGAAATCGTCCCGATCTCCCTGCGGACCGTTGGTCGAGGTCGTGTAGGGCGCGAGCCCCGAGAGGCCAATGTCGAGGCCGTAGGCGCGGCTCTTCTCATAGGTGTAGCTGAAGTCGATCGTCAGTTTGCTGGTCGGCGTATAGCGCAGGGCGACGCGCGCCTGGGTCGTGCGGTCGAGATTGACGTTGTTCTTGTGGAAGTCGCCGATGTCATTGATGAATCCGCCCTCTTCCGCCTGGTAGACCGTCGCGCGAAGGGCGAGCTTGTCGGGGACCAGCGGTGCGTTGACCATCACGCGGAATGTGTCGCTGATCGCGCCGTGCTCGGTGCCGGACGCAGTCGCCTCGACCGTTCCGAAATAGGACTGTGTGCTCGGCTTGGCGGTGATGTAGCGCACGGTGCCCGCCTCGGAGCCGGCGCCGTAGAGGGTTCCCTGAGGCCCGGCGAGGACCTCGACGCGCTCCAGATCGAAGACCCGCAGGTCGGGCGTCTGGCCCTGCACGGAGATCGGCGTGTCATCGATATAGACCGCCACGAGCGATCGATCCGACGTGTCGGACGACACATAGGGGCCGCTGGTCAGGCCCAGCATGTCGAACTTGTTGTAGCCCGGCGCGCTCTGCGTGATGTTGAGGGAAGGCGTGTATTGCTGAAGGTCAACGAAGCTTGTCGCGCCAGCCTTATCGAGCTGGTCGGCGCTCACCGCGGTGATCGACATGGGAACGTGCTGGATATTCTCCGCTCCCGATCGGTTGGCGGTGACGATGACTTCCGCGACCTTCGGAACGCGATCGGACTGCGTCTTGGAATCGGAGGAGGGCTGCGTCGAGACCTGGTCGGCCGCCTGGCTGGCGCCGCAGGCCAGGATTGCGACGCTCGATCCGGCCAGGAGCAGGCTCAGATGCGTCCGCCGCGTGCGTCTCGTCGCTGAAGCCACGTCTTCCCCCTAGCTCGCTTGGCCGAGTCTTCGGCGCCCCCTGCGCCGTCGCGAACCGTCCCTGGTTGAATGGCCAGGGCAGGCTGTCGCTATTTGATTGAAGGGGATGCTTCTTCGTCGCGCGGGATTCGACAAAGGCAATTAGTGGATGCGGGCATTCAAAAAAGTCATCTAGCCTTGGCCGTCCACCGTGCTTGTGGCGCGCTCATGGTGGCGAACTACATCGCCATGCGCCGGACGACCGAAGTATGTGGCGTATCGGCGACGACCTCGCCGTTGAGCGTGGCCACAAGCCTCTCATCGACGTGGAAGTCCGTCGCGGTCGCTGAGATCGTGATCTCGCTCTTCACGTTCACGACCCACCCGGCGCGGGCGAATCCGGCGTGCTGCTCGGCCTTCCAGACACAGCTCAAGGGATCGCCCTTGGTCATCCCGAGTGCGACGTTTGGACCGCCGCTGGATTTGGTCTCGCCGATCTCGGTGATCTCGGACGACGCGTCGGGCCAGGTTTCCGTCACCCGGACTTCGTCTCCCGCTTCGCTGGTCTCCATCTTCGGCCACCCTTTGGGATCGGAGGGGAGGGGAGCGGCGAGGGGGATCGGCATCGCCGCTTCCTTGGCAGGCGGGTCGCGGACCGGCAGGTCCAGCCGGGACGCGCCGAGGTCGAGGGTGAGGGTCGCGACCTGTGGCGAGGGCCAGACCAGCGGCCAGAGGCTCTCGCTGATCGCCGCGCGGATGCGGCTGCCGGCGGGGAAGCGGTGCGACGTGAAGTTGAGCGGGATCTCCACGTCGTAGACGCGGCCGGGGTCGAGCGGCGAGGGGTCCTGGTGGCTCTCGCGGTGGGTGAGGTTGAGCAGGCCGTAGGTCACCAGCCAGGACCGGCCGTCCGGCGTGACCTCGCAGATGCGAACCGCGATGTGCGCGATCGCCTGTTCCGAGGCGACGCGGACCTTGAGGGCGCCTGCCCCCAGGATCTCCACGGGAGCGGCCAGGGGCGGGGTGTCGAAGACCAGCGACTTCGCATCGTCCGGGGATTGGTCGTGCGGCAGTTCGGTGGGGGCGAACGGCACCCATTCAACCTTGCCCAGGCCCACCACCCTCGCGCCCGAGCAGGTCACGGACTCGGCGGCCTGCGGCGTATCGTGAAGGCCGGACGCGCCGAGGAAGAAGGGGCGGGCGCGGCAACGCGCGGACGGCCAGGCGGTTTCGGCGACCCAGCGGCCGGGGATGGGTCCGGGCGCGACCTGGGCAGCGGTGGCGTCGGGCATGAAGACCCGGAGCATGGGCTCTTCCATAATCCCGGTCTCTTCTCCCATCAGCCAGTGACGCCACCACCGGACCTCTTCGAACGCCCAGTCGAGCGCCGGTCCCGGCGTCGCGGGCGAGGGATAGCCATGCTGCCATGGGCCGTAGAGGCCTTTGCGCGGAACTTTCAGATTGGCGAGGAGGCGGGGGATTTCATTGCCATAGGAATCCACCAGGCCGCCAACGACGTAGACCGGGCAGGCGATCGAACCCCAGTCCAGGGCCACCGAACCCTGTCGCCAGTAGGCGTCGTTGGTCTGATGGGAGAGCCAGCGGGCCGCGATGGGCGGCGTTGCGGCGAGCCGCCCGCGCCACTCCTCCTTCCAGGCGTCGCCCGAGATCAGCGGGTCCGGCGGCCCGGCCATCACCACCTTCATGCTGGCGGCCCATTTCAGGCCCGTGAGGGCGAAGACGCCGCCCACATAGTGGGCGTCGTCGGTGTAGCGCATGTCGGAGGCCGACATCGGCATGATCGCCTTCAGCGCCGGCGGCCGCAGGGCGGCGGCCTGCAGGGTGCTGAATCCCCCCCACGAGACGCCGCGCATGCCGACCGACCCATTGCACCAGGGCTGGGCCGCCAGCCAGGCGATCGCCGTGGCGGCGTCGTGCTGCTCGGACGGCAGGTATTCGTCGGCCAGTATCCCGGTGGAATCGCCCGAGCCGCGGGTCTCCAGCCGCGCATAGGCGATCCCCCACGCCGCCAGAGTGGCGCCCCAGTACATATCGAAGGCGCGGTAGCTGTCTCGCTTGCGGTAGGGGATGTATTCGAGAACGATAGGCGCCGGTCGCCGCCTTGAATCGGCCGGCAGCCATAGCTGCACCGCCAGCTTGACCCCGTCGGGCATGGGGACCCAGCTGTTCTCTATCATCGTGACTTCGCCCTTGGCGGGCATGGTCCAACCGGCGACTTCCCCTGCCAGGGCGGGGATCGGCGAGGCGCCCGCGACCGCAAGCCCCGCCGCCGTCCTGATGACGTCTCGCCTGCGCATGAGCCCCTCCCGATTCCGCTTTGGCACCACCTTGGCAAAGGCGAGGGCGCCGTCCCATGCTATTTTTCGCTGGCTCGGCGAGCGGTGCGCATAGGGGCCGGGCTGACTGGGTTCGGATGGTCAGTCTGCGGACGCAAGCTTCGACGCCTCAGACGCGTCGCCGGAAATCCGTCCCCGGAATCGGCTGATCAGCCAGGACCGGAAGAGGGACACGACCGGGTCGCCAAGGTCTTCGGAGTGGAACTTAAGATAGTAGCCGTAGCCTTCCTCGAGGACGACGTCGTAGGGCGCGACGAGCCGTCCGACGGCGATCTCCTCGGCGAACATGTCGACGTCGGCGAGGGCCACGCCGCCGCCGGCCATGGCGTACTGCACCGCCGACAGGGCGGTGTCGAAGGCTAGCCCCTTTTCGGTGTCGGCGGCGATATCGCACTGGGTGAGGAAGCCCGCCCACAGAAGGCCGCGCCTCTCGCCCTCCAGCTTGACGTGAAGCAACTCGTTGTCGGCGATGAAGCGGGCCAGCGGCTTGCCGGCGTTGGCCTTGGCCAGTTCCGGCGAACATACCGGGCTCACGCGCACCATCCACAGAAGATCGGTGATCCAGTCGTCGACCCGGGCGCGGTCGTAGACGATCGCTGCGTCGAATTCCGTCGCCGGAACGCCGGTGACGTGCGCGCTCGACACGTCGATCGGGATGTCCGGAAACTCCCGGCGGAAGTCCTGAAGCATGGGCAGGACGACGTGGTTGAGCAGGGTGGGCGGGATGTGAATCCGGAGGGTCCGCAGCGAGGGCTCGCCTTCGCGTATGGAGTTCAGCACCTGCTCCAGCCGATCGAAGCTCTTGCGCACGACCGGCAGCAGGACCGCGCCCGCCTCGGTGAGGACGAGGTGCTGGGGACGCCGCTCGAGCAGCTTCTTGCCGAGCAGGGTCTCCAGGCCGATCACATGACGGCTGAGGGCGCTCTGCGAGACGCGCAGGCTCTCGGCCGCGGCGGTGAAGCTGAGGTGCTGGGCGACCGCATCGAACGCCCTGAGGGCGTTGAGAGGCAGCCAGGGCCGATTGATCATCGTCGTATCCTAGAGCGCCCTCGGCGGTTTTCTCCAGTGCTTCGAGGACCGACCGGCGAGCGATCGTCGGCGCCGGTGGTCGGGCGAACCGAACGACTCATGGCTAAGTTCGAACCCAAACTGGATAGGCTTATGCGGAAATGCGATTTTCCGCCGACATCGCCGGCATGGCATCCTGGCCCGCGCTCGAAGGGCGTTTCATGGTCGACCTGAACAAAATCGCCGGTCTCCTCAACCAGCGCCGGCCCGGCTGCGGCCTGCCTCGCGACCTCTACACCGATCCCGACGCGTTCGAGTTCGACATGGCCGCGATCTTCGGCCGGTCGTGGATCATGGTCGGATTCGAGTTCGAACTCGCCAGGCCCGGGGCATGGATGTCGGCGATGGTCGGCCCCTGGCCGGTGGTCGTCACCCGAGATCGCCACGGCGATCTGCACGCCTTCCACAATGTGTGCCGCCACCGCGGCGCGCGGATCTGCCCGCCGGGCAAGGGCGCCTCGCCCCGGCTGGTCTGCCCCTACCACCGCTGGACCTACGAGCTGTGGGGAGACCTTGCCCACGCCGCACGCATGCCATCCGGCTTCAGCCGCGACGACCATGGCCTGATCCCCGTGCATCTCGCCAGCGTCGGCGGCGTCCTCTACGTCTGTTTGGCCGACACGCCGCCCGACATCAGCGCGTTCAAGCGCGAGTTCGAGCCCCTCCTGGCGCCGCACCGGCTTGCTGAGGCGAAGCTCGCCTTTGAGAGCGTGCTCGTGGAACAGGCCAACTGGAAGCTGGCGATGGAGAACGCCCGGGAGTGCTACCACTGCCCGACGGCCCATCCCGAACTCGCCCAAAGCTTTCCTGTCCAGGCGACCGCCCATTTCGATTTCGGCGAGGATCGGCGTCAGGAGATGTTCGCCGCGCGCATGGCCTCTCTGGACCTGCCGATCGGGCCCGTGGAGGGCGACTGGTGGCAGGCGGTGCGCTTCACCCTCAACGAGGGCTGCAGGTCGATGACCATGGACGGCCAGCCCGTCGTGAAGATCCCGATGTGCCCGGCGGGGCAGGGGGACATCGGCTCCCTGCGCTGGTCGATCGAGCCCCATGGCTTCGCCCACGCCGCCGCCGATCACCTGTTCATGTTCAGCGCCGTGCCCGTCAGCCCCCGCGAGACCCACATCGTCTCCAAGTGGGTGGTCCACAAGGATGCGGTCGAAGGGGTGGACTACAAGATCGAGGACTTGGCCGAACTCTGGACCCGCACCAACCTTCAGGACCGGGATCTGGTGGAGAACAACCAGGCGGGGGTCGACTCGCCCGCCTTCCGGCCGGGGCCGTTCTCCGAGGAGGCGGAGGCGCTCGCGATCCGGTTCGTCGACTGGTACTGCCGGACCGCGCAGGCCTACCTGGACGAGCACGGGGCGCCATCGGAGGGGCTTGCGCATGGCGTCGACTGACGGCGGCGGGGACCGCCTGCGTCCGGAGACGCTCGCCATAGGCGCCGGATACGACGCGAGCCAGGCCTGGGGCGCGGCCAAGCCGCCGATGGTGCTCACCTCCACTTACGTCTTTCCCAGCGCCCAGGCCGCCAAAGACTTCCATCGCGCCTTCTTCGACGGCGCCACGGAAGCCGAGCACGGCGGGCCGATCGACGAGGGCTTCATCTATTCGCGCCTGAGCCACCCGAACCTGGCCATGGTCGAAGCGCGGATGGCCGCGCTGGACGACGCGCAGGACTGCGCGGCGTTCAACAGCGGCATGGCGGCGATTTCCACGGTCGCCCTCAGCCTGCTGCGGCCTGGGGACAGCGTCGTCCACAGCCAGCCGATCTATTCGGGCGCGGACAACATGCTCAACCAGGTCATGATCGGCATGGGAGTGCACGTACAGGGAGTGGCCCGCGCTGTTGACGGCGAGGCGATCCGCGCCGCGGCCCAGGCCGCTCGCGCCAGGGGACCTCTGCGCCTGTTCATGCTGGAGAGCCCCGCCAATCCCACGGCCGCTCTCGTCGATATCGCTCTCGTCCGTCAGGTCGCCGAGGAGATCGCGCGCGACGGAACCGAACGCCCGCTGATCAGTGTCGACAACACCTTCCTCGGGCCTCTGCTGCAGCGCCCCGCGACCCACGGCGCCGACCTGACGATCACCTCCCTGACCAAGTACTGCGGCGGCCACAGCGATCTGCTGGGCGGCTCGGTGAGCGGTCCGACCGAACTGGTCGGGAAGCTCAAGGCGCTGCGCACTATCGTCGGCAATCACATGGAGCCCTTTACCGCCTGGCTGACGCTGCGTTCGCTCGAAAGCCTGGCGGTGCGCCAGGAGCGCGCCTGCGCCAACGCCGCGGTCGTGGCGGCCTTCCTGCGCGACCACCCGAAGGTCACAGGCGTAACCTACCTCGGCTTTCTCGAGCCGGGCGCGCCGGAGCGCGCGGTCTACGATCGCCAATGCGGCGGCGCCGGCTCGACCTTCTCGTTCACACTGGCCGGCGGGGAAGCCGAGGCGTTCCGGTTCCTGGACCAGCTCAAGCTGCTCAAGCTGGCCGTCAGCCTGGGCGGTTCGGAGACCCTGATCTGCCATTCCGCCACGACCACCCACTATGCGGTGCCGCGGGAGCGGCGGGAGGCGGGGGGCATCTTCGATGGGACGATGCGTCTTTCCGTCGGCCTCGAGCACCCCGACGATCTCGTCGCCGAACTCACCCGCGCCCTGGAGGCCGTATGAGCGCCCAACGCGGCTTCGACCGGATCTCCCAGGCCGGCAAGGTCTCGCCGCCCGACGAGCGGGTCCAGATCCTGGTGGTCGGCGGCGGCCCTGCGGGCGCTTCGGCGGCCATCGCGGCAGCGAAGGCCGGCGCCTCGGTGATGCTGGTCGACGAAAATCCCGTCGGCCCGGGGCTCATGGGCCTGGACACGCCTCTCTATTTCGGCGGCCGCTACAGCAACGCGGTGCAGGCGCAGGGGCGGATGGTCGAGCAGATCCTCGCCTCCAATCCGCTCCTTGAGGCCGCCTTCGAGGCCGGCGTGGACGTGCGGCTGGGCGTCTATGTCTGGGGCGCGTTCGCGCCCGGATGGGGGCTCGCCTCCCTGCCTGGCGCCATCGCGGGCCTGGCGGACGAGGAACGCGCCTGGATGGTCGGCTTCGAGCGCATGATCCTGGCGACCGGCGCCCGCGACGTCGCGTTCGCCTTCCGCGGCTGGGACCAGCCCGGCGTAATGGGCGCCCGCGCCTTTCAGGCGCTCACCGTCCGCTACGACGTCTTTGCCGGCCGCCGTCTCGTCATTCTGGGTACGGGAGAGCTGGCCATCCAGACCGCCCGAGCCGCGCTTACCAGCGGGCTCGAGGTGGCCGCGCTCATCGACGTGGCCGAGACCTTCCAGGGGCCGCCGGCCGCCGCGACCGAACTGGCCGCAACGGGCGTCGAGCTCCTGCTGGGGCAGATTCCGGTCGTCGCGCCCGGCGGCCTGGAGGGGGTCGAGGCCCTCACAGTTCGCGAGCTGGCCAGCGGCGTCACGCGCACGCTCGCCTGCGATACCGTCGTCGAGGCGATCAGCCTGACGCCGGTGATAGAGCTCCTGGACGTGCTGGGCGGGGCGATCGCGCCGGCGCCGCATCTGGGCGGCCATGCGCCGGTCAGTCCTGATAGCACTACTACGAGCCTCCCTAATGTGTTCCTGGCCGGCGATGCCGCCGGAGCGCCCGGCGGCGCGGGAGTGGCCGAGGAGGCGGCGCGCGCATCGGGCCGCCGGGCCGCCCTGGCCGCCCTGGCTTCGCTAGGCCATGAGGTGACGCCCGACGCCGCCCCGGTGCGTGAACTGGGGGTCGACGCGCTGGCGTATCAGATGACGTGGGCCCGCGCCCTGATGGCCGAGCCGGACGTGATCATCTGCCAGTGCGAGGAGGTCACCCGCGCGGACCTCGTCGCGGTGAAGCCTCCAACCTATCTCGGCCCGCCGTCGCCGGCGCAGGCGCGCCGGGACCTCGCCAGCCTGCTCGAAGACGGCCCCCCCAATCAGGACCAGATCAAGCGCCTCACCCGCGCCTGCATGGGTCCCTGCCAGGCCAGGCGCTGCCGCGAGCAGGTGGCCCTGACCCTGGCCTGCGCCTCCAACGCCGCGCCCACGGACGTGCCGCTGGCCGGCTACCGCGCCCCGGTCCGGGCCCTGCCGCTCAAGGTTCTCGCGGCCTGGGACGAGTCGCCGGAGATCGCACGCTATTGGGACGTGTGGATGGGCATCCCCGGCCAGTGGACGCCCTATGACGACATCGGGACCGAGCGCGAGGCGCTCTCGGCGGGCATCCTGGGCGAAGGGGGACACGCGTGAGCGGCGCCAGCGTCATCGTCATCGGCGCCGGCGTCACCGGCCTTTCGTCGGCCTGGTGGCTGGCGCGGTCGGGCGTGGACGTCCTGATCATCGACAAGGGCATCGTCGGGTGGGAGGCGTCCGGCCGCAACGGCGGCGGCGCCTCGCACTATCACAGCCCCTTGTTCCACGAGGAGCAGAGGCTGTGGCCGCAGATGGATCAGCTCCTCGGCTACACGACCGAATATCGCCGCGAGCGGGTGATCTTCGCCACCACCGAGCATCACCTGGCCAACTACCAGCGCATGGCGGAGATCTGCCGCGGCCTGGGCTACCAGGTGGACGATCTCGATCCGGCCCAAGTGCGAAGCTTCGTGCCCCTGGCGGGAGACAACGTCACCGGCGGCATCCACCTTCGCTTCGGCGGCCAGGCCAATCCCCAGCGCACCGTCCAGGCCTACGCCTGGGCGCTGCAGGACCTGGGCGGCCGCATCGCCCAGCACACGCCGGCGCTGCGCATCCTCACCCAGGGCGGCCGGGTCAGCGGCGTGGAGACGCCGCACGGTGTGATCGGCTGTGATCACCTCGTCGTGGCGGCCGGGCCGCAGGCGGAGGCCCTGCTGGCGCCAATCGGCCTTCACCTCCCGCTAGCGCCATCGCGCGCGGAGATGATCGTCACCGAGCCCGCGCCGCTGATGCCGGTGGGCGGGGCCGACGGCAACGGCCTCTACGGACGCCAGACCCTTCGCGGCAATCTCGCCTACGGCGGAGGGCCCCACGAATGGCTGGAGGTGGACGCGCTTGGCCCCCGCCGGAGACCCTCGACGCCGGTCCTGCGCAATCTGGCGAGGCGGGTGGCCGAGTTGCTGCCGCGCGGCGCGCACCTGCGGGTGATCCGCAGCTGGGCCGGCGTGGTGGAGAACACCCCCGACGGGCGACCCGTGCTCGACCGGGCTGCCGACCCGGGCAATCTGACGATCGCGACCATGAGTGGCGTGGGTTTCGGTCTTTCGCCGGCGACGGGCCATGCGGTACGCGACCTGGTGATGGACGGCCAGTGCAGCTTCGCCGACCTCGGCAAACTCAACCTGGCCCGCTTCAAGGACACGCCGGTAGACTGGCGCGAACGGCAGGGTTGGCTGCCGACGACCCACGAAGAGGCGCTGGCGGCCATGGCCGCCTGACATGAACGAGCAGCCGCCAGGCTCTCCCGCGGCGGCGCTCGAAACGGCGGCGCGTCGCCTGGCGGACGATCCCGCCGGCGCCCAGCGTCTGGCTCTGGAAGTGCTGGCGACCCGTCCCCAGGACGCGAGGGCGCGGCTGGTCCTGGGCGCCGCTCGCCGACGGCTCGACGACCCAGAGGGGGCGCGGGAGATCCTGGAGCCGCTGGCGCTGGCCCAGCCCCAGGCCGTTTTCGCCAGACGCGAGGCGGCGCTCGCGCTTGGCTCCCTGAGCGAACAGGCCTCCCGCGCCGGAAGGTTGGACGAGGCGGAGGTCCTGGCGGCGCGCCGGCTGGCGCTCGAGCCGGCGTCCCTAGCCGCGCGTCTCGACCACGCCGCCATCCGTTTCCGCCAGGGCCGCATCGCCGAAGCGAAGACGGAGGCGGAACGTCTGGTCGCGGAGTGGCCCGGCGAGTCGGCGCCGCTGCCACTGCTCGCCGCCTGCCGACTGTTCGTCGGCGACGCGACCGGGGCCGTTGCGATCTACGAGGCTCTGCTCGAGCGCGAGTCGGAGCGAGGCGAGGTTTGGCTCGCCCTGGGTCACGCCCTGAAGACGCTTGGACGTCTGGAGGCTGCCGAGGACGCCTATCGGCGCTGCCTGCGCCTTGCGTCCAGTTCCGGCGAAGCCTGGTGGTCGCTCGCCAATCTGAAGACGGCGCGGTTCGGCTCCGACGAGGAGGTGGCGATCGACGCCGCCCTCGCAGCGCCTGGGATGTCTGCGGATGAGCGCGTCTGGCTGCTCTATGCGAGCGGCAAGGCGAAGGAGGATCGTGGCGCCTGGGACGAAGCCTTCGCCGCCTATTCCGAGGGCGCGCGCTTGCGGCGGGCGGAGCACTCCCACGATGCGCGGGCGGCTCGCCGCAGGGTCGAAGAGGCGCTCAAGGTCTTCACGGCCGAGTTCTTCGACATGCGCGCGCGAGGCGGTGAGAAGGACCCAGCGCCCATCTTCATCGTCGGTCTGCCCAGGTCCGGCTCGACCCTCGTCGAACAGATCCTCGCCAGCCACCCGCACGTCGAGGGCGTCGGCGAACTGCCCTACATCGTGGCCCTCGCCCGGGAGCTCGACACGCGCGGCGGCTATTTCAACGCCGTGGCGGCGCTCACGCCCGGCGAGCGCACGGCGCTTGGACAGGATTACCTGGCTCGCGCGGCGGCGCATCGACGGTCCGGCAAACCTCGCTTCGTCGACAAGGCGCCGAACAACTTCCATCACCTGGGGCTGATCCGGCTGATCCTGCCGCGCGCGACGATCATCGACGCCCGTCGACATCCCATGGCCTGCGGCTTCTCGGCCTTCAAACAGCTCTTCGCCAGCGGCCACGACTGGTCCTACGATCTCGCCGAAACCGGCGCTCACATCGCCGACTACCTTCGGCTCATGGACCACTTTGATCGTGTCCTGCCGGGCCTCGCGCGCCGGGTGATCCACGAGGATCTGGCGGTCGACTTCGAGCCCGGCGTACGAGCCGTGCTGGGCGATTGCGGCCTGGACTTCGATCCCGCCTGCCTGACGTTCTGGCGGACGGAACGGCCCGTCGCTTCCGCCAGCGCAGCGCAGGTGCGACGCCCACTCAGCCGCCACGGCCTCGAGCATTGGCGCGCATTCGAGAGGCGCCTGCGGCCGCTCGAGCTCGCCCTGGGCGATCGTCTGCAAACCTGGCGCGGCGCGACTGCGAGCTGAGATGGCGCCGCGTGTTCCGGGTGGACTTCGAAGCTGGCTCGTCCTTAACCTCGGCGCCCGCGTGGCGCAGCGCTCATGGGTGACTCATGACCGTGGACACACTTCGGCCCGGGCTGACGATCCTGGCGAGCAAACATGGTCCGCAAGAGACCGCGGCCCGGCTGGTCGCCGCGCTGACTGCCCGCGGAATGACGGTGATTTCGCGTGTAAACCACGCGGCCGGCGCGGCGGCGGTCGGGATGGTGCTGCGGCCCACCGAACTGATCGTGTTCGGCAATCCGCTTGTGGGCACGCCGCTGATGGAGGCTGTCCAGACGGCGGGCATCGACCTGCCGCTCCGGGCCCTCGTTTGGCAGGACGAGGCGGGCGCAACCTGGCTCGGCTACATCGCGCCAGGCTGGATCGCCGAGTGCCACGGGCTCGGAGGCGAACTCGACGCGACCATCGAAAAGATGGCCCAGGTTCTCTTCGTCGTCTCCCGCCAAGCCGCGGGACACGATCCGGATGATGCGGGCGCCAGCGCCCAGTCGGACGCTGGTCACCTCTGATCAATCACCTGAAGCCCGGGCCCAAGCCCCGTCGACCAAGTCCCGAGCCGGAACAGCAAGAGGACTGCCGACCTACGCTCCTAGAAGTCTGGCGATCGATCCAGGGCGATCAGAAGGAACCATCGCATGGGAACGTCAGCGACGGGCGCCCATCACGCCTCCGGTTCTGGGGCGGCTCCGAGCACGCCCGTGATCGGAGTGGTCGGACTGGGCCGCATGGGCGCCGCCTTCGCCACCAATCTCCTCGCTGACGGATACCGGGTGTTGGTTCGCGATCGGGACCCGGAGCGGATCAAGGCGCTCCAGGCCCGTGGCGCGATATCGTCTGCGAGCCCGAGGGACCTCGCCGAGTGCGACATCGTTCTGACGTCGCTGCCAAATGACGAGGCCTTGGCCGAAGTGGCGCTCGGAGATGAGGGCCTGGTCGCCATCCTGCCGGCAGGCTCGGTCCACGTCTCCACGAGCACGGTCAGTCCGATGGTGTCGCGCCGCCTCGCCGAGGCTCACGCCGATCGCGGTCAGGGCTATGTGGCCGCGCCGGTGCTCGGAAATCCGGACTTCGCCCGGGACCGGACGCTCTTCATCCTCACCGGAGGCGAGGCCCCGGCCGTCGAAAAGGTGCGACCGGTTCTGGAGCGTCTTGGCCAGCGCCTGTTCTCGATCGGCGGGGACCCCGGACTGGCCAATCTCATGAAGCTCGCCGCCAATGTCCTCACCGCGACCACCCTTGAATGCATGGGCGAAGTCCTCGCTCTTCTGCGGAAGGGCGGCGTCGACCGCCACGTCGCTTTCGACGCCCTGACCAATTCGTTGTTCGATTCCCGCCTTCACAAGAGCTACGGCGGGAAGATCGTCGAGGAGCGCTTCAGCCCGCCCGGGCTCACCGCGCCGCTGGCGCTCAAGGATCTGCGGCTGGCTCTGGCCGAGGCGGAGCGCACGGCTGTGCCAATGCCCGCTGCGAGCCTCGTGCACGACCACCTGGTTGCGATGGTGGCCCGGGGCTGGACCGACTTGGACTGGTCGGCGCTCGGTCTGCTTGCGGCGGTCGAAGCTGGACTGGACGACGGCGGCTGAGCCGTCAGGCCCGCCCCACTTACGTGTGAGCGGGGACCTTCTCGGACATGCCCTGCCAGTCGCCACCCAGGGCGCGGACGAGATCCACGCTGCCCACCAGGCGGCGCGTGGCCACTTCGAGGTCGGCGCGTTCTGCGGTCAGCTCGAAGTTCTGGGCCGTGACGACGTCGAGATAGGTCGTCGCGCCTTGCTCGTAGCGGAACAGGGCAAGCGAGACCGAGGCGCGCGCCGCGACGACCGCCGCGTCCTGCTGCTTGGCCTCGACGGCCAGGTCGTTGCACAGGGCGAGATTGTCCTCGACCTCCTGGAAGGCGGTGAGCACGATCGACTTGTAGGCGTCCCCAGCCTGGTTGAGCAGGGCCTTAGACTCGTTGACCTTCGCACGGCGATAGCCGCCATCGAAGATCGAGAGGGCAAGGGAGGGGCCCAGCGTCCAGAAGCTGTTGCTCGCGCTGAGCAGGTTCGTGCCGCCAGCGTTTTCGAATCCGCCTCCCGCCTGCAGGCTGATCGAGGGAAAGAAGGCGGCGCGCGTGACGCCGATCTGGCGGTTCGCCGCAAACACCCGCCGCTCGGCGGCCGCGACGTCTGGCCTTCGCTCCAATAGAGTGGAAGGCGTGTTCACGGGCACGGTCACGGGCGTCGGGAGGGTCGTGGTCGTGGCCAGGCCGAAGCTGGAGGCCGGTACCCCGACCAGGGAGGCGATGGCGTGCTCCATCAGGGCGCGCTGCGCCTTGACGTCGGTCTCCTGCGCTTCCGCCGTCTGGAGCTGGGTCTTCGCCTCCTCGACGTCCAGCTCGGGGTCGGCGCCGCCATTGTAGCGGTCCTGCGTCAGGTTGAGCGCTTCCTGGTAGTCGACGACTGTCCGCCGGAGCAGATCCTCCTGGGCGTCGAGGCCGCGCAGGTTGAGGTAGTCGTCCGCCAGTTCGGCCTGCAGCATGAGGCGCACTGTTCCGATGTCGGCCTTACTTGCCTGCGCCTCGGCCTTACCCTCGGCGACCAGGTTCCGTACACGGCCCCAGAGGTCGAGCTCGTAGGAGGCCGAGCCGCCCACGAGATTGTCAGAGTAGTAGTTCTTGCCGGTCTGCAACCTCAGCGGACGGTTCTGTGATTGCTTGTTGGCCGTGGAGTAGGCCTCAGATCCGATCTGAGGGTACTGGGCGGATGCGGCCTGGGCCTCGTAGGCTCGTGCTTCGTCGTAGCGATGGAGGGCGGCGGCCAGGTCCGGATTGTCGGAGAGCAGCTTGGTCTCCAGCCCATTCAGCGTCTTGTCGCCATAGACAAGCCACCAGTTGTCGCGCGGCGCGTCGTCCGCCGGGACGGCAGGCGTCCAAGGCCCCATCTCTTTGTACGCGCTCGGGGTCGGGGTGGGCAGCTGCGGCTTGACGTAGGTCGGCGCGAAGTTGCACGCGGCCAGGCTTGCGACGGCGATGCTCGCCGCAAGAGTCCGGGCGCTTCGACCGCACGCCATCAATCTCTCATCCATGGGCGACCTGCGGCCCAGTGGCGTTTCCCATCACCCGGACGAGATCGCCCGTCTCGAGGGAATCCGGCGGATTGTCGATGACCTTGTCGGCGGGGGAGAGACCTGAATTCACCTGCACGGTCGCGCCGAAGTCGCGGCCGACCTGCACCGGCTTGATGATCGCGCGATCGTGCGGCCCGACCACGGCCACCGCCATGCCCGAGTTGCGGAAGGTGAGGGCGGTCGCCGGCACCTGGATCACCCCGGGCTGGGCCGGGAGGTCGAACTGGACCTGGGCGTAGTCGCCGGGCTTGAGCGCTCTGTCGGCGTTGTCGATCTGCAGTTGCAGCAACAGGGTTCCGCTCTGAGTGTTCACCGCTTCCGACGACGCCTTCAGGGGGGCGTGGAAGACCTCTCCGGGATGTTCCGGCACGGTAAAGCTCGCCATCATCCCAGGATGGATCTGGGCCGTGTAGCTCTGCGGGACGTGCACATAGATCCGCAGCTGGCGCTCGTCGGCCACCGTGAAGAGCGGGACGTCGGTGACCCCTCCGATCACGATCAGGGCCCCGATGTCGGTCGAGCGGGTGGTCACGACGCCGTCAAACGGGGCGGTGATGTGCTTGAACGACTCCAGCGCCTCGAGCCGTGCGACGTTGGCCTGGGCGGCGTTCACGAGCGAGCGCTTGGCGGTGAGGTCACCGTTCTTCTCGTCCGTCTCCTGTCGTGAGACGGCGTTGCGCGTCAGCAGGGAGTTCCAGCGCTTGGCGGTGACGTCCGAGAGCTCTTCGTTCGCCTGTGCCGTGGCAAGATCGGCCTTCGCCTGGGCGAGCTGCTGGTCGAGATCGGGCGTATCGATGTCCGCGAGCACCTGGCCGGCCTTCACCGGCGTGCCGATGTCTGCATACCACTTCTTCAAATAGCCGGAGACGCGGGCGTGGATGGGCGCATCGTAGAACGCCTGGATGGTGGCGGGCAGGACGAGGTCGCCTCCGGAACTCGTGTGCATGAGGTCGAACACCCTCACGTCCGGGACCATCGCCTGCTGTGTCCAGCTGGCGACGCGCTGATCGGCGTGCACGCGGCTCATCAGACCCCACGTGACAAGGCCCCCGGCGATCGCCAAGGCCGCGAGGCCGACGCTCCTGAGGCGGCGCGGCGCGCGGTAAGACTTGAGGTCTCCGAGATTGAGATCGCTCGTATCAGACATAAGACTCTCCGGTGAGGTTCCCGACGAGGGGCGCAGCGGGTTTCGGTTCGGCCCGGGCGTGGGCGGATCGGCGGCTGTGGACGATGCTGAACACCACAGGCACGAAGGTCAGGGTCGCGCAGGTGGCGAAGAGGAGGCCGCCAATGACCGCGCGGCCAAGCGGCGCGTTCTGTTCGCCGCCCTCGCCCAGCCCCAGCGCCATGGGCGCCATGCCGATGATCATCGCCAGCGCGGTCATCATGACGGGCCGCATCCGCGTGAAGCCCGCCTCGATCGCCGCCTGGACCGCGTCGCCCGTCTCGGCCAGGCGCTCTCGCGCAAAGCTGATGACGAGGATCGAGTTGGCCGTCGCCACGCCCATGCACATGATGGCGCCGGTCAGGGCGGGCACCGACAGGCGCGTGTGGGTGGCGAACAGCATCCACACGATTCCGGCCAGGGCGGCCGGCAGGGCGGTGATGATCACGAACGGATCGAGCCAGGACTGGTAGTTCACGACGATCAGCAGGTAGACCAGCACGATCGCCCCAAGCAGACCGAAGAACAGACCCGAGAAGGCGGTGTTCATGGTGACGATCTGGCCTCGAAGAGTGATCGCCCCACCCTTTGGCCGTTGCTTGGCCGAGGCGTTGATCAGCTTCTGGATGTCATGGCCGACGCCGCCGAGGTCTCGGCCCTGAGTCGTCGCGTAGATGTCCAGGACGGGCTGGATATTATAGTGGGACACCACAGCGGGGGCCCACACGCGCTTGATGGACCCAAGGCCGCCGAGCACCTGCACGCCGGCTGTCGACGAAGCCCCGGTGATGGGAATGTTTTCCAGGTCCGAGAGCGTGTCGAGCCTGTATTCCGGCGTCTGGGCCGAGATCGGATAGGAGACGCCGTTCTTCCGGTTGAGCCAGAAGGTGGGGGCGGTCTGGGTGCTGCCCGAGAGGGTGGTGACCATGGCGTTGGTGACGTCGTTCTCGGTCAGACCGAACTGGATCACCTTGTTGCGGTCGATGTTGACGTCCAGCTGCGGTTCGTCCTCCGACTGCTGGATCCGCACGTCGGCGATCCCCCGGATCGCCTTCATCTTGCGATACAGCGTCATGGCGTAGGCCTGGTTGGCCTGCAGGTTCGGTCCAGCGACCTGCACGTCGAGAGGGGCCGGACCGCCGAAGTTGAGGATCTGGCTGATGATGTCTGCCGGCAGGAAGGAGATCGTCGTTCCCGGGTACAGCTGCGCCAGTCGCGCGCGCAGGATCTTCACGTATCCGGCGGTCGGATGGTGATGTTCGTTGAGATTGACGTAAATATCGCCATCCTGGTAGCCGATCAGTCCAGTATTATTGTAGATTGTGTTGATCGAACTCGTCGGCAGCCCCATGTTGTCGACAATCGACTTCATTTCCGACGGCGGGATCTCCTGGCGGATGGTGTCCTCGATGCGACCGAACTCGGCCGCCGAGTCCTCGATCCGTGTGCCGACCGGCGGGCGCACGTGCAGGACCATCTCCCCCGCGTCCACCGAGGGGAAGAAATCCTGGCCCAGGAACGGCGCGAGCGCGAACGACCCGGCGACAAGCACCAGGTACCCGATCACGAAGCGTCGACGATGCGCGATCGCCATGGCCAGCAGGTTGCGATAACCCTCGCGGAGCCGCTCGAAGTTGCGCTCGAAGCCCTGTTGGAAGCGGACCAGGGGGTTGCGCGAGGGCGGCCGCGGTCCCTCGTGGCGGGCATGAGGCTTCAGCAGGAACATCGCCATCGTCGGCACGAGGGTGCGCGAGAGGATGTATGAGGCGATCATCGCGAAGACGACGGACATCGCCAAGGGCGAGAACAGGAAGCCGGCCACGCCTGGCAGGGTGAACATGGGGACGAAGACGATGCAGATGCAGAGCAGGGAAACGAAGGCCGGGGTCGCGATCTGAGCCGCGCCGTCGAGGATCGCCGTCCTGATGTCCTTGCCCTGTTCCAGGTGCCAGTTGATGTTCTCGATCGTCACCGTCCCTTCGTCGACGAGCAGGCCGACGGCTAGCGCGAGGCCGCCCAGGGTCATGATGTTGAGGGTCTGGCCCATCGCATGCAGCGCGATGAGCGAGGAGAGCACCGCCAGGGGAATCGAGGTGGCGATGATCAGGGTGGAGCGCCAACTGCCCAGGAAGAGCAGGATCAGCAGGCTGGTCAGTGCCGCGGCGATCAGGCCCTCGCGCACGACGCCCGAGATCGCCGCTTTCACGAACACGGACTGATCGTTGAGCAGGTCGACCTTGAAGCTGGCGGGCATGCCTTCGAGGATCAGCGGCAGGTGCTTCTTGACGCCCTCCACGATCGACAGGGTCGAGGCGGAGCCGGCCTTGAGGATGGTGGTCAGGACGGCGCGCTGGCCGTTGACGTGCACGAGGCTCTGCTGGGGCGGCGCGCCATCGCGGACCTGGCCAACGTCCCGCATCAGGATGGTGGCGCCGGCGACGGTCTTGATCGGCAACTCGTTGAACTCGGCAACCGTGTCGGGGGCGTCGTTCAGCTTCACCGTGTACTGCAGAGTCCCGATCTTGGCCGTGCCCGCCGGCAGGATCTGGTTCTGCATGGCGATGGCGTTCTCGACGTCCTGGGCAGAGAGGCCCTTGGCCTGCAGGGCGCGCGGATCGAGGTCGATCTGCAGCTGACGCACCAGTCCGCCGTAGGAGAAGGGGATCGCCGCCCCGGGGATCGAGCTCAGCGCCGGGCGCATGAAGTTCTGCGCCAGGTCCAGCACCTGCTGCTGGCTCAGGGTCTTGCTGGAGGAGGCGATCTGGATGATCGGGACGGTCGAGGCCTGGTAGTTGGTGATCAGGGGCGGCGTGACCCCTGGCGGCATCTGCTTGAGCACCGTCTGGGCGATCGAGGTCACCTGGGCCGTGGCGGTGCGGATGTCGACGTTCGGCTGGAAGTAGATCTTCACGATGCCGATCCCCGGCAGGGACTGGCTCTCGACGTGCTCCACGTCGTTGACGGTGGTGGGGATCGCCCGCTCGAACGGCGTGAGGATGCGGCCGGCCATCTCGTCGGGGGACAGGCCCGTGTACTGCCAGGCCACGCCGATCACCGGGATCCGGATGTCGGGGAAGATGTCGGTGGGTGTCTTCAGGGCCGCCAGCGGCCCCAGAATCACGATCAATATGGCCAGGACGACAAACGTGTACGGCCGATTGAGCGCGACGCGCACGATCCACTGCATAAGGTCTTTTCTCGTGGTTGTCGCAACTCCCCCGCGGACCGGCCCGAGGCGGCCCGCAGGTGTCACGAAGGGGTCTCGCGCGCGGGCCGGGGCACGGGGAAAGTGGCTCCGCGCGCGAGACGTGGCGGTGTGTGGGGGGACACACCGCACGAGGGGCTGTATGCGGCGCCCCGACTAAAGGAGCGCCTGCCCCCCGATGAAGAAAGTTTTAGTCGACGGGGTTGGGGGGCGTAACGCGCAGGGCGTAGCTGCGGCCGGGCGTCGCCAGTACGGCGACCTCCACGCCAGGATGCGCGCCAACGCGACGCGGAGCGGGTTCCGGTGGGTATCCGGTAAGGCGGCAGAAGCGTCCCTCCCCGGAAGGGCAGGGACGCCGCCTTCACTCCAGAGCGTGCGCGCGGGGCGCCGCGCCCTGCGCAGACTGCGAACCCGCGTCGGGCGGCGGTAGGGGCTTGCGGCTGGGGCGCCGCCAGATGGAGACCTTGGGCCTGAAGAAGGGCTCCTCGGGCGTCCAGCCCTCGCCTTCCCACCGGCTCCAGTCCGGAGCGAGCTGGAGGTCGGCGCAGAGCCTCTCCACCGTCTCGCGCAGCGGCAGGCGCTCCAGGTCCTGGTAGGCTTCGTCCTG
>DATBEN010000204.1:0-10231 GCA_036276055.1 Caulobacteraceae bacterium
CAGCTGGCGCTGTTCTGCGCCTGGGAGGGCGCGCGCCTCTATTTCGAGGACCTCGCCTGCGTGATCATCGATGAGATCCACGCCATCTGGCCCTCCAAGCGCGGCGACCTGCTGGCGCTCGGCATCGCGCGCCTGCTGACCTTCGCCCCGAACCACCGGCGGGTGGGCCTTTCGGCCACCGTGGAGGATCCGGACGCGATCCGCCGCTGGCTCTCGCCCGGTCCGGGCGCGGAGGTGGACCTCGTGCGCGGCTCGGGCGGAGCGCCGCCGGTTGTGGACGTGCTGCTGTCCGAGGGTCAGGTGCCCTGGGTCGGCCACACCGCCCGGCACGCCATGCCGGAGGTCTACGAGACGATCCGGCGGGCGCGCACGGCGCTCGTCTTCGTCAACACCCGTTTCCAGGCCGAGTTCGCCTTCCAGGAGCTGTGGCGACTGAACGAGGACGGCCTGCCGATCGCCCTGCACCATGGATCGCTTTCGGCGGAGCAGCGGCGCAAGGTCGAGGCGGCGATGGCCCGCGGCAAGCTGCGCGCGGTGGTTTGCACCTCGACCCTGGACCTGGGCATCGACTGGGGCGACGTCGACCTCGTCATCCAGCTGGCCAGCCCCAAGGGCGCCTCGCGGATGGTCCAGCGCATCGGCCGCGCCAACCATCGGCTCGATGAGCCCAGCCGCGCCCTCTTCGTCCCCGCCAACAGGTTCGAAATGCTCGAGTGCCAGGCCGCGCGCGAGGCCATCGCCGAGAACGCGCTCGACGCGGACCCGCCGCACCTCGGCGCCCTGGACGTCCTCGCCCAGCACATCATGGGCTGCGCCTGTTCCGAGCCGTTCGACCTGGAAGCCCTGTACGACGAAATCCGCACCGCCGGTCCGTACCAGGACTTGTCGTGGGAGGACTACGAACAGGTCGTCGATTTCGTCGCCACCGGCGGCTACGCCCTGCGCGTCTACGACCGCTTCGCGCGCATCGTGCGCCGTCGCGATGGGCTCTGGGTCGCGCGCAACGCCGAGACCATCCTGCGCCACCGGCTGAACGTCGGCGCCATCGTCTCCCCCGCCATGCTCTCGGTGCGCATCGCCGGACGGCGCGGGACCGCCGGGCGCAAGATCGGCGAGGTGGAGGAAGGCTATCTGGACGTGCTGGAGACCGGCGACACCTTCGTGTTCGCGGGCCAGGTCTGGCGACTGGTCGCCGTCAGCGGCATGGACGTGCTCGTCTCGCCCGCGCCCGGCGAGGACGCCAAGATGCCGTCATGGGGCGGATCCAAGTTCGCCCTCTCCACCTTCTTGGCCCGCAAGGTGCGGGCGATGATGTCCGACGCCCACCACTGGGAGGTCCTCCCCGGCGACGTCCGCGAATGGCTGGAGCTCCAGCGCGACCGCTCCGCCATTCCGGACACGGACGAGATGCTGCTGGAGACCTTTCCCCACGGGAAGAGGTTCTTCCTCGTAGCCTACCCGTTCGAAGGGCGGCTGGCGCACACCACCCTGTGCATGCTGCTGACCCGTCGCCTCGACCGCGCGGGCGTGGGTCCCGTCGGCTTCGTCTGCAACGACTACGCCCTGGCCGTCTGGTCGGTACGGGACATGAGCGGTCTCGACGTGGCCGATCTGTTCGCCGAGGACATGCTGGGAGACGACCTGGAGTCCTGGCTCGCCGAAAGCCTGATGATGAAGGCCTCGTTCAAGGCCTGCGCCCTGATTTCCGGTCTGATCGAACGGCGCTTCCCGGGGGCCGAGAAGTCCAGCCGCCAGATCACCTTCTCCACCGACCTCGTCTACGACGTCCTGCGCCGCCACCAGCCCGATCACCTCCTCCTGCGCTGCGCGCGTCACGATGCGGCGCGGGGGCTGGTGGACGTCGAGCGGCTGGGCCAGATGCTTGCCCGAATCAGAGGCAAGATCCGCCACGTGACGATCGACCATCTGTCCCCCTTCTCCGTCGCGGTGATCGTCGAGATCGGCCGCCAGCGCGCGCCCGGCGAGGGCGCCGGCGAGGTGACGCTGGAGAGCGCCGAGGCTCTGATCGCCGAGGCCAGCGCGTGAGCGCGGGGCTGAGCGTGCGGGTCGGGCACGTGGAGGCGCTCTGCCGTCCCTCCGGGGCCCTGTGGGTCGAGGGCGCCCGCGCCCTGATCGTCGCCGACCTCCACTTCGAGAAGGGCTCCGCCTACGCCGCGCGCGGACAGATGCTGCCGCCCTATGACACCTGCGAGACCCTCGCGCGGCTGGAGGCGGAAACGAGGGCGACCCAGCCATCCCTGCTCGTCTTCCTCGGCGACAGTTTCCACGACCGCACCGCCGAAGGCCGACTGCCGCAGAAGGAGGCGCAGCGCATCTGCGCCCTCGCGGCCGACCGGCGTCTGGTGTGGATCGTGGGCAACCACGACGCGGACGGCCCGCGTCGCCTCCCCGGCGACAGCCTGCCCAGCCTCGATGTCGGCGGCCTCCGCCTGGTGCATGAGCCGCGCCCCGGAGCCGCGCCCGGCGAAATCGCGGGCCACCTGCATCCCTGCGCCAAGGTGCGGGGGCCCGGCGGAACGGTTCGCCGGCGCTGCTTCGTCACAGACGGTGAGCGTCTGGTGCTGCCGGCCTTCGGCGCCCTGGCCGGGGGCCTGAACATCCGCGACGAGGCCTTCCGTCCGCTGTTCAGCCGCCGGCCGCTCGCGGGCGTACTCGGTCGCGGCCGGGTGCACCCCGTGGCCTGGGCCTCCCTCAGCGACGACTGATGGCCCTCATCCCCACGGTCATCCTGGCGGCCTGCGCCCTCGCGCTCACCGTCCTGTTCGGCTGGCTCGGCGCCCGGCCCGCCAGTCCTTTGCGCGGCCCGCGCCTGGTCCCCTGGCGCTTCCTGATGCTGCTGACCTTCCTCGGGATGGTCCTGGCGCTCGTCCACCTCGTGGCATTGGTGCGGGGCGGGTGACGGCGCGCCGCATCCAGGGCGGCGGCGACAGCCCTGCCTACGGCTCGACCATACGCAGTCCGTCCAGACTTGAGGCGAGCCGCGCGAACCGGCGATCGAAGGTGGCTATTCCCTCGCAGTGGCGGGATGACGCGAGATGAAGGGCGTCGGCGAAGTCCATTCCTTCCTCGCACCAAGTGAGCGCGGCCCGGACCGCCGGCGGATCCTCCACAGCCACGTTCGTCAGCCCCAGCAAAGCCCTCAAACCGTCGAGAATGTCCGACCGCGCGTAGCCGTAGCCACCGCGGAGAACCCATTCGGTCTCCAGGAGGACCGTCTTTCCGACGAACACCCGCTTCTGCTCCACGAGCCGCCGAGCGCGCCCCGCCTGGGCGGGGTCGTCAGCGGTGAGAAGCCGGACGAGGACGTTCGTATCAACGGCCAGCACGGCGCCGCGCTTCCGCCGCGACGGCCGCGTCCATCTCCTCGATGGTCAGGGCCGGCTGGTCGCGCTTGAGCAGGCCGAAGACCTGATCGAGCTTAGTCGCCACGAACGCTGGCGCCTGCCGCAGGAGCACGCCGTCTTCGGTTTCTATGACCTGCAGCCGGACACCCGGCCCCCACCCGCGGCTCTCGCGTACGGCCTTGGGAAGGATCACCTGCCCCTTGGTCGAGACCACGGTCGTTGCGTCGTCCATGACGGCCTCCAGCGAGCTGCGGCGTAAGACGAAGGTAAGATGATCTCTCCCCACCGGACGCGCAAGCCCGGGAGTCATCGCCCCCCGTTAGCCAGCCGCTTCATCAGCCGATAGGTGAACTCCAGCTCCTCGTTGAAGGCTTCGATCGAGATCCGCTCGTCGCGGCCGTGGGCGCGATCGTCGTCGACGTCCTGGAAGATGCCATCCACGCCGTAGGAGGGCAGTCCGGCCATCCGCGTGTAGGCGGAATCGCTGGCCCCGGCGCTCATGTTGGGCAGGATCACGACCTTGGGCCACATGCCATCCGAGACAGCGCGCACCGCCCCGATCACGCGCGCCGTCAGGGGCGACTCCGGGCTCGCCTTGGCATTGGTGTAGACGCTTATCTGGATCGCCGGATCGTCGATGACCTGGGCGATCTGATGCTCGATATCAGCGGGGGACTCGCCGGGGATCACCCGGCACTGCACCAGAGCCTTCACGCGCTCGGGCAGGGCGCTCTCGCCCTGGCCCCCGTCGATGGTGGTGGCCACGCAGGTGGTGCGCAGGGCGACGTTGGTCTCCACTTCGTCGGACAATCGCTGCAGTGCGCCCGGCGAAAGCGTCCCGTTGGAGGCCTCGCGCATGTCCGACGCGAGCTGGCCGCTCTCGAGCGCAGCGCGCCCGGCAAAATAGGCGCGGGTGGTGGCCGTCAGGTGGAGCGGGAACTGATAGGCGCCCAGCTTCGCCAGGGCCCGGGACACCCGATAGATCGGGTTGGTCGGCGTCGGCATGGAGCTGTGACCACCGCGGTCGCGCGCCTCCAGCTGGAGGGTGAGGAACATCTTCTCCGAGGTCTGGATCAGCAGGTCGAGCTTGCTAGCGTGCTTGATCTCCCCGCCGCCCGCGTCCGGATTGATCACGAAATCCGCGTCGATCAGCGGTCGGTCGTTCTTGAGCAGATAGTCGATCCCGCCCTCGTACCCCGGAAGGGAGCCGCCCGCTTCCTCATCGGCCGTGAAGGCGACGATGATGTCGCGCCTGGCCTTGAACCCTTCAGCCTTCAGCCGCAGCAGGGATTCCAGGACCGCCGAATCCTGGCCCTTCATGTCGATGGTCCCCCGCCCGTAGAGCCAGCCGTCGGCCTCGGTCAGCTTGAACGGATCGTAGGTCCAGTCCTCCCGCCGCGCTTCCACCACGTCGAGGTGGCAGATGTAGAGGATCGGCTTGCCCTGACCGGTCCCGCGGTAGCGGACGATGACGTTGCCGCGCGCGGGATACTGCGGCGGCGCAATGACCTTGACGTCTTCGGGGGCGAAGCCCGCGGCGAGAAGGCGCTGGGCGATCTCCTGGGTCGCCGAGGTGGAACCGTGGGCGTGAGTGGTGTCGGTTTCGACGAGCTGTTTGAGGATCTCGCGTCCGAGGGCCTGGTCCTTCGGCGGCGCGACCGGCGGCGTCTGGGCGATCGCGGAACCTGCCAGCGCCAGTACGGCCGCGCCGGCCAGCCAGGGTCTCGACTTCATGAGCAGCGACATCCTCCCGAGGCGTCGTTTTCGACGCTGTTGGAAGAACCGTTAGGGCGATCCGCCCAGCCGCGCCAGGGCGCAGCCGGGCGTCGGAACGGAGGCTACTTCACCTTCTCCACCTGACCGCGGATCTCGCCTGGCGGGTGAAGCGCGGTGTGGACGTTCACATACCACAGGCCGTTCATGAGCTGATCGATCTGGCCCTGCGTCAGGACGGCCGAGCCGTGGATCGGGCTGGCGACCGGCGGCGGGAAGTTGACCACGACCGGCGCGGCCTTGCCTGCCGGCGCGGGGCCGTGGAAGTGGGCCATGGTGGCCGGCCCACTGAGGCCGCTGTAGGTGACCGTCCAGATCAGCGTCTTGCTGACGGTGTCGAACGCGACCTTCGCCTCGCCCATCCCCTTCGAGTCGGTCGGCGGCGTTTCGTGGGCCCCATCGAGGTGGGCGGTGAAGTGGATCGTCTCGGCGGCGGCGAACGGCGCCGCGGCCAGGGCCATGAGGCCAGCGGCGGCTATCAGAGCAGCTCTGGACATGTCGTCTCCCCTTGTTGCTGCATATGAAACGGAACGTGCATCGACCTTAGCCGGTTGCCCGCGCCCCGGCGAGAGGCGCGACCGCGGGCGGCGGATCAGCCCTCCTTCGGCGGCGCAGGTTCGATTGGGCGATCCAGGCCCACGTTCACCACCGTGCTGCTGCTGTAGAGGGAGATCCCCGCCGCTCTCAGGTCCGGCACCAGCTTGAACAGCACGTCGCTCTTGGCGCCGAAGACCGTTCGGGGCGTGGCCATGTAGGCGAAGGCGGTGAACTCGATGTACCCGTCGCGCACATCGGTGATGTAGGCCGCGGGGAGAGGATCGTCCAAGACGCCCTCCTGCTCCTTGAGCCGGTTCACGATCAGGTCGCGCACCTGCGCCGGATCGGCGGAATCGACGACCCTGAGCACAAGCCTCACCCGGCCCAGGGCCCCGGAATGAGTGACGTTGCGGACCGTCTTCGAGACGAGGTCGGTGTTGGGTACGATCAGGCGCGAGCGGTCCGTCATCTCGATCTCCGTCGCGCGGATCGAGATCTTCTGCACGTCGCCTTCGAGGTCGCCGATGGCGATCCAGTCGCCGACCCGCACCGGTCGTTCCGCCAGCAGGATCAGGCCCGAGACGAAGTTGCCGATGATCGATTGCAACCCAAAGCCGATGCCCACGGACAGGGCGCTGGCGAAGAGGGCGATCTGGCTGACCGAGAGGCCCAGATAGGCGAAGGCCACCAGGATGGCGATGAAACCGCCGAGGTAGGTCACGCCGGCGCTGAGGGAGGTGCGCACGCCCACGTCGAGCTGGGTCTTCGGCAGGTAGCGGGCCTCCAGCCACCCGCGCACCGCCCGGGTGGCGGCGAGACCGATGAGGAACAGGGCGATGGCGCCCAACACCGCCCCGGGTGAAACCTCCACCTTGCCGAGTTTGAAGACGAAGCTTGTCGAGGTGACCCGGCCGAAGATGTCCCCGGCGCTCGCCCCGAAGGGCGCGATGACGGCCATCCAGCCGAACAGGATCAACAGCACCCGGGCCACACCGGACGCGAGCACGGCGATCTGGTCGACCGCGCCGCTCGAAAGGCCCAGTCCGCTCGCCAGCATCCCGCCGAATGGGGTCGACGACGCGATCAAGGCGGGGGTCAGGTCGTCGGCGATCCTGAGCAGAAGGAACAGCAGGCCGAGGATAGCCGCGATCCAGATCGTCTCGCGCATCAGGAACTCGGCGAAGGCAAGGTAGCCCAGTAGGACGGCTCCCAGCGACACCACCACCGACAGCCAGCCGGCCAAGGCCGCGACCACCCAGGGGGCGTGGGCGCCAGCCGGAATCTCGCCCGCCGCCACCCGCTGCACCCGTGCCCGGCCCAGGGCGACAAGGGCGCCGCCGACCGCGGCGATTTCCAGGATCACGGCGACATAGCCGCTGACCACCTGCGCCGACTGGCTGGAGTCCAGATCGGCATTGAAGCCGGCGACGAAGGTCGCAAGACCGGCGGTGAAACCGATCAGGGCGGGGAAGGCCGCCAAGCGATGGGCAAGTTTGTCCGGGAGGGGTGCAAGCCGCCACTCCGAACGCCGCACCGAGATCAGGGAGCGGCCGAGTCCCTCGATGAAGAGACCAAACACGGCGGCGCGACGGAACAAGGCGAGCGCGGTGTCGGCCGCTTCGGTAAGCGCATCCGTCTCCAGCAGTGTCGCCCGGATCACCATTATGGCGAGCAGCGCCGTGATCACCCCGACCAGCACCCGCCAGAGCGCGAGCAGAGAACGGGCCAGGCGGGAACGCGAAGCGCTCCGATGCGCCCGTCGGACCCCCAGCGCGATCAGGACGAGGCGCGCCGGGACGAGCAGGCCCACCGCTATGACCGCGCCGACAAGCCAGATGACGAGGTTGCGCGGGGACTTGATCCCGTCGGCGACGGCGGCGGCCTCGTCGGAGACGAACTCGGCGAGCCGCGAAACGTCGCCTGGCGCGGAGATCGCGAGGTTTCGCCAGAGTGAGGGGTCGACGACCGATCGGCTCTGGGAGGTGAGCCGCTCCTGGAAGTTCTCGCGCAGCCGCTCGGTCAGCACGTCGGCGATCTGCTGGCCTTCGACCGTGAGCAGCTTGGCTTCCCGCTGGTCGGCCTGGAGGATTTCCTGCACGCGCAGGAGCTGGCGGCGCGTCTGGTCGGTGTGGGGGTCTTCCTTCTGGCCCGGCGGAGGCGCCGGCCCGAGCTGGTTGAGGCGGGCCTGCACATCCTGGAGCCGGGGCGTCAGGTCGCTGAGCGCCGTGGCGAGCTTCGCCTCGATCGGCCCGATCTGGGCCAGCCGGGTCTTGATCTCCTGGTCGCTGAGCTGGTCGGTGCGGAAGCCCGCTCCGGCTTCGCGCAGGCCGGCCGACGCCTGGGACAGGGTTGCCTGGATATCGGCGTCCGGGGAATGGGGGCGCTGGGCGGCGGCCGTGCCTGCGGCAAGCATCAGCCACAGCAGGATCAGGCCGAGGATCCTCGACATGGCGCCTCGTGTCTCTCCCGTCGGGAGCCCGCCGTAGGGCCTCCCCAGACCGACGACAAGTCCATAGCGCAAGGCAAAGTTGGCGGCCATTGCGGCCAGACCTTGCCGCCGCTCGTCCTTACACGCACAAATCTGGACTTGGCGAGGAGGCGAAGCGTGGCGAGCAGCATTGGCCGGTTGGCGCTGGCTCGCGGCTTTCGCGGCTGGAGCCCAGCCTGGATAGGACCGGATCTGGTCGCCGGCGTCACCCTTGCCGCGATCGCCATCCCCGCGCAGATGGCCACGGCTCGGCTCGCAGGATTGCCGCCGCAGACTGGATTTCTGGCCTTCCTCGGCGCCAGTCTGGCCTTCGCGATCTTCGGCTCGAGCCGGTATCTCTCGTCGGGCGCCGATACGACCATCACGCCGATCTTCGCCGGCGCGCTGGCGAGCCTCGCCGCGGTCGGTTCTTCACATTACGCGGCCCTTGCCGCCGGGCTCGCCCTGCTCACCGGGGCCTTGGTGGCGATCGCCGGGCGCGCGCGAATGGGGTGGGTCGGCAGCCTGCTGTCTGCGCCGGTCATGACCGGATTCCTCGCCGGGATCAGCATCCACATCCTCGCCTCCCAGGCGCCCTCCGCCCTGGGCCTTCCTGCTCCGGCCGGGGGAATCCTGCAGGTTCTCCTGCGCCTCGCCGCCGAGGCGCCGAAGGCGAATGGTTATGACCTCGCCATCGCCATCGCCGTCCTGGCGGTCATTGCCGGCCTGGAGCGCGTCAACCGTCGGATCCCCGGCGCCTTGGTCGCCCTCGCCGGGGCTACGGGAGTGACGATTGGTCTTGATCTGCAGGCGCGGGGCGTGGCGCGGCTGGGGGCGCTGGCGGGCGAACCGCCGCACCTCGCTTTGCCGAACCTGCCGCCGCAGGATTGGCTGCATTTGCTGCCCCTGGCCCTTCTCGTGGCATCGGTGGTCATGGTCCAGACGGCGGCGGTCAGCCACGCCTTCGCGCCTGAGGACGAGGACGCGGACGTCAACGGCGACTTCTTCGGCCTGGGCGCAGGCAACATCTTCGCCGGCCTCATCGGAGGCCTGCCGGTGAACGCGAGCCCTCCAGTGACCGCGATGGTCGCCGAGAGCGGAGCTCGCTCGCAGGCGGCGGGGCTCATGGCTGCCGTCATCGTCGGCGCTCTGCTCGTCTTCGGCATGGGTCTGCTCGTGAACGTGCCGACGGCCGCCCTCGCCGGCGTCCTGCTGTCGGTGGCGGCGCGCCTCGTCCACGTCGGCGATATACGGCGGATCTGGCAGCAGAGCCCCGCCGAGTTCGTCCTCGTCCTTGCCACTGCCGCGGCGATCGTGGTCCTGCCGATCGAGTGGGGCGTTGCGATCGGCGTCGGCCTCTCGATACTTCACGGGGTATGGTCTGGCACGCGCGTACGCGTGCAGCCGATGAGCCGGGCGCCTGGCACAACCGTCTGGTGGCCGGACCCAGAAGCGCCTGTAATCCAGGGCGAACGATTGGCCGAGGTGCAGGTGCTGGCCTTCCCGGCGCCCCTCACCTTCCTCGTCGCCGACGCCTTCTCCCGCGAATTCCTGGCCGCTGTCGACGCCGAGGGCGGCCACGCCCGGCTGGCGGTGCTGGAGGCAGCGGGGATGGTGATGATCGACTACACTGCTGCAAGAGCGCTCAGCCATGTGGTGCGCGAGTGCCGCGGCTCCGGTTGCGACTTCGCCCTCGCGCGCCTGGAATCGCCGGCCGCCCAGGCTGCCCTCACACGCCTGGGGCTCAGGGCTCTGATCGGCGATGACCATATCTTCGAGAGTGTAGCCGAAGCGATCGACGCCCTGGCCCCAGACGCCAAGCTCGCTGGCGGCGCTAAAAATTCCTCTATCGGAATATTCTGAATTCGGCATATAAATGCGGATGGACGCCGCCTTCGCCGCGCTTGCCGACCCGACCCGACGCCGCATGGTCGAGATGTTGCGCGGCGGCGAACTCTCCGCCGGCGAGATCGAACGGGGCGTGCGGATCAGCCAACCTTCGGCCTCGAAACACCTGAAGGCCCTGCGCGAGGCCGGGCTCGTGCGCATGCGCAAGGACGCGCAGCGGCGGCTCTACCGCCTCGATCCG
>DATBEN010000205.1:0-25843 GCA_036276055.1 Caulobacteraceae bacterium
CGGTGCTGATGCCGGCCGCCCTGGCGATCGGCGGCGCGCTCGGACCGGTGCTGGCCGGCGCACTGCTGACCGGCGGGCATGGGTACTCGCCTTTGTACGCCTTGTTCGCCGTCGCGACGTCGCTCGGGCTCTCCGCGTTCATCGCCCTTGGGCGCCGCTTGGCCCCGTCGACGCGAGGCCGCAATTGACAGGGTGACTCGTCCGCCGCGCCTCCCGCAAGTGCGCGCACGAGTCCAGGACGCGCCTATCCAAAATCGCTCATCGCGCCCACGCCCTGGAGCGGCCTTCCGGCCGGGCTAGACCAGCGCCCCGTGGCAGTGCTTGAACTTCTTGCCCGAACCGCAGGGGCAGGGGGCGTTGCGGCTGGTGCGCTCCCAGTCGTCGGGCAGGGCCGAGGTGGGCAGGGCCTGCCGTTGTTCGGCGGGCGCGAAGCCGAAGCCGCGTTCGTTTTCGCCGGTCAAGGGGTCCATGTGCACCTCGACCATGCCGCCGGCTGGAACCATCCGCGGCGGGGGCGGCGGTTCCTCGAAGCGGAACTCCACCGTCATCAGCCACCGGGTGACGTTCTGGCGCAGATCCGCCAGCAGCTTCTCGAACAGTGAGAAGGCTTCGGTCTTGTACTCGTTCAGCGGATCGCGCTGCCCATAGCCGCGCAGGCCGATGACGTTGCGCAGGTGGTCCAGGTGCATCAGGTGCTCGCGCCACTGCAGGTCGATGGTCTGCAGCAGGAAGTTCTTTTCCAGGCCCCGGGTCTGCTCCGCGCCGATCATGGTCTCGCGTTCGGCGGCGCGGGCGTCGGCGGCCGCGTTGATCCGCTGTTCGATCTCCTCGTTGGCGATGCCCTCCTCGGCCGCCCATTCGGCGATCGGCAGGTCCAGACCCAGAAGCTCGAGCCCATGCTGGCGCAGGCTCTCCACGTCCCACTGTTCGGCATAGGCCTTCGGCGGCAGATAGCGCTGGACCAGATCGTTGATCGTATCCTGGCGCATCTCGATGACCTCTTGCGAGAGGTCGGTGGCTTCCATGAACTCCTGGCGCTGCTCGAACACCGCCTTGCGCTGGTCATTCACCACGTCGTCGTATTTCAGAAGATTCTTGCGGATCTCGTAGTTGCGTTCCTCGACCTTGCGCTGGGCTGTCGCGATGGCGCCGTTGAGCCACTTGTGGGTGATCGCCTCGCCTTCCTGGACCCCGAAGGTGCGCATGATGGCGTCCAGGCGATCGCCGGCGAAGATGCGCAGGAGATCGTCCTCGCAGGACAGGAAGAACTTCGACTTGCCGGGGTCGCCCTGGCGGCCGGTGCGGCCACGCAGCTGGTTGTCGATCCGGCGGCTCTCGTGGCGCTCGGTGCCCAGCACAAAGAGCCCGCCCGCGTCCAGGGCCCGCTTCTTCTTCTCGGCGATCTCCGCCTCGATCTCCGCCTTGTGCTTCAGCGCCTGGTCGGGGGTCACCTCGATGCCGAGGCCCCGCTGCTCGGTGCGCCAGTGATCCAGGCGCATGTCGACATTGCCGCCCAGCTGGATGTCGGTGCCGCGGCCGGCCATGTTGGTGGCGATCGTCACCGTGCCGGGCACGCCCGCGTCGGCGACGATCAGGGCCTCCTGCTCGTGATAGCGGGCGTTGAGGACGCTGTGCGGCAGGCCCGCGTGGCTCTTGCCGGCGTCGTCCGCCCACTTGTGCTTCTTGAGCAGCTCCGAGAGCTGTTCCGACTTCTCGATCGACACCGTGCCCACCAGCACCGGCTGGCCGCGCTTATGGCACTCCTCGATCTGGCCGATGATCGCCTGGTTCTTCTCCGCGGCGGTGCGATAGACCTCGTCGTCGGCGTCCTTGCGGGTGATCGGCCGGTTGGTCGGGATCTCCGTCACGTCCATCTTGTAGATGTCGAAGAATTCCTGCGCCTCGGTCGCCGCCGTGCCGGTCATCCCCGACAGCTTCTCGTACAGGCGGAAGTAGTTCTGGATCGTCACCGAGGCGAGCGTCTGGTTCTCGGGCTGGATATCCACCCCTTCCTTGGCCTCGATCGCCTGGTGCAGGCCTTCCGAGAGGCGCCGGCCCTGCATCATCCGGCCGGTGAACTCGTCGATCAGCATCACCTCGCCCTCGCGGATGATGTAGTCGCGGTCGCGCAGGTAGAGCACGTTCGCGCGCAGCGCCTGGTTCACGTGGTGGACGACGCTGACATTGGCCGGGTCGTACAGTCCCGCCGAGCCGTCGACGAGGTGGCCCGCCTCCTCCAGGATCCGCTCGACCGTCTCCGAACCGTGCTCGGTCAGCAGCACCTGGCGCTGCTTCTCGTCGTGCTCGAAGGTCTCCGGCTCCTTCACCAGCTCCCTCACCAGAGCGTCGATGGTCCGGTAGAACTCGGAGCGGTCCTCGGTCGGTCCGCTGATGATCAGCGGCGTGCGCGCCTCGTCGATCAGGATCGAGTCCACCTCGTCGACGATCGCGAAGTTATGGCCCCGCTGGACCATCTCGATGGCGTCGTAGGTGAGGTTGTCGCGCAGATAGTCGAAGCCGAACTCGTTGTTGGTGCCATACGTGATGTCGCTGCCGTAGGCGCGCTGGCGCTCGCTCTGCGAGAGGCCGTTGACGATCACCCCCACCGACAGGCCGAGGAACCGATAGACCCTGCCCATCCACTCGGAGTCGCGCGAGGCCAGGTAGTCGTTGACCGTGATCACGTGCACGCCCTTGCCGGCGAGCGCATTCAGATAGACCGGCAGGGTGCCCACCAGGGTCTTGCCCTCGCCGGTGCGCATCTCGGCGATGCCGCCTTTGTGCAGCACCATGCCGCCGACCATCTGCACGTCATAGTGCCTCTGGCCCAGCGTCCGCCTGGCCGCCTCGCGCACGACGGCGAACGCCTCGCTCATCAGCTGGTCGAGGCTCTCGCCATTGGCGAGGCGTTGCTTGAACTCCTCGGTCTTCGCGCGCAGGGCGTCGTCCGAGAGGGCCGAGATCTGGGGCTCCAGGACGTTGATCAGGGACACCTTGCCCATCATCGCCTTGACCTTGCGGTCGTTGGAGGAGCCGAACAGTTTCTTCAGGTCGAGCATCTTTGGGCGGCGGCGTCCAAAACGAATGAGGAAAAGCTGACGTCTAGCGGGTCTTTTCGGCCCTGACGAGGCGCGCACGCGCGCACCCGCCCGATGAAAGGCAGATGGGCGCCCGCCGCCAGCGTGTCAAATCGCTGTTTCTTCCCTCCCCGGAAGGGAAGGGACTAGGCCGCCGCCTTTACGCTCGGACGCGCCTTTGCCCGCTCGTACCAGGCGGCGAGGTTGGCGTTCTTCGCATCGAGCGGCTGGCCCACCTGCGCGCCGAACTCGAGGAAGGCGAAGAGCATGATGTCGGCCAGGGTGAAGCGGTCGCCGACGATCCACTGGCGGCCGGCGATCTTGTCGTCCAGCCACTCGAGCTTCTCGCGGGCGATCGTCTTCAGCCCCTGCGAAGCCTCCGGGAGGCAGCGCACACGGTTTTCGAACATCCGCAGCCCCTCGCCGTAGCGGAAGCCGTTCGCCATGGGCTCGAGGATGTTGAGGTCGATGCGCCGCACCCACATGCGCGTCTCGGCCCTCTGCATCGCCGTGGTCCCGATCAGCGGCGGATCGGGGTAGAGCTCTTCCAGGTACTCGCAGATCGCCGTGATCTCGGCCAGGATCAGGCCTTCCTCGATCTCGAGAGCCGGTGTCTGGCCGGACGGGTTGAGATTGGTGAAGGGTTCGCGCCGATTCTCGCCGGCCGGGAGGTCGACCTGCTGGCGGGGGATCTGCAGCCCCTTTTCGGCGATGAACATCTTCACCACACGCGGATTTGGGCCGATCGACTCATAGAGCTTCATTTTGTCCCGTTCCTCCTCGCTTGACGCGCAAGCCCAATCCGCACCATGGCGCGATTGGGGCGAGCTTTGGACGGGGTTGAGAGTGATGGCAAGGTGCGAGGCGGCGTCGACGCGGGGGGCGCTGCTGTGAGTTCCGGGACTCTGCCCGTCTCCCCCCTGGCGGTCCCGTTTCCGGCGATTCCCGAGGTTCCCGGCGTCGCCCTGGGCGTCGGTCGCGCCGGCCTTTATCCGCGCGAGCGGGACGATGTCCTGCTCATGCGCTTCGATCCGGGGACCATCGTCGCCGGCGTGTTCACCCGCCACGGCGTGGGCTCGGCCCCAGTGGACTGGTGCAAGGCCAAGCTGAAGAAAGGCCCCGCCGCCTGCGCCCTGGTGGTCAACGCCGGCTGCGCCAACTCCTTCACCGGCAAGGCCGGGGCCAAGGCGGCCGCCCACGTCGCCGCCGCGGCCGCCCGCGCGGTCGACTGCCCCCGCACCGAGGTGATGCTCGCCTCCACCGGCGTGATCGGCCAGATCCTCGACGACAAGAAGATCACCCCGCGGATCGCCGCCATGGCTCACGCGGAGGCAGGCTGGGAGGCGGCCGCCCGCGCCATCTCCACCACCGACACCTTCCCCAAGGGCGCGTTCGCCCAGGCCCGGGTCGATGGCGCAACCGTCACCATCGCCGGGATCGCCAAGGGCTCGGGCATGATCGCCCCCGACATGGCCACCATGCTCGCCTTCGTGGCCACCGACGCGCGCATCGCGCCGGCCGCCCTGCAGACCCTGGTCGAGGCGATGACCGTGCGCACCTTCAACAGCGTCACAGTGGACGGCGACCGGTCCACCAACGACACCCTGCTAGTCTTCGCCACCCATAAGACCGGCCCGGTGATCAATCGCGCCAGCGATCCGCGCCTGGCGGACTTCTCCCGCGCGCTCGAGGGTGTGCTGCTCGACCTGGCCCTGCAGCTCGTGCGCGACGGCGAGGGCGCCACCAAGTTCGTGAGGATCAACGTCGAGGGCGCCAAGACCCCCGCCTCCGCGCGGAAGATCGCCCGCTCGATCGCCGAGAGTCCGCTGGTGAAGACCGCCTTCGCCGGCGAGGACGCCAACTGGGGCCGCATCGTCATGGCCGCGGGCAAGGCCGACGAGCCGGTGCGCCGCGAGAACATGGCCGTCGCCTTCGGTCCCCACGTCGCCGCGCGCAAGGGCGCGGTGGCCAACGACTACTCCGAGGCCGCGATGAGCGCCTACATGAAGAACCGCGAGCTCGAGGTCACCGTGAACGTCGGCGTCGGCCGGGCCGAAGCGACCATGTGGACCTGCGACCTCACCAAGCAGTACGTCGCCATCAACGGCGACTATCGATCATAGGGGCGCCTTCCACCGCGAAGGCGCAGGGGGAACGATGAGATCTGCCGCCGTCTTCGCCGCCCTCTTCGCCGCCCTCGCGCTCCTCGCCACCGCTGCGCCGGCCGCGACACTGCCGCCTACGCCCGTCGCCCCTACGCCCGCGCCGGCGCCGCTGGGGACGTTCGAGGAGGTGATGATCCCCATGCGCGACGGAGTGCGGCTGCAGACGGTGATCATCCGTCCCGCCGGCCACCTCGAGCCCCTGCCGATCCTCCTGCGGCGCACCCCCTACGGCGTGCCGGACAAGCTGCCCCCGTCCATGCCGCGCTCGCTGCAGGCGCTGGAGAAGGACGGCTACATCCTGGTGCTGCAGAACATCCGTGGACGGTTCAAGTCGGAAGGGACATTCACCCTTTCCGGCGACGTCAAGTTGACCCCGGGCGAGGGCACGATCGAGACCCGCGACGCCTGGGACACCGTCGACTGGCTGGTCAAGCACGTGCCGAACAACAACGGCCGGGTGGGCGCGCTCGGCGTCTCCTACGACGGCTACACCACCGCGGCCATGCTGCTGAACCCCCACCCGGCGCTGAAGGCGATCAGCGAGCAGGCCTCGCCCGGCGACGAGTGGATGAACGACGACGACCACCGCTACGGCGCCTTCCGCCTCAGCTACGACTTCGAATACGCGGTGCTCGAAGAGCAGGCCAAGATGGCCAACACCCACTTCGCCTTCGACCAGTACGACACCTATTCCTGGTACCTGGACGCCGGCTCGGCCCAGGCGATCGACGACAAGTACGTACACGGCCAGATCCCCTACTTCCGCGAGGCGATCGAGCATCCGGACCACGACGCCTACTGGAAGGGCCTCGACTGGGTCGCCGCCATCCGCGGCTCGACCGTGCCCAACCTCAACGTCGCCGGCTTCTGGGACCAGGAGGACCCCTTCGGCCCCTGGCGGATCTTCCGCGCAGAGAAGAAGCACGATCCGGACAATACCGACCTGATGGTCGCCGGCCCGTGGGCCCACGGCCAGTGGCGCGCCGACGACTGGTCGAGCCTCGGGACGATCCCACTCGGGCAGGACACCGCGGCGGCCTACGCCGAGCAGATCGAGGCGCCCTTCTTCCGCTACTGGCTGTGGGGTAAGGGGCCGAAGCCCGCCGCGACGGTCACCACCTTCCAGACCGGCGCCAACGCCTGGCGCACATACGCCCAGTGGCCGCCGGCCGCCTCGCACCCCACGGCCCTCTACCTGCACGCCGACGGGACCCTCAGCTTCACGCCGCCCTCCACCACCGACGCCGGCTCCAGAAGCTATGTCTCCGACCCGGCCAGCCCCGTTCCCTATCGGGCGCGCCCAATCTCGCCGACCTATCCCGGGGGCGACTGGCGGCTATGGGAGGCGCAGGACCAGCGCTTCGTCGACGGCCGCCCCGACGTCCTCGCTTTCGTCAGCGCGCCGCTCGAGCACGACCTCACGGTCACCGGCGATGTGGCGGCGGCCATCTTCGCCGCCACTTCGGGTACGGACGGCGACCTGGTGGTCAAGCTGATCGACGTCTTCCCGCAGGACGCCCAGAAGCCGACCTGGAACGCCGACGCCGGCCCCGCGCCGGGCGAGTACGCGAAAACGCTCGATGGCTACGAATGGCCGATCGCCATGGAGGTGCGCCGCGGCCGCTATCTGAAGAGCTTCGAGACGCCCACGGCGCTCGCCGCCAACACGCCGATCCTGTGGGACGTGCCCTTGCGTCCGCGCGACCACGTCTTTCTCAAGGGCCACCGCATCATGGTCCAGATCCAGTCGACCTGGTTCCCCGTGATCGACCGCAACCCCCAGACCTTCGTCCCCAACATCTACAAGGCCCGCCCCGAGGACTACCGCCCCGCGACCTGGCGGATCCTGTCGACGCCGGACATGCCTTCGAAGATCGTCCTGCCGGTGATGGGGGGCTGAACCCATCCCTCCCCTTCCGGCTACAGCATTCACACTTCTCGGCAGAACGCGTGTTGGCGGGCGCCGCCGAGACCACGGAGGCACGGAGGAGCACGGAGGGGAGAGGCGGCGAGGCGACCGGCGTTCCGAATTGTCTTAATGCCGGCCGAAGGCCGGCGACTCAGCTTCGCCACCGCTCCCACCTTCGACGGGATCTCGACCTCCGTGCTCCTCCGTGTCCTCCGTCCCTCCGTGGTTAAGCCTTCGCTCCGCCCCCGGATGGAGGGATTAGCGGCCACCCGAGTCCGTCGGAAAGGTGTGAATCTGATAGCCCTTCCGGGGCAGGTGTCTTCGAGAGCAGCGAGAAGACGGGTGGGGAAGTCTGGAGACGAAGCGAGGCGCCGGGGATGATCCAGACTCTCCCACCCGTCACGCCTGCGGCACGACGGCCTGCCCAGAACGGGAGGGATGGAGGCAGGCCTTCACGTCCGTCTGGGCGAAATCCTCGCCGACGAACAGCAGCGGGCAGCGGTATTCCTCCGCAAGCGCATAGGCAAAGCAATCGCCGAAATTCAGGGCGGCCGGATGAACGCCCCGGCCCCAACGGCGGTACGCGTCCGCCGCCCTGCGCGCCCTGCCTTCTGTGAGCTCGATCACCTCCGCCCGCAGCGATTCGAGGACATGGGCCATCTGGCCGCTCTTGCCGCGCCGATCCGCCACGATGAGCGTTTCGGCCAGCGTCGCCGCGGACATGATGATCCGGTCGTTCCTGTCTATCGCCGCCAGACAGGCGGGCCCGGCTGGCTCGCCCTGAACGATCGCCATCAACGCGGACGTATCGACCGCGATCACGCCGGGAGACCATCCTCGTCGTACAGGAAGTCCTGGCTGCGGGCCGCATCGGGACCGCCAGCGGGATTCACCGCCGCTTCGACCCAGATAGCCTCCAGGGCGGCGCGCCTTGCGGCGCGGTCCACGGGCGCCTGGGTGGGGACGATGCGAGCCGCCGGTCGTCCGTGGCGGGTGAGGACCACCTCCTCCCCGGCCTCCGCCCGGCGGACAAGCTCGGTGAGCTGAGCCTTCGCTTCGGTGATGGGCACGTCCATCTGTTGTGTCCTCGGCGCCAGACGAGACCAATTGGACCGGAAGATGGTCCAAACCATCTGCCACCGCAACCATCCCCGGGCAGGGACCGCCTTGACGATGATTTTCACCCGGGTAAATATGACCCATGGCGGCGGATCCAGCTGAGACGGAACCCGGCGCGGGGCCGCTCCGCAAGCAGCGCCTGGCGCAGTTCGTGCGCGAGGTCTGGGACCTCGGCCGGGAGGACGCGGTCGAAACCTACCTGGCCGCCAGCTACCGGATCCATCACGACCCGGGCGATCCCTGGGAGGGCCAGGACCTCGACTGGGAGGGTTACAAGGAACGTCTTCGCCTCTCGCGCGCACCCTTCCCCGATCAGCGCTTCGACATCCAGGGTCTCTACGCCGACGGGGACGGCGTCGTCATGACGTGGCTGTGGAAGGCCACGCACCTTGGCGACCTCCCCGGCTTCCCTGCGACAGGACGGGTCATCCGCATGTCCGGGGCGACCGCCTATCTGTTCGACGCGGGCGACCGTCTGACCGGCCATTGGCAGATCACCGACCGCCTGGGCGTGTACAGACAGCTCCAGGCGAACAAGGGGTTGGCCTGATTCAATCGCGGGCGCCCACGACCTCAGCTCCTGCGGGCCGCCGCGTCGCGGGCCTGGCGGAGCTGGATCCAGGCGGGGGCAAGCTTGAGCGCGGCGTCGTACCTGGCGAGCGCCTCCCGCCAATGCCCCTGACGCGCGAGGACGTCGCCCCACGCCTTCAGCGGATCGGCCCAGCCCGGCCCGCGCTGGTGCGCCGCCGACAGCTTGACCTCGGCGCCCGTCAGGTCGCCATGTCGCTCGAGCGCCACCCCCCAGGAATAGAAGGCTGCGGGGAGGTCGGGGGCGATGGCGACGGCGCGGGCGTAGGCGGCCTGCGCCCCCGGCCAGTCGCCGCGGTGATCGAGGATATCGGCGCGGAAGCGGTAGCAGTCGACATAGCGGCCGGCGCTTCTCAGCACGGCGTCGGCCTTGTCGGGCCGGCCCGCCGCCTCTTCCGCGGGCGCCACCCAGCAGTTGTAGCCGGGATAGTTGCTGGAGACGGTCGGGTTGGCGAAATCCGCCTGGAACGCCTCCATCTCGGACGCGGCCCTGGCGGTGTCGCCTGATTCGGCGGCAAGCCGGCCGTGCACGAAATGGGTTGCCGCGGCGACGGTGGGATCGGTCGCGTCGCTCTTGGACGTCTGGAGTTGGAACTCGGCGTCGGCGGCATCGTGCAGCCGCACATCGACATCCGCGATGGCGGGCGCGGCAGCGCCTATTCCCGTGCCGACGCCGGCGTGGGCGGCTGCGTCGGCGACAGTCGCGGCTCGCCAAGGGCCAAGGTTCCAGTTCACCAAGTCCACGTTCTGGTACAAAATCTCAGGCGCCCGGCCGGGGCGGCCGCCGGCTGTCCGGCGCAGCCTTTCTCCCTCGCGCCAGGCTCCCTCCTCGTCGCCGAGAACGAGATCGACGTTCATGAGGTTGTTGTAGCCCGTCCAGAAATCCGCCTTCAGCCGCACGGCTTCCGCGAAAAGAGGGCGCGACATCTGCGGCGGAGCGCCGGTATTTTGCAGGGCGTCAGCCCAACTGTTCAGCAGGAGCGGCCGTTCCGCGGCGGGGGTCGTCCCATACGCGCCCTTGGCGAAGGCGACAGCCTCCGAGCTTCTCCCGGCATTCGTCAGGAAAACGGTGTAGAGCGCCGGCTCGGATTGACTGTAGGCATACTCGGCCGCCTGGGTCGTCAGCTTGTCGAGGTCGCCGGGGCCTCCCTCGAACGTCCTGGGCAGCACGCCATCGCCGCGGATGGTGAGGGCGAGACCTCCCGCTTCGGTCTGCACCAGGTCCCCGGCGATGTGCAGTTCGTGGCCAAAGCGGGCTTTCAGCATACGGTCGAGGTCGCCGATCGAGACGCCGGTCTCGGGCACCTCCACCTTGATATCGCCGCTCCATGCGCCGGCGAGGCTGCGGCCAGCGGCGTTACTGCGCGTGGCGGCCTGCAGCCGCGTGAGGGTGTCCAGAACGCCGGACGCCACCACCTTGCCCGTCAGCCCGCGCGCCGCCAGCGCCGCAGGGGCGTCGAACGGGTCCACCACCACCGACTTCGAATTGAAGGCGTCGAACAGCATGACGCCTACGCCGGCGGCGATGGCGGTCAGCGCCAGGGCGGTGAACACCTGCATGCCATTGCGCACACGCTGGCCGAAACGGCGCAGCTTTCCTTCGCGCGACTGGCTTTCCAGGTGCCGCAGACGCAGCGCGCGCTGTTCGGCGATTTCCTCGGTCTGGGCGTGGATGAGGGCCGATAGCGCCCTTGCGAGCGCCGGATCGCGCCTGGCTTCATCTATCGCCAGGGCGGCCGACAGCGCTTCGGGACTGAGCCGTAGCGCGTCGGCGGCTTCCGATCCGTCGCCTTCCTCCTCGCCTCCGAGAAGGCCGCCCAGCAAACCTTCGGCCATGCAACGCCCCGACCAATCCCCAGGCGACGGTTATGAAGGCGCCGCGCGTGATGGCAATGTGGCGCAAGCCCTCAGCGTGCCATCCCGCGAACTCCTCCCTCTCCTTCTGGGGAGGTTGTCGCGCCAAGGGCGCGACGGGTGGGGAAGCGTGGGGTCATCCCGGGTCTCTCGCTCCGTCCCCAGACTTCCCCACCCGTCTTCTCACTGCGTTCGAACACACCCTCCGCGGTCTGAACACCATAAAGGGTAGGGACGGATTACGGGGATGCTTCGTCCTGACGGAACGAGTCCACCAGGTCGTGTCCGAGAGTGAGCAGCGCCTTGCGCATCACATCCGGAGCGCGACCGATCGAGTCGGCCTCGACCATCAGGTCAAAGTTGATGCGGCCGAGGACCTTCGACCGAAGCTCTACGGTGACAACGAATTGACGCTCACCGTGCTCCTCGGATGGCTTCAGGTTCAGGACAGTAACTGTCGCCATCGCGCCCGCTCCAAATTGAATGGGCGTCACCGTATGCCATTCCACCGGGTTTGCATAAGGCATAGTCGCCGCCCCGCTTGGCGATGTTACACTTGCCATACCCAATGGGTGGGGTGGCGCATCGGGCGCGACGTCGGCTTGACAAAAAATCGAATCGGAGTCCGTTGCGACCCGAATCGAACTGTTCTATATTTGTCTTCGGGCAGGCATGCGCCGGAGCAACCCCGAGTCGCCGAAAGGTGGCAGCGCCGAAAGGCGTGGGTCAGGGGCCGGGGGCCTGCTCTTTTCTTTTGCAGCACTCAAGAAAGAAGGCGCGCTGCTGCTCGTTTGGACGGCTGTCCCTGAAGGACGGCACGGGCGCCAGTCCGCAGTTCATGGCGAGGCCGCGTTCCTTCAAGAGAAGGTCCTTCAGCGCGAGCGCATAGCGTGGTTCGTAGTTGCCAAACTGGTCGGGCTCGACGGCCGCGAAAAACGCGCTTGTGGCGCAGTCGGCCAACTGAAGCCCCGCCCATCGGGAATGGTTTTCGACGGCGATGGCGTTCACGTCGAGAACGTCCCATCGGATCGAGCGAACCGGCCGCACCAGCTCTCGACCGTCGCGCATTAGGATGAGGTAGTCCCTCATAGCTTGATAGTTCATTCCCTTGCGGTGCGAGAAGATGACTTTCAGTCTAGCGCCGTCAGCATCCGAATGAAACGCACAAACAGACGTGAGGCGCTCAAGCACCCATCGGATGAGATAATTGTAAAGATATCCCTTCTGCGCAAACGTCTTTTCCCATTTGCTGCCCGGAAGCGTTGCCTTGTTGGAAAAGGCCATGCAGAGGCCAACGGGGAGTGCCGCTAAGTCTTGCGTGGCGACGACCTTCTGTTCGTGTCGCAGGTTGCGAAAGTGAAGATCCGGCGCGGTCTTGTTCGGGAAGCGTTCGCGTATGGCGTCGCGCCACTTGGGTAGGTGCAGGTCGTTCTCTTTGGTGACGAGCAACGCGCCAAGGACCAGCCATTGAGACTGGCCAGTCCGAACGCCCTTCCCGAGCATGGAAAAGCCGTCATCGCCTGCTTCATCAATGTACGCGACGTAGTGTTGCACGGAGCGCCGGCCTGTCGCCAAAGAGCGGCGAAGCTAGACCGATGGCCGCCAGTTGCAACAACCGAAGCGGTCAAAAAGGCTGCGCTATTCCGGCTTTTGAGTGGTTGGCGGTGCGGCTACGGTGCGGAAAGCCCTGTCGAAATCCTCCGCGTCTTCCGACGCCTCGACCTCCCGCGCCATTTCCTTGAAGCGGGCGTGACGCTCGTCGTCGGTGAGTTTGGGTTCGGGCTTCGGCTTTGTGGGCATAGGCTGAACATGGGATGCACGGGCCGATCCCGCAAACGGGCCGTGGATTGTGCCGCTATGCAGCCCGCGCGTCCATGACGTACAGGCGATAGAGCTTTCCTTCCCGGTAAGTAGGCTTTGCCATAACGAACAAGTGTTTCCGGTAGGAATTTAGATAGATATTGGAATCATTCGCGAATGACGGGTCCCGGACTTCAGCCGTTACAAACCCCTCTTCTCCTTGGACGCCGAGTTTAAGCGTGTTGTTGTGGCTGATTATTCCGTCCAAATAGACGTGAAATTCTGCCAGATCCCCAACTTCAAGCGACTCTCTTGAACGCACGGCATCAGCCATGGGGACGTCCACTTGAAACGACTGACCGCTCGATCCGGTAAGTTGCAGCGTATCGCAGGACGGCCCAATCGGAGCAACCAGCGCGCGGGCGCTGGGGACCAACATGGAAACGATATGTTCTACGTGAGCGCGCTCGCTAGCGCGATCCAACAGAACACCCTTCATCAAATCAGAGAGGATATCCAATTGTCGATCCGACTCTGTTGATTTGCCGCCTAATTTAGATAGCATAAACGACATAAGTTGCCAAGCAACATCGCTGATGTGATCATTGAGAACGGCCAAGATAAACGGCAGAGCACTATCCGCCGCACCGACAACAACATTGTAATCGACGCAATGTGGCTGCGGGACTTCAGCCCACACTCTTATCGGCATTTGTTCGCGAGGGGCCGGAAATCGTCCTTCCGCAAGGGAGAACAGACCCTTGCTGATTATGTGGTCCAGACCGACGAGCGACCGGCCAAACTTGGCCATATCTAGCCGATGATCGACGGCATCTCGCCCGTCGAAGCGTAGTCTTAGAATGACCGTCATCAGCCCCCCCGGGGCGTTCCAGGCAAGGTTAGCCTGATCCGTGCAAGCTAGTCTTGCCCCGGCCAATCATCAAACGGTAGCGCTAGTTGGTTTGGATCGGGTTCCGGCTCGCGTGGCTTGCGCCACCGTCTAGGCGGCAGCGAACCCGGCCGCTCCCTGCCCTCTGCGACTAGTCGTTTCATAGGTGAGCCGCTTGCCCTTGGCGGCGATCACCACGAGGTAGGCGCGCTCGACGTCCTCAACGCCAAGGGCGGAGCGGGTGTTGTAGCGGTAGTCGAACTCGCTGAGGTAGCGGCTCAGGTGGGCTTCCGAGACGTGGTGGAAGGTCCCGAAGATGCCGCGCTTAAGGATGCTGAAATAGCCTTCCACGGTGTTGGTGTGGATGGTCGCATCCTGCTTGGAGACGTACTCGCCGCGCGAGTGAGTGACCCGGCCGTGATCGGCGAAGTTCCAGCCGATTTGGGCGTAGGTCCCCGCGTCGTCGGTCATCAGGCGGCTCTTGGGGTCCGCGTGCTGGGCGAGGACGCCCCGCAGGGAGTTCGCGGTCACGTTCGGCACATGGAACGAGCGGACGCGGCCGTTGCGCTCCACAAGCGACATGACGGGGAAGTGGGGACCGGGACCCTTCAGCTTCTTGGTGGCGTCACGTCCGATGAACGCCTCATCCGCCTCAATGATCTTGCCGGCGCCACCGAGCGGCGAAGTGAAGATGCCGTGCTTTTCGGCCATGGCTTCACGGATACGGTGGGTAAGGAACCACGCGGTCTTCATGGAACACTGGAGCATCCGCTGAACCTGGCGGGTGCTGATGCCCTTCTTGGACGCGCACATCAGGTGGATGACCTGAAGCCACAGGTGAAGCGGCAGGTGCGAGGACTCGAAGATCGAGCCTTGGCGCACGGTGAACGGCTTGCGGCACTGGTAGCACTTGTGGAGCCCGAGCCGGGTGGACTTGCCCTTCATGCGGCTGATGCGGTCGAAGCCTCCGCAATGCGGGCAGACCGGGCCGTTCGGCCAAAGGTGCGCCTCGACGTAGGCGAAAGCGGCCTTTTCATTTTGAAAGTGCGGGGCGTTGAGAACGGAACGGGCCATAGCGAGGTAACTCCTTGACCCACAAGCTATGCCGGACGCTTGGGTATGTCAAGTGTAACATCGCCCCCCGCTTGCCCCCTGAACGGAACCCGAACATCATCCCGCGATGGAGTCCGTCGTCCTCACCTTCAGCCGGCCAGAAGTCACCCTGGCGGTCACCCGCGGCGCGGCGCGGCTGTTCGTCGACCTGGGTTATGCGCCGCTGATGGAGGTGGGCCTGCCCAACGGGCGTCGGGCGGACATCATGGCGGTGGGGCGCAAGGGCGACATCGCCATCGCCGAAGTGAAGTCGGGGCTGGAGGACTTCCGCACCGACCAGAAATGGGGCGAGTACCTGCCCTTCTGCGACGCCTTCTTCTTCGCCGTGGCGCCGGAGTTTCCCGACCGCATCCTGCCGGCGGAGCCCGGCCTGATCGTCGCCGACGGGTTCGGCGGCGCGGTGGTGCGCGAGGCGCCCGCCATTGCCCTTGCCGGCGCCCGCCGCAAGGCCCTCACCCTCGCCTTCGCCCGTCTTGCTGCAATGCGGGCGCTGGGCGTCGGCTGATCAGCACTCTCACCCCTTCCCTCTTTCCTCCATCAGCTCGGCGTGCAGCCGCATCGCCTCCAGGCGCGCCTCCCTGGCTTCGCGCAGGCCGGCGGCGGTGGAGAGGTCGGCGCGGGCGGCGCTGGAGAGGAGGAGCACGATCACCGACTCCAGCTCCGCTTCCGCCGCCCGGTCGGCCTGCGCCCGCAGGGCCAGCACCCGCGCGGCGACGTGCGCGCGCTTGGAGAGGCGGCTGGCGGCCGAGCTGTTCGGCCGATAGCCGGCCTGGGCGTAGGCGCCGGATTTGGTCGCGCCAGCGGCGAACGCCCGGGCGAAGGCCTCTTGCCGGGGAAGGGCCAGGGGCGTCTCGCCCGACGCCGGTCTGTCTTTGACGGCGAGTTCGTCAGCGCCCCGCATCTATGCATATTGCAATTATCGGTCGCGTCCGTCAAGATCCAGGAGATGCAAGCCGACAAGCCATCTGACAAGACCGGCGCCGGGCGGCTCATCAACCCCCAATACGAGACCTTCGCCCGCGCGCGCTCCCGCGGCCTCACCCAGCTCGCCGCCTACGAGGGCGCCGGTTACAGTTCCAACGCGTCCCTCGCCTCCGCGCTCGCGAACGACCCGGAGGTGAAGGCGCGGATCGACTGGCTGGCGCGGCGCGAGGAGGCCCTGGCGGCGGCGGCCGCCGAACCCACCCTGCTCGCCCTCCTGGCCCTCGTCGAGGCCGGCGGCCGAGCCCAAGGAGCCGCGTGCGCAAAAGAAACGCGCCTTACTCTGCGCGCCGCCCGCGAGCTGCAGCGCGAACTCGCCGCGCCCCTGCAGACCGCAGAGCCGGAGCCGGCCCCCGCCTACGCCCCGGGGCTCGAGCCGCTGGACAACGAAGCGTGGAAGGCCAAGTACGGGCCCGGCGGATGGTACTGGGCGCAGAACCCTCGCTCATAGGGCATCCCTATCCCGTCCAATGATTCAATCGATTTGATTGCCGGAGGACCAGTCCCTATCTGACGGGCCGGGCGCGACTGGGGAGGTCGCGCCACTCCCCATATCCAAGACTTTTTAGGAGTTACGTATGCTCGGCGTCGGCCAGACTTTGCCTGCTTTCAAGATCATCGGCGTGAAGCCCGGCTTCAACCTGCACGAAGAGAACGGCGAGAGCGCGTTCGAAACCGTCACCAACGACAGCTTTCCCGGAAAGTGGAAGGTGATCTTCTTCTATCCGAAGGACTTCACCTTCGTCTGCCCGACCGAGATCGCCGAATTCGCGCGCCTGGGCAAGGAATTCGCTGACCGCGACACCGTCGTGCTGGGCGGCTCGACCGACAACGAGCACGCCAAGCTCGGCTGGCGGCGCGCCCACCCCGACCTCGACCGCCTGCCGATCTGGCAGTTCGGCGACAACGGCGGCAAGTTCGCCCGCGCCCTTGGCGTGCTCGACGAGGAAGAGGGCGTCGCCCTGCGCGCCACCTTCGTGGTCGACCCGCACAACGTGATCCAGCACGTCTACGTCACCAACCTGAACGTCGGCCGCGCGCCGGCGGACACCCTGCGGGTCGTCGACGCCCTGCAGACCGACGAGCTGTGCCCCTGCAACCGCCCGGTGGGCGGCGAGACGCTGAAGGCGGCCTGACCCCCCCTTAAGGGTCGTCTTTCGCGCGGAGGGGAGCGGCGACGCTCCCCTCCTTTCTTCATCCGCAATCAGCTCAAGGAGCTCCCGATGTCCCTCGACGCCCTGCGCGAGCGCCTGCCCGCCTACGCCAAGGACCTGTCGCTGAACCTCTCGTCCCTGGCCAACGAGACCGTCCTCGACGACGAACAGAAGTGGGGCGTCTTCGTCGCCTCGGCCCACGCCGTGGGCCAGAGCGATGTCGTGCGCATGATCGAGTCGGCCGCCCGCGCCGCGGGCCTGTCGGAGGCCGCCCTCACCGCGGCCAAGTCCGCCGCGGCCATCATGGGCATGAACAACGTCTATTACCGCGCCCTGCACCTGATGAAGAACGCGGAATACCGGACGATGCCGGCGCGCCTGCGCATGAACGTCCTCGCCAGCCCGGGTGTGGACAAGGCGAACTTCGAGCTGTGGTCGACGGCCGTCTCGGCGATCAACGGCTGCGGCATGTGCCTGGACGCCCACGAGGAGGAGTTGCGCAAGCGCGGCGTCCCCACGGCGAAGATCCAGGCCGCCCTGCGCATCGCCGCCGTCGTCAACGCGGTGAGCCGGGTGCTGGCCGCGGAGTCGGCGCTCGAGCCGGTCGCGGCCTGACGGGACCTCGTCCCCATGAAGGGAGGGATCGGCGACGTTCATGAATCGATCAGGCGAGTTCCGCATTATCGCTGAAAGCTGCTTTCGCAGCCTCAACGAAGGAACGACCGCCGATGAAGCGCCTCTTCGCCGCCGCTCTCGCCGCTGGACTGCTGGTCGGCGGGGCCGCCAGCGCCCAGCCGTGGCCCCACCATCACCGGCACTGGCATCACAACCATGCCTGGTGCTGGAGACACTACCATCGCCGCTGGTGCTGAGTGAGCGCTCGCCGCCGGCTTCGCTTCCGCGGGGCCGGCGGCGCACCGGCGTCTCATCCGTTCACACGCCGCCAGCCGATCTCGCCCACGTCCCTGGCGAGCTGGCCTGAGAGCACCTCGGTGTCGGCGTCCGACGCGTCCGAGACACGCGAGGCCAGGCGGCCGCGCAGCACCGGCTCGGGCGCCTCCATCCAGATCCCCTCGAACGGCGCGCCCGCCTCGCGCGCCGCGGCCTCGATCCCCGCGCGCTGTGCGGGCTCCAGGAAGACGGCGTCGGCCGCCACGCAGAGGCCCGCCTGCAGCACCTCCCGCGCTGTTTCGAACAACGAGGCGTAGACCCTGGCCGTGGCTTCGGGCGCATAGGCCTCCGGGCCCAGCCGTTCCGTAGGCGGAACGTCCCAAAGCCGCTTGCGGATTTCGTCGCTGCGCAGGACCACCGCGCCCGGCGGTCCGCCCAGCTCCGGCGCCAGGCGTCGCGCCCGCGTCGACTTGCCAGATCCCGACAGGCCGCCCACCGCGACGAGCCGCGGCTCCGAGGGCTGCAGGTAGCGCCGCGCGGCGTCCAGATACCGCCGAGCCGCCTCGCCATCGCCCTCGCGGGCGTTGACGTGGGCGCGCACGCAGGCGCGCACCGACTGGAACAGAGGCAGGGCCGCGACGCCCCGCCAGTGGCTCGCGGGCAGGCCACGCGCCGCCTCGTCCAGCCAGCCGTTGAACGCCCGGCTCGCCGCCTCGTCCGCCCCGCGGTGGACCAGATCCATCAGGAGGAAGGCGACGTCATAAGCGACGTCGATCTCGCGCAACCGGTCGCTGAACTCGATGCAGTCGAACAGCACCGGCTCGCCCCGCTCGACCAGGATGTTGGAGAGGTGCAGGTCCCCGTGGCAGGCGCGGCAGAAGCCCTCGGCCGCCCGCTCGTCCAGCAGGCCGCGCAACCGCTCGAACGCCGCCGCGGTCAACGCCTCCAGCTCCTCCACCGCGGCGCGGTCCAGCCCGCCGTCGCAGGCGCCCAGCTGCTCGGCGTTGGAGCCGATCACATAGGCCATGCCATTCGCGCCACACCCCGCGGTCCCGCGATCGGCCGACAGGTGGAACCGGGCGATCCGCCGGCCGAGGTCCTCGGCGAAATCCCCGTCCGGCGGCGGCCGGCGCGCGAGGATCGCGTCCTCATCGAAGCGGCGCATCTCCACGCCGTAGTCCAGCGCCTCGCCTGAAAAGTGGGCGCCGACCTCCCCGTGCGAGCCGCGGACGATCGTCACCACCCGGCGATAGATGTCCGGCGCGGTGCGGCGGTTGAACGCCACCTCCCGCTGCGCCGCCCACCGGCGCTGCTCGGGGGTGGTGAAATCGACGAAGCCCAGGTCCACCGGCTTCTTCAGCTTCAGCACCCGGCCCGGATAGAAGAACAGCCACGAGATCGAGGTCTCCTCGACCCGCTCGCACGCCCAGCGTCCGCCCGCGCCGGCTCGCAGCCACGCCTCGACCTCAGGCGCCAGCGCAGCTTCGCTCATCCAGTCCCCCGGCTCCTCCCGCGCGTCGCGCGAGCCCCGCATCCTGCAATAGCTCTAATTTGAAGGAGACGCCGCGTCACCCTTGCCGCGGCGCCCGGTCCGAGGGCAAGCGGTGGGGATGGCCGACATCGCGATCGAACGCGGACCGCCGGCGGCGACTTGGTGCGGGCCGCCAATCGCCAGCTATTGATGGAAGTAGCGCACGATGAGGTAGTCCCCCATCGGCATCGACGCGCCCGGCGGATCGAGCAGCCGAAGCCAGCAGGTCTGGCTGGGAATAGTCCTCGTCGCCGCGCTGTCTAAGCCTACGAGGGCAGGCTTAGCGACATCCGGCCCTCGATGGGGAGCCCAACAGATGTCCATTCGCAACGCGGTGATCGCGATTGTCGTCGCCGCTCTCCCGACTGCGGCCATGGCCGAGCCGGCCTCGAGCGGCTGGATCGGTTTCGAGGCATCCACCAACGCCTCCCTCGTGGTTCCCGTTCGCCTCAACGGCCAGGCGCGGATGGCTTTGCTTTACGGTGGTGGATCGACTCTCGACAAGGACTTCGCCTCAGCTGCCGGCCTGAGAGGCGGCGACCAACCGGCGCCGATCCGGGGGCTCACCGTCGAAGTCGGCCGTATGGCGCTGCATGATGCCGCCGCAGCGGTCGGCCGAGTCGCCTCGACCTTCGACGATAAGCTCGCTGGCGGCCCCATGGCCTATCGCCTGGGCGAGCAGGTATTCCGGCAGTTTGTAGTCGATATCGACTTCGCCCATCACCGACTGGCGCTCCGCGACCCGCGCACGCTGCGTCGACCCAAGGGCGCCATCGAGCTCCCGCTCGTGCAGAAGGGCGACGCCAAGGAGATGCAATGGGTGGTCCCACTGTCGGTCGACGGCGGCGGGCCGGCCTGGTTCGAGGTTGAACTCGGCAACGTTTCCGGGCCGCTCCTGGTCACCCGGGGTTTCGCGGAAACCCATGGCCTGCTCGAGGGCCATCCGACCTCCCAACGTCGGTCAGGGCCGTTCCACGAGACCGTGGTGAGTGTGGACCATCTGACCTTCGCCGGCGTCGACTTCCCTGGCGCGCCGATCGCCATCATTCCGGACGGCGAAAACCCGCCGGAGCCGGTGATCGGCGGCGTCGGTCTGCCGCTGCTATCTCACTTCCACCTGATCTTCGACTATCCGCACCACCGCCTGTTCGCCATTCCTATCCGAGCGACGCGGACCACGCCGATCCCTAAGGACCGGTTCGGCTTGTTCTTGAACTTCAGGGAAACTGGCGTGTCGCCCGAACAGGGCCTGGCCGTGGCCTTCGTCGCACCCGGCAGTCCGGCGGCCGAGGCGGGTCTCAAGACGACCGACCGCGTCCTGCGGATCGATGACAAGCCGCCCCAGGATTGGCGTGCGACGTCCCTGGTAGCGCTCAACATGGCCACTTCCGGTACGCGCCACGCCCTGACACTAGCCGATGGCCGCGTGGTGAGCGTGACGGCTCACGACTTCTTCTGAACGGCGATTTGTGAAATCGCGATCGAGGCGGATGGCCTCGCCGCGGTACACGACGACCGCAAGGGGCATTGGGCGCGGATTGGTCAGCAGTTGAGAATCGAGATCGTCAGGTCCCGATCGCCTGGTCCACGTGGTCGGGCTCTGGCCGCTCCGGTAGGGCTTCCTTCTCGAGCTTGTCGAGCCGCTCATCGAGTTCCGCGGCCTTGGCGCGTTCCTTGGCCATCTGCGCCTCGGCGTCGGTTTTCACCGTCTTCTCAGCCTCGCCCATGGCGATCCTCCTTGCGGCCTCTCCCGTCGAGAACGACGCCAACGCGCCCGCGCTCACTGCCGTTCAGCATACACATCGATGTGTATTTGGTTCCGGCCGCGCTTGATGTAGAATTACACACGTGAACGGGCAGGACGTCATCCGCGAGCTGGAAGCCGAGGGCTGGAGGTCGGTCCGGGTGGCCGGCGGCCATCGCCATTTCCGGCATGAGGCCAGGCCGGGCGTCGTGACGATCCCCGAGCCGACGTCCGAGGCGCCGGCCGCCACGGCCAAGCCCGGCGCAGGGCGGCACTATGTCGGCCTGATCCTCAAGGATCCCGACAGCGACTTCGGCATCACCTTCCCGGACTTTCCCGGCTGCGTCTCCGCCGGCGCGACCCTGGACGAGACCCTGGCCATGGGTCGCGAGGCCCTGCAGGCGCACGTCGAGCTGATGACCGAGGTCGGGGAGGTCATCCCCGACCCCACCTCCCTGGAGGCCGTCGCGGCCGACCCGGCCAACGCCGGCGGCGTCCCGGTCCTCATTCCCGTGGCCCCGGTCGCCGCTCGCACGGTGCGGGTCAACATCACCATGGCCGAGGACGCGCTGCGCGCCATCGACGCCTACGCCGAACAGCACGGCTATACCCGCTCCGGCTTCCTCGCCGCCGCCGCCAGGCGGGCGATGGGAGCGGAATAAGCCCGTCCCATTTTCGCCAAGAGGCTGGGGGACGAACGGGCGTTAAGCGGCGATTCACTTGCGCCGGACTAGTGTGCGAAGCGGAGCGGCGGCAGAGCGCCGCCCCGTACCGATTCAGTCAGGCGTAGGCGTATGAGTTTTGTATCCTGAGGCGCTTCCCCTTCCGAAGATCCAGGTCCGCGGCCGAAGCTTCCTCGCCCTGACTGTGGCGCCCGAGGCGCCGCTGGAGCGCTGGTTCGAAGCGCTCGACGACCACATGGCCCGCTCCGCCGGCTTCTTCGTCGGCCAGCCGGTGGTCGCCGCTCTCGACGCCCTGGCCCTGATCGACGAGGCGGCGAGGACCGTCCTCGAGGCGCTGGACGGACTGGTCGCGCGCGGCCTTCGGGTGATCGGCATCGAAGGGATCGACGCCGTCCTGCTGGCCGGCACGCGCTGGCAGGGCCTGCCTGCGATCCGCAATGGCCGGGACGTGGCGCGCGGGGCCGAAGAACTCGTCTCGGCGCCCGCGGCGCCGCCTCGCCCCGCGCCGGCGCGCGCCCGCTCGCCGCAGGCGACACCGTCGCTGCTGATCGATCAGCCAGTGCGCTCCGGCCAGTCGGTCATCTTTCGCGAGGGCGACGTCACGATCGTCGGACCCGTCGCGTCCGGCGCGGAGGTGATCGCCGGGGGATCGATCCACGTCTACGGCCCGCTGCGCGGCCGGGCGATCGCCGGCGTCACGACCGGCGCGTCGGCCCGCATCTTCTGCCGGAAACTGGAAGCCGAACTGATCGCCGTCGACGGGCTCTACAAGACCGCGGAGCACTGGGGCGCCGACCTGCGCGGCCGCCCCGCGCAGATCCAGCGCGATCGCGACGCGCTCATCGTCTCGGCGTTCGACTGAACACGCAGAGCCTTAAGGGGGCTCTGGGCATCGTGGGGTTGGAAGGAATGATTGGCGCATGGCGAAGGTAATGGTGGTGACCTCTGGCAAGGGGGGCGTGGGCAAGACCACCTCCTGCGCCTCGCTCGGCGCCGCGCTCGCCCAGGCGGGCCGCAACGTCGTCGTGGTCGACTTCGACGTGGGGTTGCGGAACCTCGACCTGGTCATGGGGGCCGAGCGGCGCGTCGTCTTCGACCTGGTCAACGTCGTCCAGGGCGACGCCAAGCTTCCGCAGGCGCTGATCCGCGACAAGCGGATCGAGACCCTCTGCCTGCTGCCCGCCTCGCAGACGCGCGACAAGGACGCCCTGACCGAGGAGGGCGTGGGCCGGGTGATCGACGAGCTGCGCGAGAAGTTCGACTGGATCGTCTGCGACAGCCCGGCGGGAATCGACAAGGGCGCCACGATGGCCATGCGCTTCGCCGACCTGGCGGTGGTCGTCGCCAATCCCGAGGTCTCCTCGGTGCGCGATTCCGACCGGATCATCGGTCTGCTGGATTCCAAGACCCGGCGCGCGGAGTGCGGCGAGAAGATGGAAAAACACCTCCTCCTCACACGCCACGACGCCGCCCGCGCCGCGCGCGGCGAGATGATGAAGGTGGAGGACGTCCTGGACGTCCTGGCGATCCCCCTGCTGGGCACGATCTCCGAGAGCCCCGACGTGCTGACGGCGTCGAACCTGGGCTGCCCGATCACCCTGCACAATCCGACCTCGGCCGCGGCCCGCGCCTACACCGCGGCGGCGCGCAAGCTTCTGGGCGAAGCGGTCCCTGTCGCCGCGCAGGATAAGCGCGGCTTCATGAGCCGGCTGTTCGGCAAGAGGGCGACGGTGCAATGAGCATTCTGAACTTCTTCGCCCGCAATCGCTCCGCCCCGGTCGCCCGCGAACGGCTGCAGCTGCTGCTCGCCCACGAGCGGACGCTCACCAGCCGCTCCGACCTCATCGCCCTGTTGCAGCGGGAGGTGCTGGCGGTGATCGCCAAACACATCGCCATCGACCAGGACAAGGTGATCGTCAAACTCGACCAGCGCGCCCAGGTCTCGACGCTGGAGATCGACATCGAGATGCCGGAAGGGGCAGTGATCCAGAACTAGACCGTCCCTCCCTTCATGGGGAGGGACTACCGCCCTGCCGTCATCTGCGAGACTTCCTGCAGCAGTCTCACGAAATCGCTGTTCCCCAGCGAAAGCCCGCCCTCGAACGGGAAGTCGAGGAGCTGCACCAGCACCAGGACCATCACCGTGCAGCCGGCGAAGGCGCCGGCGAAGATCACGTGCAGGGCCGCGCCCTCGACCCCGGCGAAGACGATGAAGCCGATCAGGAACAGGGAGAGCAGGCCCAGCACGGTCCACATCGCAAAGGGGACGCCCTTGTCGACCTGGTAGAGGCGGGTCTCGCGATAGCCGTGCGCGGCCGACAGCAGGGCGATGATCTGACTCTGCAGCGCCACGTCGCTGGGCCGTGACAGGTTCAGTCTCCCGGCCACGTCCAGCGCCGCACGCAGGTCCTGCATCGCCTCCGTGTTGCCGCGCCGCTCCGCCGCCATCTGCGGCCACTCCTTGTCCACGACCGCGCGGGTGTAGGTCATGATCTTCAGGTTGACCGGCCGCCCCTGGGATTGCGGCAACGCGTTGGCGAGGATCGCCGCACCGTGCAGGGCTCCGCACTCGCCGTTAATCGCCATGGCCGCGGTATTGTATTCACTCCACACCTCGCTGAAGACGAAGGCCAGCAGCACGGCGAACATCACGCCCAGCTGCAGGAAGACCTGCGAGCCGATCGCATACTGATTGCGGCGACGCTCCAGCGACACCCCGCGGCTGACGATGAAACTCCCCACCGCCGCGATGACGATGCTCAGCACGATGATCAGGACTGCAACGGGATAACCCATACGCCACCCCCCGCCCCGCCGCCCGCCCACGCGGCGGCGACGGCGGGTGCAGGTTGTCAGGCCGGGCCCGGGTTGTCACGAACCGCACGCCTGGCGGCGACTTGCACGCCGGCTCATGCGAAAGTCCTCGAGCCAGACGGATGCCGGGACGACCTCGATGACGTTCGACCTTGACGCCTACCTTCGCCGCATAGGCTACGACGGGTCGCGTGCGCCCACCCTGGAGGCGCTCTCGGCGCTCCATGTGCTGCACCCGGCGGCGATCCCCTTCGAGAATCTCGATCCTCTGCTTGGCCGGCCGGTCTCGCTCGACCTCGACGCCCTGCAGTCGAAAATCGTGGGGCGGCGGCGCGGCGGCTATTGCTTCGAGCAGAACGCCCTGTTCAGGGCCGCGCTCGAGGCGATGGGTTTTGCGATCACACCCCTCATCGCACGGGTCGTCTGGATGGCGCCGCCCGAGGCCCCGCTCGGACCGCGCAGCCACATGCTGCTGAAGGTCGACCTGGACGAGGAGCCGTACATCGCCGACGTCGGGTTTGGCGGCCAGATCTTCTCGGCGCCGCTGAAGCTGGAGCCGGGGATCGAGCAGCGGACCGCCGAGGGGGTGCTCCGCATTGCGCCTGCCGGTCACGGCCTGGCCCTGGAAACGCGACTGCCGACGGGCTGGGCCGCGATGTACCGGTTCACGCTGGAGCCAGCCGAATTGGCGGACTACGAAGTGTCCAACTGGCACACCTCGACACATCCGCGGTCCCTGTTCACCAACAACCTGCTGCTCGAACGACTCACGCCGAAAGTTCGGGCGAGCCTGCTCAACAGGCGTCTGACGCGGCGCTATCCCGACGGCGGCGCCGAGCTCGAGGAAGTGACCAGCCCGGAGGCGCTCGCCCGCGTTCTCGAGGCCGATTTCGGCGTCGAGATTCCGGTCGAACCGGCGGCGCTGTTTGCGAAGGTCCCGGCCGGCCCGGGGCCGGCCTAGTCCGAGGCGCCGAGGGATCCTTCGCCGGCGAGGACGCCGGCGCTCCGGGCTCACTCCCTTTCGATCCATGCCCGGGTCGCCGCGACGACCTCTTCCGAGAGCGCCGGATCGTCGCTCATGCGGGCGAGGACCACCGCGCCGACCATCGCCGCCCAGCTGGCGATCGCGCTCTGGCGCCGCGCCGCCGCCGTCTCACCCGGCGCCGTGCGCGCCAGCGCGTCGATCTGCCGGCGCAGGCCCGCCGTCATCGCCGCCTTCGCCTCCGGCGTGGCGCGGCCCGCCTCCGCCCCGAGCGCGGCCACGGGGCAGCCGCCGGCCACGTCCCGCCAATGCTCAGGCGCAAGGTAGCCCACGGCGTAGGCGGCGAGATCCCGGTCCCCCGCCTGGCCGGGGCTCGTCAGGGCCGCGAGGGTCTGGGCGATCAGGTCGTCCTTCGACTTGAAGTGACCATAGAAGCCTCCGTGGGTGAGGCCGGCGGCATGCATCACCTCGGCGAGGCTCACGCCCTCGAAGCCACGCTCACGGAACAGGCGTCCGGCCGCCTCCAGGATGTGCGCGCGGTTCTCCGCC
>DATBEN010000206.1:0-23685 GCA_036276055.1 Caulobacteraceae bacterium
CATACTGGCCGATGCCGTCCGGCCGCAGGCGCAGATCTCGCTCCGCCAGGTACTTGGCGTGCAGCGCCTCGGGGTCGAAGTCGATCTCGCCCACCAGGGCGGCGATCTCCGGCTCCATGTCCAGGGCCATGGGCATCCTCCTACTTTCCACCCATGGTGGCTGCGGTGTCCGCAGGGAGCAAGCCGGATCAGGCGGCAGCCGGCCTATTCCTGCGGTCGGTCGCCCCTACTTCAGCGGCGCGGCGTCGGCGCCGGGGCCCTGGTGGTCGAGGGGGATCACCGGCAGGATCAGGGCCGAGGGATGGTCTGCGTCGTGCAGGATCGTCTGGGTCGCCGGGCGCAGCGCCGTGCTGCTGGCCAGCGAGCCGCCGGTATTCGGGTTGGGGCCGAACTGCGGGAAGTCGCTCGACGAGATCTCCAGCCGGATGCGGTGGCCGGCCTTGAACAGGTTGCTGGTGGGCCAGACCTTGATCTCGTAGCGGTAGACCTCGCCCGGTGTGATCGGCGTCGGATGGGTCAGCGAGTCTCGGTAGCTGGCGCGGATGATCCCGTTGTTGAGGTTTACCGCCGTCCCGTCCGGGAAGACGTCCACCAGCTTGGCGGTGAAGTCGGTGTCCGTGGCGGTCGAACGGGCGTACAGCACCACCTTGATGGGGCCCGTGATCTCCAGCGGCTGGGTCAGGGGCGCGCTGGAGTAGACCAGGATGTCCGGCCTCTGCTCCACCGAAGACTGATCGAACTGGCCCTGGGGCCCGCTGGTCGGCGAACAGCAGGAATGACCCCCGACGCTCGGGACGGGGTTGGCAGGATCATAGACATAGGTGTCGCTGGCTGCGCTCTTGGCGGGCTCTCCTCCCGGCGCAACCAGGCTTCCGTCGCCCATCACCGAGGCGCCATGGCCACCGCTGTCGAGCCGCCAGGTTTCGAACCGGGTTCCCGCGACCGGCCACTCGTGGGCCACATGCCAGCGGTTTTCGCCCATGACGAAGTAGTCGACGCGCGGGCCGCCATCGACGCCGTTGTCCTCGCCCTTCAGGAAGTGGTCGAACCAGGCCAGCATCAGCTCGTTGACCGGGCTGTTCGCCGCCGGTCCGATCGCCGCCAGCCGCGGGCTCACCAGGCTGTCCGGTCGCCCCCAGCCAAGGTGCTCCCAGGGGCCGATGACGATGCGCTGGTTCTGCCGCGCCAGCGCGGTGGCGCCGTTCTGGCGCACGCCGTTGAAGTTGCGCAGCGAGCCGTCGAGGAAGGCGTCGTACCAGCCGTCGAAGGCCAGCGCCGGCACGGCCACCTTGTTCCAGCGCGGCTCGATGCTGAAGGCGCGCCAGTAGGCGTCGTCGGCAGGGTGGGCGAGGGCGTCGAAGAAGTAGGGCGCGACGGCGCGGCTACCGGGATCGAAATAGGGCAGTCGCTCATAGGGCGTGAAGCGCATCCACCGCGCGATATCGAGGGCCGCCTCCTTCAGGCGCGCCGCCGTCGCCTCGTCCTTGCGATTGACCGCCGAACTCTCCGCGATCGTCTCGGTCATCCAGTTCTCGATGAACGCCAGACGGAACGCCCCGTCCTCGTAGGTCCAGCCGTTGTAGTAGTCGGAGGCGGTGTTGGAGGGAGCGATTGCGGCCAGGTGCGGAGGCGCGGAGGTGGCGGCGAGCCACTGCGTCGCACCGACATAGGAGGATCCGTACATCCCGACCTTGCCGTTGGAGCCGGGCAGGCGCGCAGCCCATTCGACGGCGTCATAGCCGTCGTCCCGGTCGTGGGCGTACTCGTAGAACACGCCGTCCGACGCGCCCTGGCCGCGGATGTCCTGGATCACCACGATGTAGCAATGCGAGGCGAACCAGTCCGGCGTCTGGAACCGGGACGGCTGCACCTGCGCGCCGTCCTTGCCGTACTGAGTGCGCATCAGGATGACCGGAACCGGTTTGTCCGTCTTCGGGCGATAGACGTCCGCACGCAGGATCACGCCATCGCGCATGGTCGCTGGAACGTTGGCGGTCTTGTCGACCTGGCACGAGCCGCGTCCGGCGGCCGGCGGCCACGCCGCGAGCGCGGCGCCGGGCGCGAGCCAGGCGAGGAAGCCGGCGAGGAGGAGAAGGCCCTGCCACATCGGCGGCCGGCCGGCCGTCGCCTTCGTCCGTCCGCGCATGTCCAGATCCTCGCCCGCCGCCCGAAAAAGCCAGACTAGTCGATGGGATGGCCATCGCAACCGTGAGGTCAGTGGATCTCCATCGTGCTGCCGACGACGCAGCTCGGAATCCCATGCCGGACCTGCACCGTGGCGGCGCTCATCGGGCTCAGCATGAAATCGGAGCGCCCGAAGGAGGTGGTGACCTCCACGCCGCCCGGGTGGTCGAACTCGCAGACCGGGAAATCTTCCCCGCTGCGACCCTCGTTGTAGCCGATGGTGTTGCAGCGGACCGCGCCGCGCGCGCGGGCGAACCGCACCCCCTGGTACATGGTGATCTGGTCGGGCGCCTCGTCCGCAGCCAGCAGGGCAGTGGCCGTGGACCGCGCGCAGGCAGGACCCGACGCGGTCCACTCGCGCGCTGCGCTCATGCGGGTGGATCGATCGACCACCGCGACCGCGACCAGCGCAGCCGCCGCCATCGCCATCATCGTCCAGGCGCCGATGATCAACGCCCGCCGGCGCAGCGGGCGCTGGACGCCATGATCACGCGTGGTCATCGATCGGCTGTCCTCCATCCGTCCGAGCCCCGGGTTCATCGTCAACGCGCGGCCGGGAGACAAGTCGGCGGACGCGGCAGGAACCTGCCGCGCGCCGCGGGCTTTCCCTTGCACGTCCCTGGGCCGAAGGAAGCTACGCCATGTCCATTCTCGACAAGGTCATTTCCGCCGTTACGCCCACCGAGAACGAGGAAAAACGTGTCGAGGCGCACCAGAAGGCGCGCTCCGCCGCAAGCGCCGGCGACTGGCTGTCGATGATCCTCGATCACCACGAACGGGTCGAGCAGGCCTTCGCCAACGTCCGGGCGACCGATGACGCGGCCTCCCGCCTCCAGGCCCAGAAGAACCTCGGTGTGATCCTCAACGGCCATTCGATGGCCGAAGAGGCGGTCGTCTATCCGGCGCTCGTCCGCATCGGCAAGAACGCGAGCGCCGAGATGGCCTACGCCCAGCAGGTCGCGGCCAAGATGCAGCTGGCGGCGCTCGAGCACTTCGATCCGATGAGCCAGGAATATCTCGAGAAGCTCGGCCGCCTCGAAGGCGCGGTGAAGCATCACGTCTATGAGGAAGAGCACGACTGGTTCGTGGACCTGAAACAGCAGGCGCCGCCTGCGGACCAGCAGATGATCACCCAGCGCTACGCCGAGGAGTTCAATCGTTACATGAGCGGTGGCGAGGGGGACCTTGGCGCGAGAGCGGGCGCGCCCCCAAGCCCGACGCGCGCCGAAACCCTCTGAAGCCCATCCCTCCCCTTCTGGGTCCCAGAAGGGGAGGGACGAGCTCGAACCAGCGCCAAGGCTGGACGATCGGCGTGCCGGTATGGTTCACCGGGCCGTCGGCTTAGTCGGGGATTTTCATGCGGGTGCTGGTAACGGGGGCGGGCGGCCAACTCGCCAATGAGCTCGAGGGGCGCGCCCCCGTGGACGGCGAAGTCCTCGCCCTGACGGAGCAGGAGCTCGATATCTGCAACGCGACCGCCGTAGCGGCGGCGGTCGCCCGTCACCGCCCCGAATGGGTCTTCAACGCCGCCGCCTACACAGCTGTCGACCGGGCCGAGAGCGAGGCCGAGATCGCCTATCGTGTGAATCGCGACGGCGCGGCGATCCTCGCGCGGGCGGCGACCGAGGCGGGGGCGAAGTTCGCCCACATCTCCACCGATTTCGTGTTCGACGGCCAGACCAGCCGAGCCTATCGACCCGAGGATCCTACGGCCCCCCTTGGCGTCTACGGAGCGTCCAAGCTCGCCGGCGAGAAGGCGGTGGCGGAGGCGGCGCCCGATTGCCTGATCGTTCGAACCGCCTGGGTTTATTCGCCCTGGGGCGGCAACTTCCTCAAAACGATGTTGCGGCTGTTCTCAGAGCGGGGCGAGGTGCGCGTGGTGGCCGATCAGATCGGCACGCCAACCTCGGCCTCCACCCTCGCTGACGCCCTGTGGGACCTGGCCAAGGCCGGCGCGTCCGGCGTGCTCAACTGCACGGACGCCGGCGTCGCCTCCTGGTACGACTTCGCTCAGGCGATCGCCGAGGAGGCCTTCGCGCTCGGACTTGTGGGCGCCCAGGCGCGGGTCCTGCCGATCGTGACCACGGACTACCCGACGCCGGCGAAGAGGCCGGCCTTCAGTGTGCTGGACAAGTCCAGGACCTGGGCTCTCCTGGGCGCGCCCGCCCCACACTGGCGCGTCGCCATGCGGGACGTTCTCGTGCGGCTCAAGGCGCTGGCGTGACCGCCGATAGCTGGCCCCTCGTCGTGATCTAGCGGCGGGCGAAGCTTCACCGTAGAGTTTGACCTGGTTCCGCGCGCCGCCGAAGCCACGACGTGGGCCCCTCGGCGCCGGATCAGGCGCGCATAGTTCGCAAGTTGCAAGTTTCAGGCTTGGTCGCGGGGCTCACGTACCATAGTGTTTCGTAGGTCATCGCAGCCGGGGTGATGCAAATAGGAAAGAACGGGTGGGGGCCCGGGGGAATGGATATCTCTGCTAACGCCTGCCCTGTGGGTGTGACACCGCAGGCCGGCGAACTGACTCCCGAGCCTTCGCTGCGCGTCCGCAGACGCCGCGCCCTGGCCGCCCTGGCCACGGCCGCGGGCGCAGTCTGCCTGTTCGTCTTGCCGCCTCTGTATTTCCTCTCCGCCTTCCATGGCGGCCTGGCTTCCGGCCTTCAGCCTGACGTGATCGCGCATCTGGCGACGATCTGCGTGGCCAACCTCGTCGTCGCCGTCGGCGCGCTACGCTCGCGAGGTCGGTTGGACCAGCGGCTGGCCGCTCTGTTCCGCCTTACCTTGTTCACCCATGGAGGCGTGGCGCTCTGCATCCTCGTGCTGCGCCTGTTCTATTCGGTCCCGCTGATGGCCCTGGGTGTGGGGGGATCGGTAGCGCTTGGCTCGATCGCGATCTACGCGCGCGGCCGCATCGTCCGCCCGCGGATCGGTGTTCTTGGCCCTTGGCATCCGATCTACGACGATCTGCGCGTGGACTGCGTTCGACTGGAGCCGACGTCGCAGACTCTTGGCGACCTCGACCTCCTATTACTGACCTTTCGCGCCAGCGGCGCGCCCTGGGTCGAGCCGCTGGTCCAGAAGGCCCTGCTGAGGGGGCTTCGTGTGCGGCATGTCGCGGAGTATCTGGAGGAGGCGCGCGGCGCCTGTGACCTCGCCCACTTCGAGATCGATCAGGTCTCCGGGGGCGGCTTCGTGGTCTACCGGCGCGCCAAGCGGGCGCTGGACCTCACCCTCGTCCTCATTTTTCTTCCTGCGGCGCTGCCAATCCTGATCCTTGCGGCCCTTGGGGTGCTGCTGACCATGGGTTGGCCCATGTTCTACATCCAGCCGCGGATCGGGCTGGGCGGGCGCCCGTTCTCGATGCCCAAGCTGCGCACCATGCGAACCGGCGGCGACGACGCAGACAGCCGCGCCACGTCGCCGCGCGACGAGCGGGTGACGCCATTGGGACGCATTCTGCGCCGGTTCCGCATCGACGAATTGCCCCAGCTCGCCAACGTGCTGCGCGGGGAGATGAGCATGATCGGCCCGCGGCCCGAGTGGGCGCCGCTGGCTGAAGACTTCGAGCGGCAGGAACCGAAATACGCCCTGCGGCATCTGGTGAGGCCAGGTATCACGGGCTGGGCCCAGGTGCGGGCGGGACCGGCCGCCGACCTTGCCGAGACCAGGGTCAAGCTCGCCTACGACCTCTTCTACCTGAAGCACATGTCGTTCGCGCTCGATCTGCAGATCCTGTGGCGCACGAGTTGGACGCTGCTGGCCGGCGGCGGCGCCCGCTGATCCTCCGCGTGTCGCCGTTCGCCTTCACCTGCCTGCTCCCCGTGTGGGCGGGCGATGCTCCGGCAGCCTTCCTCCAGGCGGCACGCAGTGTGGAGGAGTCCACGCTTCCACCCGACGAGATCGTCATCTGCCAGGACGGTCCGCTATCGCGCGAGCTGGGGCGCGTAGTCACGGACCTTCTGCGCGACCCCCAATATCGCCTAACGTCGAACGAGGGCCCGCGGGGACTCCACCACAACCTCAACCGTGCGGCGCTCACCGTGCGCACGCCGTGGATCGCCCGCATGGACGCCGACGATCTCAACCGGCCCGACCGGTTCGCGGCCCAGGTCGCCTTTCTCTCGGCTCACCCACAGGTGGATGTGTTGGGCGGCTCCATCGTCGAGATCGCCGAGGACGGCTCCAGGCGTCGGCGCGCCACGCCCGTCACCCACGATGGGATCGTCCGTCGCGGCCGCTGGCGCAGCCCGATGAACCACATGACGGTCTTCATGCGGAGGCGCACCTTCCTGGCCGCTGGCGGCTATCCGGATATCCCCCGCAAGGAGGATTACGCGCTCTGGCTGCGGATGATCGCCAAGGGGGCGGTGTTCGCCAACCTCCCACAGGATCTGGTCGAGGTGAGGCTCGGCCCCGATTTCGCCCGGCGGCGCGCCGGATTGGCCAGCGCCAGATCAGAGTATCGGCTGTACGCCCTGCGCCGCCGTCTGCTGGCGGCGGGCGGCCCGCTCGATGTGGCGGTTTTTCTGGCCCGTGCGGCAGCTCTATCCTCGAGCGCGCCGGCAGCGCTGCTGTACCGAACGGTGCTGCGCTGAACCTCAGGATCGGCGTGAGAGGCTCAGGTCGGCAAACCAGCCCGTCACCTCGTCTCGCCGCTCGCCAGGCAGCGGAGCCAGCTCCACCTGCTGGGCCGGGCAATCGGCGGCTATGTCGAAGGTCAGGCGGCGCGCGCGCCAGCCCGGGCCGGCGAGGGGCGGCGCCCCGATAAGGACCTGCGGCGTGCGCCCCAGACAGCGGACACGCCACGCCAGTCGCGGCGGTCCGACGATGCGCTCTCGCCAGGCGAAGCTGTAGCGGCCCGGCGGAAGAACGAGGAGCTGGCCGGGCAGGCGCGAGGGGGAATAGCCGTCGTAGTCCACGCGCAGCGCCCGAGCCGCATCGGTTGGCGCCTCCATCTCGCTCGAGGCCCCCACGCCCGAAGCCGGAGTCCAACCGAACGGACCGCTAACGCTCGACGCCTGGAACGTCGGGTCGCGCAGCAGGGCGGCGCCGTCGGCGCGCCTCGCGAGCGCGGCCCAGTCACGTTCGGCCTGGGCGTAGTCGCCGCGGGCCAGGCGCATCTCGACATACGGGAGGTATTCCGCCCTCGTGAGCGGCCGTGGGCCGGAAGCGAGGCTCATCAAAATGGCGCGGGCTTGATCGGGGCTGACCGCGGCGGCCGGTGATGCCGCCACGGCGGCCAGGTGCGCGAGCCAGGCTTCGCGCCACCAGGGCGCCCGGCGCAGCCGCCCGAGCAGGGCTGCCCGGGAGGTCTCGTCGCTCGCCATCACGTCGAGCAGTCGAAACAGCTGCGGCCTCAAGGCGCCGTCGGCGTCGGTGCGAAGCAGGGCATCGGCGTGGACCATCACGGCCGTCCAGTCGCCGGACTCGGCGGCGCGTTGCAGCAGCCACGCCTGGACCGGAGCATCGCGCCAGCTCAGGCGACCGGCGAGGTCGAGCAGGATCCGGGCGCGCGCCCGATCGCCCCGGCGATCCGCCTCGAAGCCGAGGCCGGCGAGAGCGGCCTCGTCCAGTAAATCGGCGGAGCGGAAGCGGTGAGGGGCAGCGGGTTGCACCGCGATCGCCGCCTGCCTCACGATGAGGACGCCCAAACCGACGAGTAAGACGATGACGGCAAGGTTCAGCCAGATCGGCCGACTTCGGCTTTTGACCGTCACGGGCGCAGGAGCAGCCGGCGGCCAAACCTCGCCAGCCGCCCGGCCGCGGCGGCTCCCGCGTATGTCTCGCCATGGCCATAGTCGAACCCGTACCCGTCGCCGTAGCCATAGCCAGGTTCGCCCGGGACGGTCTTGGCCCGGTTGAGGACGACTCCCAGGACGTGGGCTCCGGCCATCGCCATCCGGCGCATGGCCTCACGCACCTGCCTCTGGGTCGTTCGACCGGCTTCGACCACCAGGATCGATCCCTCGACGGCGGTCCCGATGATCGGCGCGTCGGCCAGCCCCATTACCGGCGGGCCGTCGAAGACGACGATGTCGAAGCTTGCGGCCGCCTCGGCGGCCAGCTGCGCAAGACGTGTCCCAGCCAGCAGCTCCGCCGGAGCGGGCGCCGGCGGGCCGGCGGTGATCACGAAGAGGTTCGGGAACTGGCTTGTCTGCACGACATCCTGAACTGCCGCGGCTCCGGTCAGCACCGTGGTCAGGCCGATCCGTCGATCGGCGGCGACGAGCTCGCCCAGTCCCGGGTGGCGCAGATCCGCCTCGATCAGCAGGATGCGCAGCCCAAGGCGCGCCATGAGCTGCGAGATGGCGAAGGCGGTGGTGGTCTTACCCGTTCCTGGCCACGGGCTCGTGACGAGCAGGCTCTTGGGGAAGCCCCGTGGCGTCGAGAACTGCAGGGCCATCCGCACGGCCTGGAAGGCCTCGGTCATGGGTGAGCGGGCGTCCGCCAGGGCTTCGGCCGGCCGGGCGCCCCGTCGGAGGGACGGAGCCGCGCCGAGCAGGGGCAGGCCGAACTCTCCCTCGAGGTCCGCCCCTGTACGCACCGCCTGGTCAAGGCCTTCCGTCAGCAGCGCGAGCCCGACGCCGAGCCCCAGTCCGGCCAGACCGCCGAGCACCAGACTGAGAAGCGGGCGCGGACTGGAAGGGCGCAAAGGCGCTTCGGCCCGATCGACGACGGAGATGTTGTTGGCGGAGACGCCTCCGGCGACGCCCACTTCCTTGTAGCGCTGCAGCAGGCCGTCATAGAGGGTGCGGTTGGTGTCGACCTCCCGCTGGAGGATGTTGTAGCGGATGCTCCGTCCACGGAGGTCGAGCACAGCTCCCTTCAATGAGGCGACCTGGGCTGAGAGCGCGGCCTCGTTGGCCGCCGCCATATCGTACTGGGCCTTGAGCGCCTGCCGGATGTTGCCCGCCTCGATCGCCATCTGCCGCGCGGTCTCGTCGACCTGCGCCTTCAGGGCGATCATCTCGGGATAGTCGGGTTTGAAGGTGCGGAGCCGGTCCTGGTACTCCGCAGAGAGCTTGGCGTGTTCCTGACTCAGCACCTGAAAGGTCGGGCTCTGCAGGATGTCCGACAGGCCGACCCCCGCTGAGGCCTCGGCCTCGCGCCACTTCTGCTCGGCCCGGATGCGCTCCGTTCGCGCCGTGGCCAGCGCGCCGTTGAAGGCCGCGAGGTTGGCGGCGGGGAGGGACGGACCGCTGTCCGGCGCGCTCGACGCGGTGGCGTTGGGCAGCTGGACGATCTGCTGGCTCGCGGCATAGGCGACGAGGGCCCGCTCGCTGGTCTCGAGCCGAGCCTTCACCTCAGCCAGCCGCTTCTCGAGAAAGTCGCGCGCGTAGGACGAGGCCTCGAGTCGGCGATCGAGCGCCGCGGCGATGAAGTTGTCCGCGAAGCTGTTGGCGATCCGCATCGAGACCTGCGGATCGGGGCTGGTGAATGCGACGGACACCAGGCGCGAACCGCGCTGCGGTGATACCCGCAGATGGGTCGTCAGCAGCCTGATCACCTTGCCCCGCCGCTCCCCCGGCGCGCCGGTCCTCCAGACGTAGCCGCGAGGCTTTCGCGTCATCAGGCTGCGGAAGGCGTCGTCCTGGGTGAGGGCGAGGCTGTCGGCGACCCGCTCGGCGAGCGATCGGCTGCGGAGCAGTCCGTACTGGGTCTGGAAGAACTCCTCGCCCAGATTGTCGACCGGCGTCTGGTCCTGGGTGTCAACCACGCGCTCAGTCTGGCGGTCGATCTGCAGGGTCGCTCCGGCGGTGTAGCTCGGCGGCATGAGCAAGGTGACCGCCCCGGTGAGAGCTGCGCCCGCCGCCGTGGCGCCGGCCATCACCGGCCAGCGCCTGGCGAGCAGGCGCCAGGCCTGGACCGCGACGATCGTGAGTTCCGGACCCTCGCCGGCCGTCGAGGTCTTCCAGTTCGGCGCGACGGCGTCAGCTTCTGCGCTTTGCCCGACTGCGGGGGTCTCGACGGTAGCGCGGCGCAGCTCGATCGGGAGGAAGGGCGTGCTCATCCGGCTGGGCAATCCGTCGCCGCTGACGCCCTAGAGGAAATTGAGCACATAGAGGGCCGGGAGGGCCTGCACGAGGCCATTCCAGAACGACTTCGCTTTCGAGGAATCGACGACGACAATGTCGTCGCCTTCGACTTCCGGATCGGGCGCCTTTCCCGCTCCGATCGCGGCCAGATCGAAACTCGCGGCGTGAGGCGTCCCGTCGATGTTGCGGACAATGCTCACGTGGTGAGGGTTGGCCGCCTTCGACACGCCCTTGGCGCGGGCCACGGCCTCGAGGAGGCTGGTGCGTCCCTTCAGCTCGAACACGCCGGCTTCGTTAACGGCGCCCTCCACGGTCACCTTCCGGCTGAGAACCTCCGCGACCGTCACCGACACCTGAGGAGACTGCAGGTATTTCTCGCCCAGGCGCGCCGCGATCTCGTCGGCGAGCTCCGTCGTGGTCTTGCCCTTTGCAACGACCTGCCCGATCAGCGGCAGGATGATGCGGCCCGAAGCGTCGACCTGAAGCTTCTGGACCGAGAGATCCTTCACCTCGAAGACAATGATGTCGAGCTTGTCGAGTGGGCCGATGCGATACTCGGCTTCCGTCAGGGGAGTGGTTGAGGCGCCTGTATGCGCAAAGATTTCAGGCGATCCTGCAGCCGTCGGCGAAGCCGATGCGATCGCGAGCGCAGCAAGGCTGGCGCAGATCAATAACCCACCCGTCGCCGTCGGCGCGCCCATGCCCAGCAGCCTCCCCCGAAGAAGGCAATACTCTAGCTTGTTGCGATCTGGAGCAATAGCCGCGCGCGGATAATCACCTCGCGGCGTTTCGCGCCGCGCGGCCCGGCGCCGTCAGTTCAGGCGGCGGCGGCGAAGGCGCGAGGCGCGGTCGATGGTGCGGACCTCAACCTCGAAGATGTCGTTCTCCCGCTTGAGGCGAAGGGGCGCGATGACGCCGGCCGGGCCGAGGGCCCAGAGTTTCTTGTAGAAGTCCGCCAGGCCCATGACAGGCTCGCCCGCGACGGCGAGGATCACGTCCCCGGAGCGGATTTCCGCGCGCGCGGCGGGCCCGCCCGTCGCCGTGTCGAGCACGAGCACGCCCGCTCCCGCGTCTTGGGCGAAGGCGCCGAGCCATGGCCGCGGTGCGTGGGCCGGCCGACCGTGGGAGAGGTCATCGAGGATCGGCGGCAGGAGTTCGATCGGCACGCACATATTGATCAGCGTTGGTTTGCCGCCCCGGGTCTGCTGAGCCATCTGCAGCGAGCCCACGCCGATGAGGGATCCTGAGGGCGCGATGAGCGCCGCCCCGCTCCAGTGGGGGTGGCCGGGAGCCGTGAACAGGGCCTCGTCGAGGAGATATTCCCAGTAGCCAGCGAAGGGCGCGCGCGCGAGCACCCGCCCGGCGCTGGCGTGCGCGACGCCGCCGCCGCCGGCCAGGACGATGGGCGCGTCGCTGTCGAGCTTGCGGGAGTCGCCGAGCGGCAGGGCGGGCAGCCCGATCGGCTCGAGGGCGTGCACGAGGCCGAAGCCCGTGACCTGGTCAACGCCAAGCGCATGGGCGGGAATGGCGCGGCCATCGTTGGCCAGCAGGGTCACTTCCTCCGCCTCGGTGATGAGATAGCCTATGGTGAGGACGAGACCGTCAGGCCCGATAACCACGCCATTGCCCAGGCGTTCGGTGCTGAGCGTGGCGGCGGTGAAGGCGTCCTCCGGGATACGAGCGTGAAGGACGACGACCGAGTCGAGCCGCTGGTCGAGGTCGAAGGTGAAGTCCCGCGCGGCGGGACGCAGTTGCTTCTCGACCTCCAGACCGTCGAAGGGTGATGCCATGGCGCTGATCTCCTGACTTGGAGTTAGGGCGCGCTGACCCTGCGGCAAGGGCCGGAACCGTTCCGCGGGGCCGGGGACGTCGTCGCATTATGCGCTGCCTCGCCCTTGCCCGGGATGCGACAAGAAAAGCGGCGGTCGGCTTTCTGACAGATCGCGAGGCCCAATCCGGTTCCGCGCGGCGGAGGTTGAATCGGGTTCCACGCTTGGAGGCCCGCTTCAGCCGGCGAGCGGCTCGTTCTCATAGCCCGCGGAGTGAATCGCAGCGGCGATCCGGCCCGCGTCGATCTGGGTGTGCACGGTCACCTGATGGCCGGCAAGATCCGCCGAGATGACGGCGTGGGGATCGGCACTCTTCACCGCGGCCTCGATCGTCGAGACGCAGTGACCGCAACTCATCCCGGGCACCCTGTAGCGTTGCATCGCTAAGCTCCTTTCAACTGAGGGAGCGGACGTCATCGGGCTTGTCATACTGGCAAGGTCAAGAGGCGTTCGTGGCGGCGCCCGGGTCTTGACCTTCCCATTGTTGGAAACCCCATCTGGGCCTGCAGTGAACTCGGAAAGGAGCCGCTTAATGGGCTCGGCCACTGCTATCGACCCATTGGACCATGACCCGCTGTGGACGGGCGCTGGCGCCACGTTCCAGGTTGCGGGGATGACATGCGCGTCATGCGTCAGTCGCGTGGAAAAGGCGATTCTCGGCGTGCCAGGCGTCACCAGCGCGTCAGTCAATCTCGCCACTGAGCGCGCGAACGTGACCTTCAAGGACGAGGTCGACCCACTTGCCGTCGCCCAGGCGATCCGCAACTCCGGCTACGCGGCAGGCGAGGAGACCATAGAACTGGGTGTCGAGGGGATGACATGCGCCTCGTGCGTGGGACGGGTCGAGAAGGCGCTCAAGGCGACGCCCGGCGTCGTCGAGGCTTCGGTCAACCTCGCCACCGAGCGGGCCAGCGTGCGCTCTCTGGCCGGGTTCGCCGGGCCAGGACGCCTGGAGGCAGCGGTGCGCGGGGCCGGCTATCAGGCGTGGCGCCTGGCGGATTCGCGGGACACGGGGGACGTCCAGGCCGAGACGCGCGACCGCCAGCGACGTGATCTGGGCCGCGCGCTCACGCTCGCCGCCGTGCTCACCATCCCTATTTTCCTGCTGGCGATGGCTTCCGATCTCCCCGCCGTCCAGCGCTTCGTCACGGCCGGGGTCGGCATGCGGATGAGCTGGTATGTGCAGTTCGTCCTCACGAGCCTGGTCATCTTCGGCCCAGGCCTGCGCTTCTATCGCAAGGGCGTGCCCGCCCTGCTGCGCGGCGGGCCGGACATGAACTCCCTGACCGTGCTGGGGACGACCGCGGCCTGGGGCTATTCTGTCGTCGCGACCTTCACGCCTAGTGTCCTGCCGCATGGGACCGCGAACGTCTATTACGAAGCTGCCGCCGTCATCGTCACCCTGATCCTGCTGGGGCGCTATCTCGAAGCGCGCGCCAAGGGGCGGACCTCGGAGGCGATCAGGCGCCTGGTGGGCCTTCAGCCGAAGACCGCGCGGGTCCTGCGGAGCCGCGAGTACGAGGAGATTCCGCTCGATCAGGTGCGGCCGAGCGATCTCGTCCTGGTCCGTCCGGGCGAGCGGATTCCTGTCGACGGCGAGGTCGTCGACGGCGCCTCCCTGGTCGACGAGTCGATGATCTCAGGCGAGCCGCTGCCGGTGCGCAAGGAGTCCGGCTTAGAGGTGGTCGGCGGCACGATGAACCAGACCGGCAGCTTCTCCTTCCGGGTCACAAAGACCGGCGCCGACACGGTGCTGGCGCAGATCATCCGCATGGTCGAGCAGGCGCAGGGCTCGAAGCTCCCGATCCAGGCCCTCGTCGACAAGGTCACGGCCTGGTTCGTCCCGGCCGTCATGGCCGCCGCGCTCGCCACCTTCGTCGTCTGGATCCTGTTCGGTCCGCATCCGGCGCTCGGCCTGGCGCTGGTGAATGCCGTCGCCGTGCTGATCATCGCCTGTCCGTGCGCAATGGGCCTGGCGACGCCGACCTCGATCATGGTGGGAACCGGCCGCGCCGCCGAAATCGGCGTGCTCTTCCGCAAGGGCGAAGCCCTGCAGGCGCTGCGGGACGTTGGCATCGTTGCGGTCGACAAAACCGGGACGGTGACGCAGGGGCGGCCGGCGCTGACGGACCTTGTCGTGGCCGAAGGCTTCGATCGCGATACGGTGCTGCGCCTGACAGCGGCCGTCGAGGCCTCTTCCGAGCATCCGATCGGCGAAGCGATCGTCGAGGCGGCCAGGACGGTGGGGCTCTCGCTTCCCGGCGTCACGGGCTTCGAGGCCACGCCCGGCTTCGGCGTGGAAGCGTTGGCCGACGGCCGCAAGGTCCAGATCGGCGCCGATCGGCTGATGGCCAGGCTTGGGCTGGACACCGGCATCTTCGCCGTCGAGGCCGCCCGCATGGGCGACGAGGCCAAGACGCCCCTCTATGTCGCCGTCGATGGCCGCCTGGCCGGGATAATCGCCGTGGCCGATTCGGTGAAGCCATCCACCGCCGAGGCGATCGGCGCCCTGCACGCTCTCGGCTTGAAGGTCGCGATGATCACCGGCGACAACCGCCGCACGGCTGCGGCGATCGCCAGGACTCTCGGCGTCGAGGAAGTGGTCGCGGAGGTCCTGCCGCAAGGCAAGGTCGAGGCGATCAGGCGGCTGCGCGGGGAGGGACGACACGTCGCCTTCGTCGGAGACGGCATCAATGACGCCCCCGCCCTGGCGGCCGCGGATGTCGGCCTGGCGATCGGGACGGGGAGCGACATCGCCATCGAGAGCGCCGACGTCGTGCTGATGTCAGGCGACCTGCGCGGCGTCGCTGGCGCCATCGCGCTGAGCCACGCGACGATCCGGAACATCCGGCAGAACCTGTTCTGGGCCTTCGCCTACAACGTGGTGTTGATCCCCGTCGCAGCGGGCGCGCTCTATCCGATGTCCGGCCTGCTCCTGTCGCCGATGATCGCCGCCGGGGCGATGGCGATGTCGAGCGTCTTCGTCGTCAGCAACGCCTTGCGCCTGCGCCGCTTCAGGCCGCCGTTCGTCGCGGGCGAAGACGCGGCGCATCGCCCATTTGCGATATAGACGCGACTTGTCCGGCGCCGGCCTCGATCCGATGTTCCGGGGAGGAAGCACAGGGACCGTCGGATGAACATCGGGCAGGCCGCGAAGGCCAGCGGCGTCTCGGCAAAGATGATCCGTTATTACGAGGCGATCGGCCTGATCCCAGCGGCCGACCGGACGGAGGCGGGCTATCGGACCTACGGCGCCAATGAGGTGCATACGCTGAAGTTCGTTCGCCGCGCCCGGGACCTGGGGTTCTCCGTCGAGGAGATCGGAGAACTGGTGGCGCTCTGGAACGATCGCGAGAGGGCGAGCGCTGATGTGAAGACCATCGCCCTGAAGCACATAGAGGACCTGGACCGGCGGGCGCGGGAACTGAAGGAAATGAGCGAGACCCTCCGACGGCTCGCGATGAGCTGCCACGGCGACGATCGGCCGGACTGTCCGATCATCGAGTCCCTCGCAGACACCGGACCGCCGAAGTCCCAAGCACCGGCGCCTCGCGGCTTCGGCGCAACGAAGATCGCCGCGCAACCGCATCGTCACACTGCCCGGGTCCGCTGATCGACCCTGACGCGCGTCGGCCGGTCACATTCGGGCGCGGCGGAGGGTGTTCTCCATGAAGATCACCACGAGGCCCAGCGCCAATAGCGGGCCCTCCAGGTCGCCAGGGATCCACTTCAACTGGACCACCAGGGCGGCCGCCGCCAGCCACACTACGATCACGATGGCCAGGCTGATGTCGTCGACGAACAGGCCGACGAGCTCTCCCCAGATGGTCTTGAGCCAGCTCATGACTTCTGCCTCGCGGGAATGGTGGCCGGAATCAGGCGAACGGCAGCGAGGGCCGTGAGGGCGAAGACGACGATCAGGGCTGGCACCGCCCAATCTTCGCCGGGCCAGCGGATGCCAAGCCCCTCGCCGAACCAGAAGGCGCCGAAGGCGGACAGCAGCACGCCGACGACGAACTTCAGCGTGTTCTCCGGGACCTGCGCCAGGGGGCGGTGCACAGCCACGCCCAGGGCCACGACGAGCGCCAGGGCGGCCGCGGCGCCAAGGCACGCGGGAAGGAGCAGTCCGCGGCCGCCCGCGCCGATGGCGATGACGATGAAGACCACCTCGGCGCCTTCGATCATCGTGATCTTGAATGATGCGGCAAAGCCGACCGAGTCCAAGCCGCTTCCACTGGAGCCCTCGCCGCGAAGGCGCGAGGCCTCCTTCTCGAAGGCTGCGGCCTCGTCATGCAGAGCGATGATGCCCGCTGCGCGCAGGGAGGCCTTGCGCAGCCACCGCAGTCCGAACAACAGCATCAGCGCGCCCAGGGCCACGCGAACCGCGTTCAGGGGGACGATCTGCAGCGCCGGACCAAGCGCGGCCACCAGCACGGCCAGGGCCAGCACCGCTGCCCCGGCGCCACTCAGTGCGCCTCGCCAGCCTCGCACGGTCCCGACGGCCAGGATCACCGTGAGCGCCTCGACGAACTCGACCGTGGAGGCCAGGAAGGACGCCAGGACGGTCGGCCAAAGCGACATCACGCTTTCATGCATCCGCGGTTCCCTCAGGTTTCATCCTTAAGCGCCTGAACGTTGCGTTCCGGGCGAGCCGCCGCCCCTCCAGGATCGCCCGGCGGACCCTTCCCTAGCAGTTCGCGATATGGCCGTCCGCTTCTCGCGTCGGACAAGCCGGCGGGATCAGTCCCCGACGTCGGTAGGCGCCCTGGCTTGTGGCCGGGCGCCTACGAGTCGATCAATAGCCCTGGATGCGGGCGTAGCGGTCGCGGTGATAGGCTTGGTTGCCGAAGGTGGCTTCCGTGGCCCGCGCGCGCTTGAGATAGAGGCCGGCGTCGTGGGCGTCGGTCATGCCGATGCCGCCGTGCATCTGGACCATCTCGTTGGAGACGAGGTGCAGGGTGTCGCCGACCTTGGCCTTGGCCAACGAGACGAGCTCGGGCACGTCGGGGCTGTCGTTGTCGATGGCGGTGAGGGCCGCCTCGACGCAGGAGCGGGCCAGCTCGAGGTCGGTGAACATCTTGGCCGCCCGGTGCTGCAGGGCCTGAAACGAGCCGATCACCTGACCGAACTGAACACGGGTCTTGAGGTAGTCGAGCGTCGTCTCGAACGCCTGCACGGCCGAGCCGAGCATCTCTGCCGCGAGCCCGGCGCGAGCGCGGTCGAGGGTCTTCTCCAGCAGGGGCCCGCCCTTGCCCTCGACGCCCAGGAGGGCGTCAGCGCCCACTTCGACGCCATCGAACGCGACATTCGCCACCCCGCGGGAGTCGGCCAGTTTGAGCGCCTTGCGCGTCACACCCTTGGCGTTGGCCGGGACGAGGAACAGGCTGATGCCTTCGGCGTCGCCTTCCGCGCCCGACATGCGGGTGGAAACCACGTAGAGACCGGCGGCCATGCCTTCGAGGACGAAGGTCTTCGAGCCGCTGATCTTGTAGCCCGAGCCGCTCTTCTCGGCCTTGGTCTTCACGTTCTGGGGCCGATGGTGGGGGCCTTCATCGACGGCGAGCGTGCCGACCAGCTCGCCCGACGCGATCTTCGGGAGCCACTTTTCCTTCTGAGCGTCCGAGCCGCCCAGGATGACGGCGCTGGCGGCTGCGAGGGCGGTCGACACGATCGGGGAGGCGGTCAGGGTACGGCCGGTCTCCTCGAGGATGAGGCCGAGGCTCAGATAGCCGAAGTCGGATCCGCCGTAGGTTTCCGGAATGATGACGCCGGTCCAGCCCATCTCCGCCATCTCGGCGAAGGCGGCGGGGTCGTAACCCAGCGGCATGTTGGCGTCGCGCATCTTGCGGAACGCGGACACAGGAGACTTCTCCTGGGTCCAGGTGCGCGCGGCGTCGCGCAGCATCGACTGTTCTTCGGTCAGGACTGCCATGATCTTCTCAACTCTTCCTGGATAATGTTTCGCGTGATTGGGATCAGCTGTTGGAGAGCGGGTCGGGCAGGCCGAGAATCCGCTTGGAGATGATGTTGTTCTGCACCTCGAACGAGCCGCCGTAGATCGTGGTGGCCTTGCCGCCGAGCCAGCCGCGGACGGCCTGCAGCTCGTCCGAAGAGAAGCCCTCGCCCTCCCAGCCCAGGCCCTTGCCGCCCATGATCTCCAGGGTGAGTTCCGCCCGGTCCTGGTAGATCTTGGTCCCGGCGTTCTTCATGATCGAGGTCGACGCGGTCGGTCCCTGGTTGGACTTCGACTCCGCCATCGAGCGCAGCGCCGTGAGCTGGAAGGCCCGCGACTCCATCTCGTTCTGGGCGACCCGCGTGCGCAGGTCGCTATCCTCGATCCGGCCCTGGGCGTCCGCTCCGACATAGCTCTTGGCGAGGTCCGGCAGGGTCTGGCGCGGGGCGCCAAAACCGCCGCCGCCGGTCAGGCCGCTGCGCTCGTGCTGCAGCAGGCGCTTGGCGATGGACCAGCCACCGCCGAGCGGGCCCACGAGGTTCTCCTTGGGAACCTTCACGTCAGTGAAGAAGGTCTCGCAGAACGGGGAATTGCCGCTGATCAGCCGGATCGGCCGGGTCTCGACGCCCGGCGTCTTCATGTCGATCAGGATGAAGCTGATGCCCTCGTGCTTCTTGGTCGTGTCCGTGCGCACGAGGCAGAAGCACCAGTCGGCCCACTGCGCGCCGGAGGTCCAGATCTTCTGGCCGTTGATCAGGTAGTGGTCACCTCTGTCCTCGCAGCGGGTCTGCAGCGAAGCGAGGTCGGAACCCGCGCCCGGCTCGGAGAAGCCCTGGCACCAGCGCTGCTCGGCCTTCACGATCGGGGGGATGTGGCGGCGCCTCTGCTCGTCATTGCCATATTCGAGCAGGGTGGGGCCGAACATCATCACGCCCATGCCACCAATCGGATTCCAGGCGCCGATCTTGCCCATCTCCTGTTGCAGCACGCGCGCGTGCTGGGGCGTCAGGCCGCCGCCACCGTACTGGGTCGGCCAGGTGGGGACGCCCCAGCCTTTCTCGCCCATGGCCTTGCGCCAGGCTTCGTAGTCGCCGCCCTGCGGGCCAACGCCCTCCTGGGCCATGGCGCCGCCGCGGCCCTTGAGCGAGGGCGGGAAGTTCGCCTTCAGCCAGTCGCGGGCCTCCGCGCGGAAGGTGTCGAGATCGACCTCGGCGCCGCCGAAATCAGGCATGGGTAATCGTTCCTTTCTGAAAGACCTTGGATCAGGCCGAGCGGGTGGAATCCGGCAGGCCCAGGATCCGCTTGGAGATGATGTTGTTCTGGATTTCCTGCGAGCCGCCGAAGATCGTCGTCGCCTTGCCGGACAGCCAGGCGCGCACGGCCAGGCGTTCCTCGTCGGTGAAGGGCTCGCCCTCCCAGCCCAGCCCCTGGACGCCCATCGTCTCCAGCGACAGCTCGGCCTTGTCCTGGCCGATGCGCGTGCCGGAGTTCTTCATGATCGAAGTGGTGGCGCTGGGGTTCACATTGCCCTTGGCGTCGTTGAGGGCCCGCTGGATCGTCAGGGCATGCGCCTTGGCGTCGATCTTGTTCTGGATCACGCGGGTCCGCCGGTCCTCGTCGAGATAGTCGCCGGCCTCGTCGCGCAGGCCGTAGTCACGGCCGAGCTCATCGAGCGAGCGCCCGGCGCCCATCATCCGGCCGCCGCCCTGGCCCGAGCGCTCGTGCTGGAGCAGGCGCTTACCCACCGTCCAGCCGCCGTTCAGCGGGCCGACCATGTCGTTCTTCTCGGCGCGGGCGTTGGTGAAGAAGGTCTCGCAGAAAGGCGAATGGCCGGCGATCAGCTTGATCGGCCGGGTCTCGACGCCGGGCTGATGCATATCGATCAGGACGAAGCTGATGCCCTCGTGCTTCTTCGACGGATCGGTGCGAACCAGACAGAAGCACCAGTCGGCGTATTGCGCGCCGGAGGTCCAGATCTTCTGCCCGTTGATCGCCCAGTGGTCGCCGGCGTCCTCGCATTTGGTCGTGAGGGAGGCGAGGTCGGAGCCGGCGCCCGGCTCGGAATAGCCCTGGCACCAGCGCAACTCGCCGCGCACGATCGGGGGAATGTGGCGCTGCTTCTGATCCTCGGTCCCGTACTCGAGGAGGGTGGGGCCGAACATGCTCGTGCCCATGCCCACGATTGGATTGGGCGCGCCGATGCGGGCCATCTCTTCGCCCAGTACTCGCGCCTCGGCCGGCGTCAGACCGCCACCGCCATATTGCCTGGGCCAGGTCGGGGCGCCCCAACCCTTCTCGCCCATCCGCTTCTTCCACAGCAGGGCGTCGCCGGCAGGCTTTTCGCCCCCCATGTAGGCTTCCTGGAGGTCGTCCTTGCTGCGGAGCGAGGCCGGGAAATTCTCCTCGAGCCACGTGCGGGCCTCGGCACGGAAGGCCTCGAGGGCCGGCTGCGTCCCATCCGCCATCTGCGCATCTCCCTTACCCGAACACCTGTTTGATTTTCACTGTAGCGCGCGCTCCGCCCACCGCAAGCGCGCCCGCCCTGGTCCGCTGGCGTCCCGCCGGCATTTCTACATTCCTGCGGTCTTGCAGACGGCTGAACGCCGATCGGCAAGAGGAAAAGGCCGGCGGGAACGCCGGCGGACCGAAACGGCGGCCTACTTCGGGTCGGGTAGGCCCAGGACGCGCTTGGCGACGACGTTGAGGTTCACCTCGCTGGTCCCGCCCTCGATGGAATTGCCCTTCGAGCGCAGCCATCCGTGAGTGGCGATCAGTTCGGCGGGAGTGAAACCTTCGCCTTCCCAGCCAAGGCCTTGTCCCCCCATCGCCTCTACCATCAGCTCGCTGCGTTGCTGGGCCAGGGTCGCGGCGGCGTACTTGATGATCGAAGTGGCCGCCGACGGGCCGTTGCTGGCTGCGGACTCGGCCGCGACCCGCGACAGGGTCAGATAGAAGGCGCGGAAGTCCATCTTGTTGGCCGTGATCCGCGCACGCAGGTCCGGGTCGGCCAGGACGCCGTCCTCCGTTCCCACATAGCCCCGGGCTATTTCCGACAGGTCCCCCGCCGAGCCGCCGGCGCCTCCGCCGCCGCCAAAGCCGCCGGAGATGTTCTGCCGCTCGTACTGGAGCAGGCGCTTGGCGATCTCCCACCCGCCGTTGAGGCGGCCGACCATGTTCTCCCTGGGGACCTTCACGTCCATGAAGAAGGTCTCGCAGAAGGGGGACTCGCCGCTGATCAGCTTGATCGGGCGCGTCTCGACGCCCGGCGTGGCCATGTCGATCAGAACGAAGCTGATCCCCTCATGCTTCCTGGTCGTGTCGGTGCGGACGAGGCAGAAGCACCAGTCGGCCTTGTTTGCGTAGGAGGTCCAGATCTTCTGGCCGTTGATCAGCCAGTGGTCGCCCTTGTCCTCGCAGCGCGTCTGCAGGGAGGCGAGGTCGGAGCCCGCGCCGGGCTCGGAATAGCCTTGGCACCAGCGGATCTCGCCGCGGATGATCCTGGGCAGATGCTCGCGCTGCTGGGCTTCGTTGGCGTATTCCAACAGCACCGGCCCCAGCATCCAGATGCCGAAGGAGGTGAGGGGCGTGCGATAGCGACCGGCCGCCAACTCCTCGTCCAGCACCTTGGCCTGGTCGCGGGTGAGGCCGCCGCCGCCATAGGCCTTGGGCCAGGTCGGCGTCGTCCAGCCGCGGCTGGACATCCGCTTCATCCAGATGATCTGCGGATCGTCGCTGCCCTCGAAGGCGCGACCGCCCCAGATCGCTTCGGGGTCGGTCTTTGCCGCGGCGTCCCGCAGCTCGGTCGGATAGTTCTGGGCCAGCCAGTCGCGGACCTCGACGCGGAAGGCCTCCAGTTCGGTCCCGCCAAAGTCGGCCATCGGTTCCTCCGCAACGCTGGTGTCTGGACGGCGCACTCTAGCGAGGGCGCGCCGGGGGTCCAAGCGGCGAGCCCGCATCCCCGCGCCGGGTTTCGGGTCGGGCGGGGGCCGCGACAGCCCGACCCTTGGCGCGGCGGGGGGAAACCGGACTATATTCTCGCCCCGACGGACCACCCTGCGGGCCGCCTGCGTTTCTTTATCGGATCGAAAAGGAGCCGCATGGCCTGGCTGCGTGACTTGCGACCGGCGATGGTGTCGGCCGCGCCCGGCGGACTGGCTCTCCTGACCGCGGCCATGGGCGTGATGCTGCTGGCCTCCGGCGCGACGCCGTCGGACCCCAGCCGTTTCATGTGGCTGGCGGAGCACGCGCCGATCCTGCTGATCGAGATCAGCAACTTCCTCTCCAGCATGCTGGGGATCGTGCTCATCCTTCTCGCCTTCGGCCTCTCGCGCCGCCTCGACGCGGCCTGGGCCGCGACCGTCGCCTGCCTGCCGACCGCCGCCATCCTCGCCCTGTGCAAGGGATTCGACTGGGAGGAGGCGACGGCGCTGATCGTATCCTTCCTTCTCGTCGCACCGCTGCACGAGGCGTTTCCCCGCCGCGCCCGCCTGACGCGGATGGAGATCTCGCCCAGCTGGCTGCTCTCTGCAGCGGCGGCGATGGCCGGAGCGGCCCTGGCCGGATGGTGGTCGTTCCAGAACCTCGACTACACCGATCTCTCGGTCCTCAAGGTGATGAGCGACCACGATGCGGAGCGCGCGATCCGCTCGACGGTCGCTGCGGCGGTGCTGCTCCTGGGGGTGGGCGTCTGGCGGCTCCTGGCGACGCCGGCGACTCCGCCTGTCGTCGGCGAGACCGACCCCGAATATGAGCGCGTGAACGCGATCCTGGCGAAGGCCGAGTGCGCGGAGCCCCACGCCAACCTCGCCCTTCGCGGCGACAAGCGGTTCCTGTTCTCAGAGACCGGCGAAAGCTTCCTGATGTTTGGCGTGCGCGGCCGTTCGTGGATCGCCCTGGGTGCGCCGATCGGCAAACGCGAGGAGCGGCTCGAGCTGCTCTGGCGCTTCCGGGAACTGGCGGACGCGCATGCCGCGCGACCGGGAATCTATGGCCTTGGACCGGAGGATCTTCCTGACATCGTCGAGTTGGGCTTCACCATCCAGAAGGTGGGCGAGACCGCCGCCGTCCCGCTGGACAGCTTCTCCCTCGAAGGTCGGCGAAAGGGCAACCTGCGCCGCAGCTGGCGCAAGACAGGGGAGGAGGGCGCCTGTTTCGAGGTGCGGTCCGGTGTCGAGTCCCGCCTTATCGAGCCGGAGTTGCGGCGCATTTCCGACCAGTGGCTCTCCCACCACGCCGGCGGTGAGAAGACCTTCACCATGGGCGGGTTCGAAGCGCCCTACGTCTGGCAGTTCCCGATCGCCATCGTGCACGTGGCGGGACGTCCAGTGGCCTTCGCCACCCTGTGGACCACCGCCGAGCGGACCGCCTTCTCCATCGATCTGATGCGCTACGCTGACGAGGCGCCCAAGGACGTGATGGATTTCCTGTTCGTCGAGCTGCTCCACTGGGGCCGTGAGCAGGGCTATGTGGCCTTCGAGTTCGGTATGGCCCCCCTCGCGGGCCTGGAGCACCGGCCCCTGGCCCCGATACTCTCACGGGTCGGACGGCTCCTCTTCGAGCGCGGAGAGGAGATCTACAACTTCCGCGGCGTGCGCCGGTACAAGGACAAGTACGACCCGGTGTGGGCGCCCCGGTATATCGCGGCGCCCTCGAAATGGCTGATCCCGTTCCTGATCGCCGACGTCGG
>DATBEN010000207.1:0-2735 GCA_036276055.1 Caulobacteraceae bacterium
CACCCTTTGCAGGCATTCTACGAATCCGCCCTGGAAATCTCACGCGCCACGGCGTCGGCTGCTGACAAATCCTGACACACCGCCATTGTATGTCAGCAGGGCGATCGAGGTCGTCGGTCGCCGACGCGCCCCGGAGGGCGCGATTCCGGGAGCGAGATCATGCACGAGAAGATCGAACCCCGTCAGATCGCCGCGGCCTACTACACGGCGTGGACCGCCGGCGACTTCGACGAGGTCATGAAGTGGGTCGCGGATGACGTGGTCTGCGAAACGCCGTCGGGCCTGTTGGCCGGAGCGCGATCCTTTCGCAAGTTCTGGGTCGACTTCGTGACCCGGACAGTCAAGCGCGTCGAGCTCATCGCCCTCTTTGGCGACGTCGACTCGGCGGTGATCTTGTACAGTTGCGACCTGGCATGCGCCGTCGATCAGCGCGTGGCCGAGTGGATCAGGATCAGACACGGAAAAATCTCGAACAGCCTGATGATCTACGACCGAGCCGACGTTTCGAGTTTCCTCGCAGGGGTCGCGCCCCGTTTCCAGGGCGTCCTGACTCCGGCCTACTAGGCCGCGGTTGGAAGCGCTCAGGCTCAAAGCGGAGACGTGTCCAGGACCCTCAGGCTGTTCGAGCTCATGCAGGCGCTGCGACGGCGGCGCCTGCCGGTGAGCGGCGCCGAGCTCGCCCAGGAGGTCGGCGTCTCCTTGCGCACGCTGTATCGGGACATCGTCTCCCTTCAGGCCATGGGGGCCGAGATCGAGGGGGAGGCCGGCGTCGGCTACATTCTGCGACCGAGCCTGCTGTTGCCGCCGCTGATGTTCAGCGAAGAGCAGATCGAGGCGCTCGCCGTCGGCGCGCAGTGGGTCGCGCGAAAGACGGACGATGAGCTGGCCCACGCGGCGCGCGACGCCATCGCCAAGATCGCCGCGGTCCTGCCCGAGGACCTGCGCGAGCGACTGCACGATGACGCCCTGCTCGTGGTCGGTCGCCCCGTCGCCAACACAGGGCTCGATCTCACCCTGGCCCGCAAGGCCATGCGCGAGGAACGCAAACTGATGATCGCCTACGTCGATCCGGAAGGTCGGCGGTCGGAGCGGGTGATCTGGCCCTTCGTCCTGGGCTTCATGGAGGCCACGCGACTGCTTGTAGCCTGGTGCGAGCTACGGGCGGACTTTCGCACGTTCCGGACCGACCGGTTCGAGCATGCTGAGTTGATGCCAGACCGCTTTCCCCGCCGAAGGCGGGATCTGGCCAAGCAGTGGCGCGAGCTGCTTCTGTCCGACTCCGAGTCCCCACTGGGACGGTGAGGTTGGACTGTCTGATATGTCCAAACACTGATCTTCCGAGTGACTACGCGCCGCTCACCGGAAGCTGCGAGCGCGCGATCTCTGCGAAGAACATGGCGCCGTCCAGCAGGATCGCGTCGTCGAAATCATAGCTCGGATTGTGCAGCGGCGGCGTATCGACCCCATTGCCGATGAAGGCGAAGCAGCCGGGAACGTGGGCCAGGAACCGCGCGAAATCCTCCGACGCCGTGATCGGCTGGGCGGCGACCGTGACGCGCGCCTCTCCAAAGCAGCGACGCGCCGCCGCCAGCGCCGCCTGGGTGCAGGCCGCATCATTGATGAGGGGGATGAACTCGCGCGTATAGTCGACCTTCGCCGAGACATTGTAGGCGAGCGCGACCCCCTCGGCGATCCTGCGCATCTGCGCCTCGACCTGCGCGCTCACCGCGCCGTTGAAGCTGCGCACGTCGCCGCGGATCGTCGCCGCGCCGGGCAGGATGTTGCGGGCGCCGTCGGTGACGAACTCGGTGACGGAGAGCACCGCCGCCTCGGTCGGGTCGAGCCGGCGCGAGACGATCGTCTGCAGGTTCAGCACCAGCGCCGCGCCGGCGACCATCGTTTCGCGACCCGAATGCGGGCTCGAGGCGTGACCGCCGACGCCCTCCAGCACAATCTCGAAATTGTCCTCCGCCGACATGACCGCGCCTGCCCGCGTGCGGAACTCGCCCACCGGATAGCCGGGCATGTTGTGCAGCCCGTAGATCTCCTCGAAGGGGAAGCGTTCGAGCAGCCCGTCTTCGATCATGGCGAGCGCGCCCCTGCCCCATTCCTCGGCGGGCTGAAACACGAAGCGCACGGCGCCATCGAACCCGCCCTCCTCCGCCAGAACCTTGGCGGCGCCCAGCAGCATGGCGGTGTGCCCGTCATGGCCGCACGCGTGCATGAGGCCGTGGTTTGTCGAGCAATGGCTGCGCGCGCCCTGTTCGGTGATGCGCAGCGCGTCCATGTCGGCCCGAAGCGCGATCGCGCGGTTGGACCCGCCGCGTGTCAGTGTCGCGACGACGCCGGCGCCGCCGACGCCCTCGACCACCTCGTCCATGCCCAGGGCGCGCAGCTTGTCGGCGACGAACGCCGCCGTCCGCGTCACCTCGAAGCCGAACTCGGGATGGGCGTGCAGCTCATGGCGCCACGCCGTCATCCCACTCTGAAGCGCCTGCCAGTCCCGCATCGCTCAGATCCTTTCCGGGGCCACGCCTACAAGCGTCTCATAGAGCGCCGGGTCGGTCGCGCCCTCGGTGTTGATGAGGAAGACGCGCGCATCTGGGCCAAGAGCGATCGCCTCGCGCAACGCCGGATCGCTCGCGACCTTGACGAGGCCGGCCAGCCCTACGCCGCCGCTCTCCCCCGCGACGATGGCCGGATCGCCGCCCCGCGGGAACGCCAGGCGCCTCATC
>DATBEN010000208.1:0-64989 GCA_036276055.1 Caulobacteraceae bacterium
CGAACGACCCGCATTGGGGCTTCGCCTCCTGGAACGACTTCTTCACTCGCCGCTTCAAGCCCGTTGCGCGCCCGGTGGCCTTGCCGGAGGACCCCAAGGCGATCGTCAGTCCATGCGAGGCGACGCCCTATCGCATCGCCCGCGATGTGCGCCGCGAAGCCGAGTTCTGGATCAAGGGCCAGACGTACTCGCTCCACGACATGCTTGCCGGCGATCCGGCGGCGGACGCGTTCGTGGGCGGGGTGGTGTGGCAGGCGTTCCTTTCGGCCTTCAACTACCATCGCTGGCACAGCCCCGTCGGCGGGATGATCCTGGGGACGCGGGCTGTGGAGGGAACCTACTTCTCGGAATCCGAGAGCGAGGGCGAGGACCCGGCCGGCCCCAACAACTCCCAGGCCTATCTCTCGCACGTCGCGGCGCGGACCATCATCCACATCCGCGCCGATGATCCGACGATCGGCGAGATGGTGGTGATGCCGATCGGCATGGGCGAGATCTCGTCGTGCGTGATCGACGGCGCGATCAGGCCCGGGGCGCGGGTCGAGAAGGGCCAGGAGCTGGGCTATTTCCAGTATGGCGGCTCGACGCTGTGCTGCCTCTTCCGCCCCGGTGCGATAGGCGCCTTCGCCCTGGGCGCCATGCCCGATCCGGACAATCCCCATCCGCCGCCTCTCCGCGTGAACGCCCTCCTCGCGCGGGCGGCGGAGTAGGGGGCCGTCATGAGCCTTACCCTCATGGTCATCCGTCACGCAGAGAAACCGGGCGAGGCCTGGCCAGGACCCGGGCTTACCGAGGCTGGCGAGACCGACCCCAAGTCGCTGGTGATCCGCGGCTGGGAGCGGGCAGGGGCCTGGGCGGCGCTGTTTGGAAGCGGCCTGGGCGGTGAGGACTATCCGACTCCCGGCGCCTTGTTTGCGGCCAGGCCCGAAGGCTCGGCCAGCCGCCGGGCCGCCGACACCCTGCAGCCGCTGGCCGCGCGGCTTGGGGCGAGGCTCGATCTGTCCTTCGCTCAGGGCGACGAGAACGGGCTCATGGACAAGGTGCTGAGCCTCTCCGGAGTCGTCCTGGTGAGCTGGGAGCACAAGCGGATCGGGGAGGGGATCCTGCCGCGCATTCCGGTCCCGCCCGGTGTCGTCCCGCCGGTTGGCTGGCCCGCCGATCGCTACGATCCTGTCCTTCGCTTCGACCGTCCCGTGGGCGCGGACTGCTTCACTTTCCGTCAGCTCTGCCCGCGCCTGTTGTCAGGGGACAGCGAGCGGTGGTTCTGACCGGGGTGTCGATGCGGCTGGCGCGCCACGCCGGGCGGTGGGCCGAAGACGGACCCACGGTGGAGTCGACGAGGCTCTGTCGCCACATGTCGGGTACAAGCCGAGCACATCCTATCCAAGATGATTGCGACTGCGCGATCTAAGCTTGGGCTACGGCGCGATCGCCGCGCCACTTCCAGGATGTACGGCCTGATCGCAAGGCGCGCCGCCTCGTCCGATCGGCCCTCCTGGAACGGCCCCAGCGCGAGCGAGTCTGCCGGAACCGAGCGCTGTCCTAGCCGCCCAGGAGATACGCGGACGCATGCACACGTCCCTGTACGTGACGATCATCGCCTCCGCTGGGCTCAGCGGCGCCGTAAGCTATTTTACGTCACGGCTCAGCCAGCACAGTCAGCGCCTGATCGAGCGCCAGATCTATCGCGGCGCGATGCTGGCGGAGATCCGGGGGCTCCATCAGCGGCTCGTCGAGTATGAGGAAGCGTTTTCCGGGCGCGTCATGACCGGCGAGGTCTCCAGCGCCCAGGTCCTCACCGTTCTGCTGCAGGCAGGCGATACGGTCGTGTTCAACAACCACGCCTCCTCGATCGGCCTCTTCGACCGCCGCACAGCGCTACGGATCGTCCGCTTCTACGCTGGGATACGCAGTCTGCAGGGCAGGGCCGTGGTGCTTTCGGAGATCGTCGGGCGGCCGGGCTCCGCTGGCGGTGAGGACGTCATGCAGGGGCACCTGGAGTTCGTCCGCCGGTTGCGTCGCCGCGCCTATCGGCTCATCCGCCGCCAGCGCCAGACACGGCCCCGCCGCTTCCGCCCGCTGTTCCTGTGGACGCGATAGCTCGGCGGCCCACAGCGGCGTGGCCGCCAGCGAACCTCACTCCTTGTGCGGTTGCACGCTCACCAGCTTCAGCCGGAACGCGAGGAGGCTGTTGCCGGGGATCGGGCCGGTGGCGTCGGCCCCGTAGGCGAGGTCGGGCGGAATCCACAGCATCCACTCGTCGCCGGGACGCATCAGCTGCAGGCCGGCGATCCAGCCGGGGATCAGGCTGCCGAGCTGGAAGGTGACCGGCTGTCCGGGCGGCGTGGCGTCGAACACCTTACCATTCAGGAGGCGGCCTTCGTACTCGACGGTGACGTCGTCGTCGGGTGTGGGATGAGCGCCGTCGGCGGGCCCCGATTGCAGCACCTTGTACTCGATGCCCGCGGCGCTGACGACGCCGGGAGCCTGGGCATTGGCGGCCATGAAGGCGGCCGGAGCCGGGCCGGGGGGATCGCTCGGGGTCGGCGCCGTCTGGCAGGCGGCCAGGGCGGCGCAGGCGAGGGCGGGCGCGAGGAGGCGGCGAGGGTCCATGATGATCCGTAAAAGGCGATGGCGCGCGGGCCGCCGCCGCTAGCAGGAGGAGGCGACAGGCTCAAGCCTGATAGGAGATCCGTCCACCCACCACCGTCCGCACGAGCTGGATGTCCTTGATCTTCGAGGGATCGACCGTGTGCGGATCGTCGGCGAGCACGACGAAGTCGGCCAGCTTGCCGGGCGTGATCGAGCCCTTGATCGTCTCCTCGCGGGTGTCGAAGGCGCCGTTGAGGGTATGGACGCGGATCGCCTCGTCGACCGTGATCCTCTGGTTCGCGCCCCAGGTCTCGCCGTTCCAGCCGGTGCGTGTGACCATGCCCTGGATTGCCATCAGAGGCGAGAAGGGCCCCGGATCGAAGTCCGAACCGGCGCAGACCGGCACGCCGGCGTCAATCATGGAGCGATAGGGCATGGTGTGCTCCATCATCTCCTCGCCGTAGAAGTGGAACTTGTCCGAGTTGTAGTAGGAATAGGTGGAGAAGAGCGCGGGTGTGACGCCGAGCGCCTTGATCCTCGCGAGCAGCGGCGGGGTCACCACCGAGCAGTGGGTGATCTTCCACCGCGCATCCTTCACCGGCAGGGCCGCCTGCGCGCGCTCGTAGGCCGTGAGCACATGGTCGATCGCCACGTCGCCATTGGCGTGGCAGTTGGCCTGGATCCCCGCCCGGTGGACGCGCAGCGCCCAGGCGTCGAGGTCCTCCTGCGTCTCGGTGACATTGCCCCGGTAGCCGTCCGTGCGGCCGGGGTAGGGATGGCTGAGCGCCATGGTCCGCTCGGAGAAGGAGCCGTCGGCCGTGTGTTCGGCGGTGGCGCCCAGGCGCAGCCACTCGTCTCCAAGTCCCGTGGTGATCCCCGAGCGCATCATCGCCTCGAGGACGTCGTCATAGGCTTCGTAATTGACCCGGTGCAGCAGGCGGCCGTCCCCGCGGACGGCCTCGATGGCGTGCAGAGGCCCGCCCTGGTGGCAGACGCCGGTGAGGCCATAGCGGACGAACATCTTGGAGATGTGAGCCATGCCCTCGCGCTCGCGCCGAGCGGTCTCCTCCGGCGAATAGGTCACGCGAGTCCCGACCTTGGCGAACACCACGCGGGCGCGGTCGGTGACGCGGCCATTGAGCGAGCCGTCGGGGAAGTGGTCGTAGGTGCCGCTGGGGAGATTTGGCGTCGCCGTCGTGACGCCGGCCATCTGCAGGGCGCGCGAATTGTAGAAGGAGGTGTGCCCGCCGCGGTGATGGACCGCCACCGGCCGGGTGGTCGAGACGCGGTCGAGGTCGTGCACGTCGAGCTGCCGGCCGTCCTTGACCTTGGTGTCGTCGAAGAAGAAGCCCTCCACCCACGCATCGGGCGGCGTGGTGGCGGCGCGGGCCTTCAGCTTTTCGACGATGCTGTCGATGGTGACGAACTCGACCTCGTAGGGATTGCCGACCAGCACCTCGTAGAGGAGCTCTTCGCCCGGCGCGTGGTTGTGGCAGTCGATGAAGCCGGGCGTGATCGTCATGCCTTTGGCGTCGAACACTTCCGTCCCCTTGCCGATCAGGCCTCGGACGTCGTCGTTCGAGCCGACGGCCAGGAAGCGGGCGTCCTTCACGGCGAAGGCCTGCGCGCGGGGCAGGCGGTCGTCCACTGTCCAGACCCGGGCGTTGATCACGACCAGCTCGGGCGCTGTCGATTGGGCGAGTGCGCGCGACAGAGGCCAGGCCGAAGCGAGTCCGGCGCCCGCGGCGCCCAGCATGTCGCGACGCGTGTGACGTGATCCCATGGCGTTTTTCCCCCTTGGCCGTTGACCTGTTTGGACCAACTCTTGGTCCCGCGCCCCTGAACGGTCAACGCGGACCGGACGAGACCCTGGAGGCAAGGCATGTGCAGAAGCATCAAGACCCTCTTCAACTTCGACCCGCCGGCGGCCGAGGAGGAGATCCGCGCGGCGGCCCTGCAATTCGTACGCAAGATCAGCGGCTTCAATGCGCCGTCGAAAGCCAATGCGGCGGCGTTCGACATCGCGGTGGAAGAGGTGGCCGAGAGCGCACGGCGCCTGCTGGGCTCGCTCGAGACCCACGCCCCGCCACGCGACCGCGAAGTGGAAGCTGGGAAGGCGAGGGCGGCCGCGGCGGTCCGCTTCGGTCGCGCGCCGGCGTGAAGCGACGCGTCAGATCCGCTCGGGGATCACGACTTCCATCTTGCGGATCGCCCGCAGGAAGTTGGACCTCAGCCGCGTGGGCTCGCCGATGACCTCGATGCGCGGGAAGCGATTCATGATCTCTTCCCACAGCATCTTCAGCTGCATCTCGGCCAGGCGCATGCCCACGCAACGGTGGATGCCGAAGCCGAAGGAGACGTGATGGCGCGGCCGCTCGCGGCCGATGAGGAAGTCCGGCGCGTTCGGAATCTGGCTCTCGTCGCGATTGCCCGAGACGTACCACATCACGACCTTTTCGCCCTTGCGGATGGTCTTGCCGTGGAAGTCGATGTCCGCCTTGGCCGTGCGGCGCATGTGCGCCACCGGCGTCTGCCAGCGGACGATCTCCGGGACCATGTCCGGGATCACTGACGGATCGGCGCGCAGGCGATCGTACTGTTCAGGGAAGCGGTTGAGCCCCAGAACCCCGCCGCTGATCGAATTGCGGGTCGTGTCGTTTCCGCCCACGATCAGCAGCAGGATGTTCCCCAGGAACTCCATGAACGGCATGTCCTTGGTCGACTCTCCCAGAGCCATCATCGAGATCAGGTCGTGGCTGGGCGGCGCGGCCTTGGCCTTGTTCCACAGCTCCATGAAATACATGCCGCAGCCGATCAGCTCGGCGCGCGCCTGCTCCATGGTCATGGTCTCGCTCATGTCCGTGGTGGTGAGGTCCGACCAGTAGATGAGCTTGCGCCGCTCCTCGAAGGGGAAGCCGAACAGGGTCGCCAGCATCTGGCTGGTCAGCTCCACCGCCACGCGGTCCACCCAGTCGAACGGCTCGCCGATCGGCAGGTCGTCCAGGATGCGGCCGGCCCGCTCGCGGATCACCGGCTCGAGGAACTTGAGGTGCTCGTGCGAGACGATGGGGCTGACGGTCTTGCGCTGCTGGTCATGCCGTGGCGGATCCATCGCGATGAACATCGGCATCTGGAAGTCTTCGGCCTGCTCGTAGATCGAGATGCTGCCCTCGGACGAGAAGACCTCGTGGTTGACCTCCACGTCCACGATGTCGTCGAAGCGCGTGATCGACCAATAGGCGCCGACATCCACGCCGTCTGGGCAGCCGTTGGGACAGTAGTGAACCGGATCCTCTGTCCGCAGGCGCTCGAAGAACGGCCACATGGTGTCGTTCTCGAACCGGGAGGACAGGCTGACGTCGATCTGGTCCAGCGGCGTCAACCACGCCTCGTCGCGCGCAGCCTGCAGGGCGGCGAAGGAGCCGTCGGCCATGGGTGCCTCCCGGTTGTGCTCGTTACAGCCCAGCAGACACCCGCCGGTAAGGCGAGGCAAGTGAAAGCCCGGTCATGGGAGGCGGGAAAGACGACCCTGGCGGGACGCGTCCGAGGCGCCTAACCTGCTGTCAAAAGAATACAAAGGGAGCAGACAGCCATGGGCCAGATGACCGCCGTGGATGAGAAGACGGGCCGAAAGTTCTACCTGGACGAGCCCGACGACCTGCAGCCGGGAGAAGAGGTCACCTTCATCCTCAACCTCCACGGCGGCGGCTCGGTGGGCGCCTGGCAGCGGCTCTATTTCCCCGCCGCGGACTACCGGAACACCTATCGCCTGGTGATCGCCACGCCATCCGCCGCCACCAAGGAGCCAGCCCGGCGCTGGGTCGGCGAGGCCGACGACGCGCACCTGCACAATATCGTGCATTACGTGAGCGATCGGTACGGGTCGCAGGTCATCCGGGCCTTCTGGCTCGCCGGCCACTCCCAGGGCGGCATGACCTCCAGTCGCCTGCTCCGCGAGGATCCCTTCTTCCAGGAGCGGGTCGACGGCTGGCTGAGCCTTTCCGGCGGGCGGATCGGCGCCGCCGAGCGCGCGCCAGACGCCGGCCCGCCGCCGGCGCCGGGCCGGCCGCCGATGACCTTCCCCCGGATGACGCCGGCGGGACCGCCGCCTTGCGACCTCTCCTTCATCTTCACCGTGGGCGAACACGAGATCGCCGGCCTGCCAGAGACCTCTCCCTGGGCTGAGAAGTACGGCGCGGGCCCCCGCGAGCGCAGGCCGGACGTCGTGGATGACGAGCCCGGCCAGGTCCACGACACGACGCGGGAGGCCTATTCCACCAGGGCCTGGGGGCTAAAGCCAGGACCGGGGACGGCGCGGGTCTGGGTCTATCCCGGCGCCAGCGAAGGCCGGGTGATCGCCGATGTGGTTCGCCTGGACAAGGGCCATACCGAGGGCCTCGAGCCGCGGGTCACCGAGCAGATCATCCGCCTCATGGTCTCGGCGCCGGGCGGCAAGGCGCGTTCCGCACGGCGGGCGGACGCCGCCGCCTGACCGGCCGGCGGCGATGTCAGTCGGGCGCGCTGTCGGTCGCCGATCTCATTGAACCACTCTGCGACGCCTCGCGCCGGGCCCTGGCGAGAATCGCACCGGTGAGAGCGCGGGCGAGGTCCGTGGCGGCGTAGGGCTTGAGCAGATAGACCGCGCCGGGGACTGCGATGTCGGGCACGGCCGCGGCCTCGCCGGTGGCGAACACCACCTCCAGCTCCGGGCGCAGCTCGAGCGCCTTCTGCGCCAGGGCGTCGCCGGAGAGACCCGGCAGGTTCCGGTCGGTCACGATCACGTCGACTTCGGCTTCGACCAGCGCGCTCAGGGCGCTCTCGCCGTCGGCGTATTCAGTCACCGAGTGGCCGAGGTCGGCCAGCATGTCCGCAGTGTTCGCGCGGATCAGCGCGTCGTCCTCCACCAGCAGAACACGCAGGCCCGCGTTGGGCGCGATGCGCTCCGCCACGCCGTGGCCATCCAGCTGGCGGGACGCCTCCCGCGCTTGCGCGACCTGGCCGCGGTTCCGCAGCACATGGCGGATCTTCCGGGCGAGAGCCTCGCGCGTGTAGGGCTTCGAGAGCAGCTCCACGCCCGGATCGAGACGCCCGCCGTGGACGATGGAATTTTCGGTGTACCCCGATGTGAACAGGACGGCGACGCCGGGGATCCGCTCGCGCGCCCGCGCCGCCAACTCGGGGCTGCGCACCGGTCCTGGCATCACCACGTCGGTGAAGATCAGGTCGATGGGAGCGCCGCTCTCCACCACACTGAGGGCGCTGGCGGCGTCCCGGGCCTTGAGGACCCGGTACCCGAGGTCGGTGAGGAGGGCCACGGCGGTCTCGCAGACCTGCTCATCGTCCTCGACCACCAGGATGGTCTCCTCGCCGCCGATCGCGGGCGCGCTGGCCGCGTCGGAAAGAACCTCCTCGGCCTGGAGGGCGCGGGGCAGGTAGAGCTTGATCGTCGTGCCTTCGCCCGCCTCGCTGTAGATCTTCACGTGGCCGTGGGACTGCTTGATCAGTCCGTACACCATCGAAAGACCAAGGCCTGTTCCCTGACCCTCCGGCTTGGTGCTGAAGAACGGCTCGAACACGCGCTCCATCACCTCGCGGTCCATGCCGCAACCGGTGTCCGTGACGGCGACCATCACGTACTGGCCCGCCGCCACGTCCTCATGCAGCCGGGCGTATTCGTCGTCCAGGAAGGCGTTGCCCGCCTCGAGGGTCAGGCGGCCGACGCCGTTCATCGCATCCCGCGCATTGATGGCGAGGTTCAGGATCGCGTTCTCCAGCTGGCCGGGATCGATCAGCGTGTTCCACAGGCCTCCCGAGACGACCGTCTCCAGTTCGATCTCCTCGCCCAGGGTGCGCCTGAGCATGTCGTCCATCCCCTGCAGGAAGCGGGCGAGGTTGCACACGCGCGGCTCCAGGGCCTGGCGGCGGCCGAAGGCAAGCAGCTGCGAGGCCAGCTTAGCCCCTCTGGCCACTCCGGAAAGCGCATTGCGGACGCGCTGTTCGGCCCGCTCGTTTCCGGCAACGTCTTTGGCGAGCAGCTGGAGGTTGCCGCTGACTACCTGCAGAAGATTATTGAAGTCGTGGGCCACCCCGCCGGTCAGCTGGCCGAGCGCCTCCATCTTCTGCGCCCGCTGCAGCGCCGCCTGCGTCTCGCGCAGCCGAAGCTGCGCGCGCACGCGCGGTGTCACGTCCCGCGAATACTGATAGGCGCCGATGATCGCCCCGTGCCTGCGCAGGGGCGACATCTTGATATCAAAGAAGGAGCCCGACGGGTCCGCCTCGCCGGAGCGGGAGATGTCGATCACCTCGCCCGCCAGGGCGCGCCGCCACAGACCCACCGCCGCGTCGCGCGCCGCCGGCATGTGCGCCAGGGCGTCCCCGATGCTGTCGCCGATCTGGAAGCGCACGCCAAACAGCCGCTCGCAGATCCGGCCGTAGGCCGCGTTCATGGCGATGAAACGCAGGTCCTTGTCGACGGCCGCGACGGGGTCGTCGGCGCCTTCGAACATGTCCGCCCAGAGCTGCCGTTCGGCCACGGCCTCGGCCACGCGGCGCTCCAGGGACTCGTTCATCTGGCGCAGGTCTTCGGCGATCCGGCGTTCGGCGGTGATTTCGCGCATTGCGCCGATGAGGCGCAGTCCGCCTCCCGGACTGGCCACGCAGTGTCCCTCCAGGGCGGCCCACGTCACGCGACGCGTCAGGCGGCCGACGATGCGGCACTCTATGGAGAGGCGCCCGCCGTCCCCCGCCTTAACCAGATCTTCCACCGCGCGGGAGACCGGCTCTCGATCGTCAGGATGGAGGGAGGGCAGGAAATGGCCGCTCCAGGTGGTCTGCGACTCTGGCCCGATCTCCGCCGCCTCGCCCATGCGCGCGTCCAAGGTCAGACGATCGCTGGCGAGATCGTAGTCCCAGACGCCGACGCCTGCGGCCTCCAAGGCGAGCCGCATCCGAAGCTCCGCCTCGCGGCGCGCGTCCCTGGCGTCGGCGGCCTGGCTGCGAGATCGCGGTTGACTTGCAACGGACACGCCGGAAGCGGCGCCCGTGGCTCGGTTTGGCATTCCGGCGTTCCTCGACCGCGTACATAGCCGCCCCCGGTGGGCGGTCCAACCCGATTTCGCAGTCGTTTGCGGACAGTTCGGGTGGGCCGTCAAGGCTGCGGCCCGTCCCGGATGGCGCGCGCGCCGCGCCCCAATGGCAACGGTTTGGCTTGGTCGAATGGCTGCGGCCAGGCTAGGTTGCCGGCAGCGTCGGCCCGACTGGCCGGACGCCCCGCCAAACCGTGGAACAAACCGGGAGAAGACGCGCCATGTTCTCGCACATCATGATCGGAACCAACGATCTGGAGAGGGCGAAGGGCTTCTATGACGCTCTGCTGGGGACGCTGGGCGTACCCGCGGCGATGCGCGATGGCGACCGCATCTTCTACATGACGCCCAACGGCGTCTTTTCCGTCAGCAAGCCGATCAACGGCGAGCCGGCTTGCGCGGCCAATGGCGGGACGATCGGCTTCGCCTGCAGTTCACCCGAACAGGCGGACGCCTGGCACGCGACCGGCGTGGCCAACGGCGGGATGAGCTGCGAGGAGCCGCCCGGCGTGCGCGAGGGCAATGTCGGAAAGCTCTACCTTGCCTATTTGCGCGACCCGGACGGCAACAAGCTCTGCGCGCTCCACCGGATGGGCTGATCGGCCTGGCTGCTCGCCCATAGGCGCTAACTTTAGGGGATTATCCCGGAGCGCCGGCGCCCCAGCGTCGAGAGAAGCCGGCGAGGAGCCCGGCGCTCCGTGTGTTTGCCTGCAAAGTTGGCGTCTTCGCACCTCCGTGGCTAAGACGGCCTCTCAATCCAACGTGCGATTGCGAACTGCATCGCCAGTCCGGCCGAAGACGACTTCTCAACGCTGGGGAAGCGTCGGCAACACGTTGTGATCTAAAACGAACATAGAATCTCAACCTGTGTCAATTTCGGCTCGCACCGTGCGCATTGTCATTGCATTTGGGAAGAATGCGAACTAACCGTGGCGAAGTTGCGTCATCGTTGAAACATTTGGCCCGAGAGTATGACCATGAGGACCCACATCCACACCGCCGGCGCCCTGGCGCTGGCCCTGGCCTTGGGGGGCGTCGCGCATGCGAGCAATCTCGTGGCTGACGGAACCTTCGATTCCCCCTCCGGCGGGAGCTCCTTCACCACCGTTTTCGCTGGCAACAGCTTTGGACCCTGGGCCGTCACCAACGGCAGCGTCGACCTGATCGGCGGCTACTGGCAGGCGCCGGCCGGCGGCGGCAGCGTCGACGTCGATGGCGACTCCCCGGGCGCCTTCAGCCAGGCTCTGGCGACGGGAAAGGGCGCCTACACCCTGACCTTCGACCTGTCGGGCAACCCCGACGGCGGCCCGACGACCAAGACCCTGCAGGTCACGGTCGGCGGCGCCACGCAGACCTTCACCTACGACATCGGCGCCAACAGCCACGCCGACATGATGTACGTCCCGGAGACGCTGACCTTCGACGCCTCGGGTCCGACCACCCTGACCTTCACCAGCCTCGACGTCGGCACGCCCTACGGGCCAGTCGTTGGCAATGTGAGTGTCTCGGCGGTTCCCGAGCCAGCCTCGTGGGCCCTGATGCTGCTGGGCGTCGGCGCCATGGGCGCTGCGGTCCGCTCGCGCCGTTCGCGCGCGGCTGGCCCCGCCAGCGCCTGATCCTGCGGCCGCGATCCGCGGCTGGAATTGATACGCCCCGAAATGGGGGCGGTAGAGAGCGCCGCCGGCTGTCAGCCGGCGGCGCTCGACGTTTTGGCCTGTATCCTCGCCAAAGGCTGAGCAACGCGCAGCCAGACCCCGTCACCCAAAAAGGTGATGAAAATTCAAATCGTACGAAAACTATCTTTTGTAAAAATCAGACGGAACTGAACCAGCTACACAGGGCTCGCGTTTGGGCCCCTATTAGCAAGCGGTGCGAGACGTCGACCCCGTCTCCTTTCCGGCCGCCTTAAGCAAAAGCGGAGCGATCCAATGACAAAAACCGGCGCATATGCGACTGGAGTGCTGGCTGCGGCCTTGGCCGTTGGGGGAGCCGCGCATGCGGCAAACCTTGTCGCCGACGGCGACTTTTCCTCACCCTTCGGTGGCCCCACCTTCACGACCTTTTCCGCCGGGTCCAGCTTCGGACCCTGGAACGTCACGAGCGGCAGCGTCGATCTGATCGGCGCTTACTGGCAGTCCCCGACGGCGGGCGGCGGCAGCGTCGACGTGGACGGCAATTCGCCGGGCGCCTTCGACCAGGCGATCGCTACGGGCGCGGGCGAGTACACGCTCACCTTCGACCTGTCCGGCAACCCGGACGGCAATCCCACCACCAAGGCCCTTCAGGTCTCGGTAGGGGGCGTCACCAAGCTGTTCACCTACACGATCGGGGCGAACAGCCACTCCGACATGATGTACACGACCGAGTCGCTGACGTTCAAAACGACAGGTCCAACGACGCTGACCTTCGCCAGCCTGGACAACAACTCGCCCTACGGTCCGGTGGTGGGGGACGTGGCCATCACCGCGGTCCCTGAGCCGGCCTCGTGGGCCCTGATGCTGCTGGGCGTGGGAGCCATGGGCGCTTCGCTCCGCGCGCGCCGTTTGCGCGTGACGAACCTCGCCTGAGCCTGATGATCCCGGGGGCGCCGGCAGCGGCCCCGCACGATCGCCCCGCGAGGGGCAGAGAAGGCGCCGTCGGCGAACAGCCGGCGGCGTTCTTCGCTTTCAGCGCAGGCTGGTCTTGATCACCTGGGGATCTCGATGATCGTCCAGTCTTCCTCGCCGGCGAGGGTGCGGAATTTGGCGCGCTCCGCCTCGAGGGCCGGGACCTGGTCCTTGGGCGTTATGGCGCGGGACTGGACTATCAGGTCGCGACTGAGAGCCTCGTCGGGATCCATTTTCGCTCGCGACGGGTACCACTCGATCAACACCACATTGGGCCCGGGCCCGACCTGATCCTCGCGGAACTGAACCTCCCAGCGGGTGATCACGCCTCTCTTCTTGAGCGTCTCCTCACCCGGGACCCAGGTCTTCTTGATCGCCGTGAGATAGTCGTCCAGGTGACCGGGTTCGACCCGGACATAGGTGCGGTGGACCACCTGCTTGGTCGGCTTCCAGTCCGCCCAGGGCTCCGCGCGAACCGCTGTGGCGCCCAGTGCGAGTAAGGCCACGGCGCCGAGCGCCGTCGAGATCGTCTTCATCGTGGTCATCTCTTTGGGCTGGTGCGCGGCGCTCATTTGGAGAACTCCGCCGTGCGCCAGGTTTCGTCGGAGACGCGGGTGCGATAGGTTCCGTACTGGGCCTGCATCTCGTCGGACTGCGCCTTGGACAGCTGTGCGCGGTATTCACTCTCGATCGCCATGTCCCGCGTGCGGTCCGGGTCCATGGCCGCGCCGGTCGGATAGACGGTGATCAGGCAGACCAAGTCGTCGGGGCTGTCGCGGTGGTCGCGCAGCAGGATGACGTAGTCGGTGATGACGCCGCGCTTCTTGCGGAGTTCCTGTTCGGGGACCCAGGTCTTGCGCAGGCCAGTCAGATAGTCGTCCAGATGACCGGGCGCGACGCGGATGTACTGCTTTTCGGTGACGCCCTTTCCAGGACTCCAGTCCACCCAGGTCTCCGCCGCCGCGGCGCCGGCGCCGAGCGCGAGCGCGGCGAGAGCCGCCGCTACGGTTGTCGCGAATGGGATCATGTTTCCCCTCCATGTTGTGTCCGCCCGGACTACCCCGGGTCTTCTCAATCGGTCATTATCGTACACACAATCGACGACAGGGCAAAAGTAAAGCTTGATGACGCTCTGGCGGTCCGGCGAGGCGAGGGCGGGTGGAATGACTCCAGTCAATGACGCGCGGTCACAGCGATCCCGCGCCGCCCCACTTCTGGAGCGCGTCTTCCCGAAGGTTCTCGACAACCGCTCTCGCGGCCACGCCGCGGCCCTGTGGATCTTCGGCCTGCTCGTCGTCTTCAAGGCGCTGATCAGCGTCGGATCCCTCGCCGACCCGGCGCGTGGCTACGTAGCCGACGGTATCCCGCTGGGCGCCTATCCCCCCGCAGCGGCCCAGGTGGTGATCGGCGTGGGCGCCTTTCTCGACGTCGAGATCCTCATTCTGGTCCTGCTCTCCGTCCTGGCTCTCGTCCGCTACCGCGCCATGGTCCCGTTGATGTATCTGGTGCTGGTGATTGAGTTCCTGGCCCACAAGGGGGTGGGGATCTGGAGACCGATCGCGAGGACGGGCGGGTCGTCGGCAAGCTTGGTCACGCTGGGGATATTCGCGCTGACGCTGGTCGGCCTGGCTCTCTCGGTGACTGGAAAGGGCTATTCCACCGGAAAGGGCTATTCCGTCAGCGATAAACGCAGCTAGCCTGTGGGCCGGATCGAAGGCGCCGCGAAGCCGTTCGCCCACCGCAGCCTGAAAGGAAACTCCATGACCGTCGATGTGAAGTACCGCGCCCACGCCGTGGCGACCGGCGGACGCGACGGCAGGACTGAGACCACGGACGGGTCGCTGAAGATCAAGCTCGCGATCCCCAAGGAGCTCGGCGGACCGGGCGGGGAGGGGAACAATCCCGAGCAGCTGTTCGCCGCCGGCTACGCCGCCTGCTTCATCGGCGCCATGAAGGCCGTATCCGGCGCGCAGAAGCTGCGCGTGCCGCCCGAGACGACGGTGGCGGCGGAGGTGGGCATCGGCCCGCGCTCGGAGGGCGGCTTCGGCATCACGGTGGAGCTGGATGTCGATCTGCCGGGCCTCGACCGCGCCGACGCCGAACGCCTCGTCCAGGCGGCCCACCAGGTCTGCCCCTATTCGAATGCGACGCGGGGCAATGTGGACGTGAAGCTGAAGGTGGGGTGAGGGGCGGGGCCTCTCATCACTCGAGGGCCCACTTTCCGAGGACGTCGTGTCGGCTCTGGCCGTGCACGCTGTCGACCAAATGGAACTCGGGCACGCGCCAGGCGATGGGCTCAATCACACGCTCAGCCCGCGGCCCGTCTTCCCACGACAACGTCAGGTGCGGGGTGAACGGGCGCGCGCGAAGCTCAATCAACCCCGCGCCGGCGAGGGCGGCGTGGATCTCGCCATACAGCATGTCCGCACCGATCATCCCCTCGTCCCCCGTGAGCACGAGCGGTCGAACGCCCGCCTTGCCGCCGAAGCTCATCACGCGGTTGAAGGCCAGGACGAATGAAGGAAATCGGATCGCCGAAACGACCCCGCAGGAGCGAACGATCAATTTTCGGGGTAAGGCAGCATAGGCGCCAAGACCATTGAGCGACACGTGGAGTCGGTCCGGAGGCGTCCGCCGGCCTCTCAATTCATCTCCTTCAGACAGCTTGTCGCCGAGGCGGAGGATACGCGCCGCGACCTCCGGCGGCGGAGGAACCGTGAAGAAGATCTTGTGCCTCAGCGCGACGTCGTGATGGACAAGCTCGGCGGCGACCATGACGCCTCTCCGTGAATGGCCTCCGCGCGGCCGGTGGGCCAGCAGAGGCTCACTTTAGGGCCGAGCCGCGAACAAAACAAGAACTTCGTCTCACCCCACCCCGTACCCCTGCAGCGGCCGCACCTCCATCTCCCCCTCCGCCTGGGCTTTGATCGCCAGGGCCGCCGCCAGCGCCCCGGCCGCGGTCGTGTAGTACGGGATCTTCAGCATCAGGGCGGTGCGGCGGATGGAGAAGCTGTCCTGCATCGATTGGCGGCCTTCGGTGGTGTTGAAGACCAGCTGGACTTCGCCGTTCTGCATGGCGTCGACGATGTGGGGTCGGCCTTCGAGGACCTTCTTCACCTGGCGCGAGGCGATGTCCTTCTCGGCCAGGAAGTCGTGGGTGCCGGCGGTGGCGATGACCTGGAAGCCCAGGGCCATCAGCAGGCGGACCGGTTCGAGGATGAAGGGTTTGTCGGCATCCTTGACCGAGACGAAGACGCCGCCGCCGCTCGGCAGCTTGGTGCCGCCGGCGAGCTGGCTCTTGCCGAAGGCGCGGGCGAAGGCGGGGGCGAGGTCGGTCTCCCCGTCGCGCTTCCAGTCCAGGCCCATGACCTCGCCGGTGGAGCGCATCTCGGGGCCCAGCACGGTGTCGACGCCGCCGAAGCGGGCGAAGGGGAACACCGCCTCCTTCACCGCCACGTGGTCGGCGGGGGCGGCGTCGGAGAGATGGAAGCTGGCGAGGGACGCGCCGGCCATGACCTTGGCGGCGATGGCGGCGATCGGCGCGCCGATGGTCTTGGCGACGAAGGGGACGGTGCGGCTGGCGCGCGGGTTCACCTCCAGGACGAAGATGCGGGGCGCGTCGGAGAGGGGCTCTTCGATGGCGAATTGCACGTTCATCAGGCCACGGACGTCCAGGGCCTTGGCCATGGCCGCGGTCTGGACCTTCAGCTCGGCGATCGTCTCGCAGCGCAGGGAGAAGGGGGGCAGGGAGCAGGCGCTGTCGCCCGAATGCACCCCGGCCTCCTCGATGTGCTCCATCACCCCGCAGACGAACACGTCCGTGCCGTCGGCCAGGGCGTCGATGTCCACCTCGGTGGCGCGCGAAAGATAGGCGTCGATCAGGACCGGGCTCTCGCCGCTCACCTGCACGGCCTCGCTCACGTAGCGGGCGAGCTGCTCCTCGTCGCGGACGATCTCCATCGCGCGGCCGCCGAGCACATACGAGGGGCGGATCACCACCGGATAACCGACGCGGCGGGCGGCCTCGAAGGCCTCCTCGTCGCTGCGGGCGATCGCGTTGACCGGCTGGCGGATCTCCAGGCGCTGGAGGAGCTGTTGGAAGCGCTCACGGTCTTCGGCCAGGTCGATGGCGTCGGGGCTGGTCCCCAGGATCGGGACGCCCGCGGCCTCCAGCAGCTTGGCGAGCTTGAGCGGGGTCTGGCCGCCAAACTGGACGATGACGCCCAACAGCGTCCCGGCGGATGCCTCGATGTCGATCACCTCCAGCACGTCTTCGGCCGTCAGGGGCTCGAAATAGAGGCGGTCGGAGGTGTCGTAGTCGGTGGAGACGGTCTCGGGATTGCAGTTGATCATGATCGACTCGACGCCGATCTCGTCCATGGCGAAGGCCGCGTGGCAGCAGCAGTAGTCGAACTCGATGCCCTGGCCGATGCGATTGGGCCCGCCGCCCAGGATGATCGCCTTGCGCGCGGTCGTGGGCGCGGCTTCGCAGTCGGGCGCGCCGCCCAGCACGCCGGTCTCGTAGGTCGAATACATGTACGGCGTGATGGCGGCGAACTCGGCGGCGCAGGAGTCGATGCGCTTGAAGACCGGGCGCACGCCCAGACGGCGGCGGGCCGCGCGCACCTCCGCCTCCGTCTGCCGCGTCAGCCTGGCCAGGCGCGCGTCGGAAAAGCCCATGGCCTTGATCCGGCGCAGGGCGAGGGGATCGGCGGGAAGGCCATGGGCCCACAGATGCGCTTCCTCGCGCACGATGGCCTCGATTTGGCGCAGGAACCACGGGTCGTAGGAACAGGCGGCGTTGACCTCCTCCACCGTGAGGCCGTGGCGGAAGGCCTGAGCGATCACGCGCAGGCGGTCGGGGGTGGGTTCGCCCAGCTTGCGAATGACGGCCGCCTTGCCCGCGCCATCGCCCTCGGCCGCGCCCTCGATTGCGATGTCGTCCAGGCCGCAAAGACCGGTCTCGAGGCCGCGCAGCGCTTTCTGCAGGCTCTCGGCGAAGGTGCGGCCGATAGCCATCACCTCGCCCACGCTCTTCATCTGGGTGGTCAGGGTCGGCTCGGCGCCGGGGAACTTCTCGAAGGCGAAGCGGGGAATCTTGGTGACGATATAGTCGATCGACGGCTCGAAGCTGGCCGGCGTGGCGCCGGTGATGTCGTTGGTGAGCTCGTCCAGGGTGTAGCCGACCGCAAGGCGCGCGGCGACCTTGGCGATCGGAAAGCCGGTGGCCTTGGACGCGAGGGCGGAGCTGCGCGAGACGCGCGGGTTCATCTCGATCACCACCATCCGTCCGTCCACGGGATTGACCGCGAACTGCACGTTGGAGCCGCCGGTCTCGACGCCGATCTCGCGCAGCACCGCGATCGAGGCGGCGCGCATGCGCTGGTATTCCTTGTCGGTGAGGGTGAGGGCAGGAGCGACGGTGATGCTGTCCCCGGTGTGCACGCCCATCGGGTCGATGTTCTCGATCGAGCAGACGATGATGCAGTTGTCCGCCTTGTCGCGGACCACCTCCATCTCGAACTCCTTCCAGCCCAGCACGCTTTCCTCGATCAGCACCTCCGTGGTGGGGGAGAGAGAGAGGCCGCGTTCGACGATCTCGCGGAACTCGGCGAGGTTGTAGGCGATGCCTCCGCCGGTGCCGGCCAGGGTGAAGGAGGGGCGGATGATCGCCGGCAGGCCGACGAGCTGCTGGGCCTCCAGCGCCTCGTCCAGGGTGTGGGCGGCGCGGGAGAGGGGGCTTTCCAGGCCGATGGTGTCCATCGCCTCGCGGAACTTCTGGCGGTCCTCAGCCTTGTCGATCGCCTCGGCGCGGGCGCCGATCATCTCGACATTGAACTTCGCCAGCACGCCGCCGTGTTCCAGGGCCAGGGCTGTGTTCAGGGCTGTCTGTCCACCCATGGTCGGCAGCAGGGCGTCCGGTCGTTCCTTCTCGATGATCTTGGCGACCGCCTCGGGCGTGATCGGCTCGATGTAGGTGACGTCGGCTACCTCCGGGTCGGTCATGATGGTGGCCGGGTTAGAGTTGACCAGGATGATCCGATAGCCGTCCGCGCGCAGCGCCTTGCAGGCCTGGACGCCGGAATAGTCGAACTCGCAGGCCTGCCCGATGACGATGGGCCCCGCGCCGATGATGAGGATGCTCTCGATATCGGTGCGTCTGGGCATGCTTTGGTTCCGCGCGCGAGCCGCCGCGCGCGCGACGCGCGGTTCGGCCGGCCAAAATGAAGGTTAAGAGCCGGCTTTAGCGGCGCTGGACCCAAGGCGCAACCTCGGGTCGATCGGACGTCCGGGGACGGAACAGCGACGGCGCTTGGTCCGCCTCGCAGTCCTTACAATCGCTTGCCCGGGACACGACATATAGGATTCGCATTTTTCCGGAGTCCGCGCCGCCCATGAGCCTGCTTGAAAAAATCCCTGAGATGGACGACCGCGCGCTGAAAAATCTGCTGGATAACGCCCGCAGGCTGGAGGCCGCTGGCACCGAACGCCAGAAGGCCGATGCGGCCGAACTGCTGCCCGCGCTCGAAGCCGCCGTGGCCGAGCGCAAACAGGCGAAGTCCGAAGCCGCCGCCGAAAAGCGCGCCGCCGCCCGCAAGACCGCCGCCCCCCGCAAGCCCCGCGTCGCCAAGGCGGTGTGAGGCGATCCTCCCAGGAGGGAGGGACAGTCCTAACTCCGCGTCTTTTTCACCTGCCGCATCGCCTCGGCGAAGCGACGGAAGACCCCCAGGGAGTCCGTCGGGCCGGGGGAGGCTTCGGGGTGGTGCTGCACTGAAAAGACCGGACGGCCCTTCAGGCGCAGCCCGGCGTTGGTGCCGTCGAAGAGGGAGACGTGCGTCTCCTCCAGGGCCTCGGGCAGGTCCTCGCGGCTGACCGTGAAGCCGTGGTTCATCGAGACGATCTCGACCTTGCCGGTGTCCAGGTCCCTCACGGGGTGGTTCGCCCCGTGGTGGCCCTGCTCCATTTTGTGCGTGCGCCCTCCCAGCGACAGGGCGAGCAGCTGGTGGCCGAGGCAGACGCCGAACAGGGGCGTGCCGCTCTCCACCAGGGCGCGGATCTCCGGCGCGGCCCATTTGGCGGTCGCAGCCGGGTCGCCAGGACCGTTGGCGAGCACCACGCCGTCCGGGTTGCGCGCAAGGATCTCTGCCGCGGGCGTGTGAGCGGGGACGACGGTCACCTTGACCCCGGCGCTGGCGAGCGCCCGCAGGATATTGCGCTTGACCCCATAGTCGATGACCACGGCCTCGACGTCGCCGTCCCCCGCGCCCTCGTAACCCTCCGGCCATGACCAGAGCCCCTCGCGCCACTCGAAGCTCTGCAGGGTCGAGGCGGGCGTGGCGAGATCCTCGCCCTCCAGGCCCGGCCAGGCGCGCGCCTTGGCGACCAGGGCGTCGATGTCGAAGCGGCCTTCCGGATCGTGGGCGATCACCCCGTGGGGCATGCCCTGTTCGCGGATGCGGCGGGTCAGGGCGCGAGTGTCGATCCCTGCCAGGCCGATGACGCCCCGCCGGGCGAGCCAGGTTGCGAGATCCGCCTCGGCGCGCCAGTTGGCCGGGGCCGTCGGGAGATCGCGGAAGATCGCGCCCCGCGCCGAGGTCTCCGCCGAGCCCGCGACCTGCTCGATGTCCTCCACATTGGTCCCGACATTGCCCACGTGCGGGAAGGTGAAGGTGACGATCTGGGCCATGTAGGAGGGATCGGTGAGGATCTCCTCATAGCCGGTCATGGCGGTGTTGAAGCACACCTCGCCCACCGCCTCGCCCACGGCGCCCACGCCGATTCCTGCGAAGATCGTCCCGTCGGCCAGGGCGAGGACGCCGGTGGCGCCGGCGGGCAGGTCGTGCGGCATCGTTCGGGGTCTCTTCTTTGTGGGGCGGGGGCGGCGGCGTACCTATGGGCGCTGGTCCGGCGGGTCAACGCGCGGATCTTCTGGAGGAGGACGAACAGGTGCTTGAGCTTCGTCCCAATTGCGAGTGCTGCGACACGGACCTGGCGCCGGACAGCGTCGCCTTCATCTGCACCTTCGAATGCACCTTCTGCGAGACCTGCGCGGCAGATCGCTTCGGCGGCGTCTGTCCCAACTGCGGCGTCGAGCTGGTCCGGCGTCCGATTCGTCCGCCCGCGGCCCTCGCCCGCTTCCCCGCGAGCGCGACCCGGGTGCGCCGGGATCACGCCGAGTGCGCGACGGCGAGCGCCTCGCCCCCGTGAGGGGCCAGCGAACGGCTTAGGCGTCCCGCGCTCTTGAAGGGGCGGGTTGAAGGGTCTATCGCCGCCCCGCCATGCCCGACCAACCCGCCAATCCCGCGCTGCACCTGCTGCGGCGCGACGATCGCATCGAGCTTTCCCTGACCAGCGCGGACAAGGCGGTCTGAGATCATGCCCAAGGCCAAGGTCAACGGAGTCGAGATCGAGTTCGAGAACGGTATGACCGTTCTCCAGGTCGCCGAGCTGGCGGGGGAGGAGATCCCACGCTTCTGCTACCACGAGCGCCTGTCGATCGCCGGCAATTGCCGCATGTGCCTGGTCGAGGTGAAACCCGGGCCGCCCAAGCCCCAGGCCTCCTGCGCACTTCCGGCCGCCGACGGCCAGGAGATCATCACCAACTCCGCCATGGTGAAGAAGGCGCGCGAAGGGGTGATGGAGTTCCTGCTCATCAACCACCCGCTGGACTGCCCGATCTGCGACCAGGGCGGCGAGTGTGACCTGCAGGACCAGTCGATGGGCTACGGCCGCGACGCCAGCCGCTACGCCGAGAACAAGCGGGCGGTCGAAGAGAAGTACATGGGCCCGCTCATCAAGACGGTGATGACGCGGTGCATCCAGTGCACGCGCTGCGTGCGCTTCATCACCGAGGTCGCCGGCATATCGGAGATCGGCCTGATCTCGCGCGGCGAGGACGTGGAGATCACCACCTATCTCGATCGGGCGGTGACCAGCGAGCTATCGGCCAACGTCATAGACCTGTGCCCGGTCGGCGCCCTGACCTCCAAGCCCTACGCCTTCAACGCCCGGTCCTGGGAGCTGACCAAGACCTCCAGCGTCGACGTCATGGACGCGCTCGGCAGCGCCATCCGGGTGGATGCGCGCGGCCAGGCCGTGCTGCGGGTGCTGCCACGCACCAATGACGCGGTCAATGAAGAGTGGATCAGCGACAAGACCCGCTACGCCTGCGACGGCCTAGGCCGGCAGCGCCTCGATCGGCCGATGATCCGCGAGAACGGCAAGCTGCGGCCTGCGAGCTGGAGCGAGGCCCTCGGAGTGGTCGCCGAGCGCATCCGCGCGGCCAAGCCTGAGCGGCTCGGCGTGATCGCGGGCGAGTTGCAGGACGCCGAATCGATGAAGGCGGCGCTCGACCTTTTCGGCAGTCTCGGCGCGACTTCGATCGACTGCCGCACGGACGGCTCGCCCCTGGGGACGGGCTCGCGGGAGAGCTGGCTGTTCAACTCGACCATCGAAGGTCTGGAGCGCGCCGACGCGGTGCTGCTGGTGGGCGCCAATCCGAGGATGGAGGCGGCCGTCTTCAACGCGCGCCTGCGCAAGATGTGGCTGGCTGGGCGCACGCGCTTTGGCCTGGTCGGTCGGCCGGCGGATCTCACCTACGACTACGACCACCTCGGCGCGGGCGGCGAGACCCTGACCGGCCTTGCCGACAGCGGCCATGACTTCGTCAAGGCGTTCAAGGCGGCGCAGAGGCCCGCGATGATCGTCGGCGCGGGCGCCCTGGCGCGTAGCGACGGGGCCGCGGTGCTCGCGGCGACTGCGCGCGCGGCCGGCGCCCTCAATGTCGTGCGCGAGGGCTGGAACGGCTGGAACGTCCTGCACACCGCCGCCTCGCGGGTGGGCGCACTCGACCTCGGCTTCATTCCGCGCGCCGGCGGCCTGACGGCCACGCAGATGATGGATCCCGGCGTCCTCGACGTCCTGTTCCTGATGGGGGTGGACGAGATGGACCTCGGCAAGACCGAGGCCTTCGTCGTCTACATGGGCGCGCATGGCGACCGCGGCGCGCACCGCGCCGACGTGATCCTGCCCGCCGCCGCCTATACCGAGAAGGACGGGATCTACGTGAACACCGAGGGCCGCGTGCAGCGCGGAGAGCGGGCCGTGTTCCCCAAGGGCGAGGCGAGGGAGGACTGGGCCATCCTGCGCGCGCTCTCGGCGCGGCTGGGCGCGGCCTTGCCGTACGACAGCCTCGCCCACCTGCGCGAGAAGCTGTTCGCCGAACACCCGACCTTCGGGCAGGTCGACTATGCGCCGGGCTCCGTCCCCACGGCGCTGGATCTCTCGGGCCTGGGCGAGGCCGGCGAGATCGCCGACGCGGATTTCCTGAGCCCGATCCGGGCCTACCACCTCACCAACCCGATCTGCCGGGCGAGCGTGACCATGGCCGAATGCGCGGCCCTGGCCGCGGGCCTCAAGATCGCCGCCGAGTAGGGGAGCCGGCTCGAATGTTCTGGTCCACCCCTGGCGGATGGCTGTTGCTCACGGTCGGGCAGATCCTGGCTGTCCTGATCTGGATCCTGCTCTCGCTGGCCTTCCTCCTGCTCGCCGACCGCAAGATCTGGGCCGGCGTGCAGATGCGTAAAGGACCCAACGTCGTGGGCCCGTTTGGCATGTTGCAGTCGTTCGCCGATTTCCTGAAGTTCGTGCTCAAGGAGATCGTGATCCCCTCGGGGGCGGACAAGACGGTCTTTCTTCTGGCGCCGCTGATCATGTTCACCCTCGCCTTCGGCGCCTGGGCTGTGATGCCGCTCGCGCCCGGCTGGGTGGTGTCGAACATCAACGTCGGGGTCCTCTACCTTTTCGCCATCTCATCCCTGGGCGTCTACGGCGTGATCATGGGCGGCTGGGCGTCGAACTCGAAATACCCCTTCCTGGGCGGCCTCCGGTCGGCGGCGCAGATGGTCAGCTACGAAGTCTCGATCGGCTTCGTGATCGTCACGGTGATCCTGCTGGCGGGCTCTCTCAACCTCAACACCATCGTTGAGCGCCAGGGCGGCGGGTTCTGGAACTGGAACGTGCTGGGCGGCGGCGGTCTGAAGGACCTGCCGGCGGCGCTGGTGATGATCCCGATGTCGGTGATCTTCTTCGTTTCGGCCCTGGCCGAGACGAACCGGCCGCCGTTCGACCTGCCCGAGGCGGAGTCCGAACTCGTCGCCGGCTATCAGGTCGAATATTCCTCCACGCCGTACCTGCTGTTCATGATCGGCGAGTACGCGAACATCGTGCTGATGTGCGCCCTGATCACCACGCTCTTCTTCGGCGGGTGGCAGGCGCCGTTCCCGACGCCGTTCACCCGCTACTGGGATCCCACGCTGGCCAGCTTCTTCGGCTTCATGTGGTTGTTCCTGAAGATCATCTTCTTCTTCTTCCTGTTCGCCGTGGTGAAGGCGATTGTCCCCCGCTACCGCTACGACCAGCTGATGCGCCTGGGTTGGAAGGTGTTCCTGCCGACCTCGCTCGTCGCCGTCGCCCTGATCGGCGCGTGGCGCGTGTTCGGGTCCGCCACATGAGGCGCGAGACCGCAATCTCCGTCGCCCTGCCGGCCGTTGCCGTGACGACCCTCGCCGGCTGCGCGTCGGGCGTGGGGCAGGGGGCGGCCAGCTACGATGCGCTGGCCCGGGCATCCAGGACCTGCCAGGAGCGCGGCGGCCAGCTGCAGCTGCGCGCCGGCTACGACGACCAGGATCTCTCCAGTTACGATTGCGCGGGCGCCAGGAGGTAGGACGGGATGTTCCAGCGAATCGGACAGGCCATCCGCGGCGCGGCCCTGATGGACATCATCGGCGCCTTCGGCCTCTCCATGAAGTACATGGCCCGCCCCAAGGCGACCGTGCTCTATCCCAACGAGCGCAATCCCCAGTCGCCCCGCTTCCGCGGCGAGCATGCTCTGCGCCGCTATCCCAGCGGCGAGGAGCGGTGCATCGCCTGCAAGCTGTGCGAGGCGGTCTGCCCGGCCCAGGCCATCTACATCGAGGCTGAGCCGCGCGAGGACGGCTCGCGCCGCACGACCCGGTACGACATCGACATGGTCAAGTGCATCTATTGCGGCCTGTGCCAGGAGGCCTGCCCGGTGGACGCCATCGTGGAAGGGCCCAACCTCGAGTTCTCGGTGGAGACCCGCGAGGAGCTCTACTACGACAAGGAACGCCTGCTCGCGAACGGCGACCGCTGGGAGCGCGAGATCGCAAAGAACCTGGAACTGGACGCCCCCTACCGTTAACAACCCCCGCCGGCGACGGGCGGCCGCTCCCGGCGGGGAGCGAGGTCCGGTCGCCCCGTCGCAGAGAAGCAAGAAAGTCCCCAAGGTCGCCGATGGTCCTGCAGGCCTACGCCTTCTATGTGCTCGCTGCGGTCACTCTGCTGGCCGGCCTGGCGGTCATCTTCGCGCGCAATCCGGTGCACTCCGTGCTCTTCCTGATCACGGCTTTCTTCTCTACGGCCGGCCTCTTCGTGATGCTGGGCGCCGAGTTCCTCGCCATGATCCTGGTGGTGGTCTACGTCGGCGCCGTGGCGGTGCTGTTCCTGTTCGTGGTGATGATGCTGGACGTCGACTTCGCCGAACTGCGGCAGGGCTTCGTCAAGTACCTGCCGCTGGGGATCGTAGTCGCCGCGATCCTGACCGGCGAGATGATTCTTGTGGCCGCCAGCGTCGCCCACTCCGGTGCGGCGGGCGCATCGACCGGGCCGATGACCCACGTCGGTGCGTTCTCCAACGCCGAAGCGATCGGGCGGGTGCTCTATACGGATTACCTCTACTTCTTCCAGACGGCAGGCATGGTGCTCCTGGTCGCCATGATCGGAGCCATCGTGCTGACCCTCAAGCACAAGACCAACGTGCGACGGCAGAACATCGCCGATCAGACCGCCCGCACGCCCGGCTCGGGGATGCGCATCGTCACCATCAAGTCGGGCGAAGGGATCGACGCATGACCATCGGCCTCACCCACTACCTGACCGTCGCGGCGATCCTCTTCACGATCGGCGTGCTCGGCATCTTCGTGAACCGCAAGAACGTGATCGTCATCCTGATGTCGATCGAGCTGATCCTGCTGGCGGTGAACATCAACCTGGTGGCCTTTTCGGTCTTCCTCCACGACGTGGTGGGACAGATCTACGCCCTGTTCGTCCTCACCGTGGCCGCGGCCGAAGCGGCGGTGGGCCTCGCGATCCTGGTCACCTTCTTCCGCTGGCGCGGCGACATCGCCGTCGATGACGCCTCGATGATGAAGGGATGAGCGGGATGCGTGACCGTCCGGAGATCCGCGCTTGAGCCCGCAACTCATTGTTACGCTGCTGGTCCTCGCGCCGATCGTCGGCGCGATCATCGCCGGTCTGTTTGGCCGGCGGATCGGCGACACCGCTTCGCGGGCCCTGACCACCGGCCTGCTGATCTTCTCGTGTGTCCTGGGCTGGCTGACCTTCTTCAATGTGATCTCGGGCTCGTGGGGGAGCTTCACCGTCACCCTGGCCCCCTTCATCGACGTCGGCCGGCTCCAGTCGACCTGGTCTATCCGGATCGACTCGCTTTCGTCGGTGATGCTGATCGTGGTCACCACCGTCAGCGCGCTCGTGCACGTCTACAGCTGGGGCTACATGCGCGAGGACCCCTCCAAGCCGCGCTTCTTCGCCTACCTGTCGCTGTTCACCTTCGCCATGCTGGCCCTGGTGACCGCTTCCGACCTGATGCAGATGTTCTTCGGCTGGGAAGGCGTGGGCCTCGCCAGCTACCTGTTGATCGGCTTCTGGTACGACAGGCCCACCGCCAACGCCGCGGCGATCAAGGCCTTCGTGGTCAACCGCATCGGCGACGCCGGCTTCATACTCGGCATCGTCACCACCTTCTGGGCGTTCGGCTCGATCCGGTTCGCCGACATCTTTCCCCAGGTTCCGGCCATCGCCGACCACGTCTGGCATTTCGGAAGCTGGGACCTGCGGCTGATGGATCTGGCCTGCGTGCTCCTGTTCATCGGCGCGATGGGCAAGAGCGCCCAGTTCTTCCTCCACACCTGGCTGCCCGACGCCATGGAAGGCCCGACCCCCGTCTCGGCCCTGATCCATGCGGCGACCATGGTGACGGCCGGCGTCTACATGGTCTGCCTGCTCTCGCCGATGTTCGAGCACGCCCCGATCGCCAAGGACGTGGTGACGGTCGTGGGCGCGGTCACCTGCCTCTTCGCCGCGACCGTCGGCCTGGCGCAGAACGACATCAAGCGGGTGGTTGCCTATTCGACCTGCTCGCAGCTCGGCTACATGTTCTTCGCCGCGGGCGTGGGCGCCTATCCGGCGGCCATGTTCCACCTCTTCACCCACGCCTTCTTCAAGGCCCTGCTGTTCCTGGGCGCCGGCTCGGTGATCGAGGCGGTGCACCATGAGCAGGACATGCGGAAGATGGGCGCCCTGTGGAACAAGATCCCCATCACTTATTCGGTGATGCTGGTGGGCACCCTGGCCATCACCGGCGTGGGCATACCCGGCCTCGACATCGGCTTCGCCGGTTTCTACTCGAAGGACGCCCTGATCAATTCGGCCTTTATGGCCGGGCGCGGCGGAGACGCGACGGCGGTGTTCGCCTTTGTCGCCGGCGTTCTGGCCGCGGGCCTGACCTCTTTCTACTCCTGGCGCCTGATCTTCATGACCTTTCACGGTCACGCCAAATGGGGTCACGCGGCGCACGACGACCACGCCGCTCACGGGGCGCAGCACGAGGCGCACGGGCATGACGCCCGTCACGGCGGCGACCCCCACGAGAGCCCCTGGTCGATGCTGGTCCCGATTCTGCTGCTCGCCGTGGGCGCCGCATTCGCCGGCGGCCTCTTCGACCATGGCTTCATCGGCGGCGGGCGCGACAGCTTCTGGAGGGGCGCTCTTTCCACCATCACCAGCGGCCGGCTGCTGGACGAAATCGAGCACATGCCCGCCTGGGTGACCTGGGCTCCCCTGCTGGTCACCCTGATCGGCTTTGTGGCCGCCTGGTACGCCTATATCCTTCGCGAGGGCATGGGCGCGCGCATCGCCGCGCGGAAGGGCCCCGTCTGGTCGTTCCTGTACAACAAGTGGTACTTCGACGAGCTCTACGATCTCATCTTCGTCCGAACCGCCAAGTGGCTCGGCGACCTGTTCTGGAAGGGCGGCGACAAGCGCCTGATCGACGGCCTGGGCCCTGACGGCGTCTCCGCGGCCAGCTACGCCATCGGCAAGGCGACGGCGCGGCTGCAGACCGGCTACGTCTACCACTACGCCTTCGTCATGCTGCTCGGCGTCGCCGGGCTCCTCTCCTACGCCCTGTGGGCCTTCGTAAGATGAGCGGCATCCTCTCCCTCACCACCTTCCTTCCGCTGCTTGGCGTCGCCGGCATCCTCCTGGTGCGCGGCCTGGCGCCGGCCAATGACGAACGGACCGCCTCGGCCGCACGCTGGATCGCCCTGGCGACCACGCTGGCGACCTTCGTCCTGTCGGTCGCCGTGGTGGCTACCTTCCATCCGAGCCAGAGCGGCTTCCAGATGCAGGAGGACATCAACTGGTTCGGCGGTCTGCGCTACCGGATGGGCGTCGACGGCATCTCGGTCCTCTTCGTCCCGCTAACGGCGTTCCTGATGCCGCTCTGCATCGCCGCCAGCTGGCGTTCGATCAAGGACCGCGTTGTCGAGTACATGATCGCCTTCCTGGTCCTCGAGACCCTGGTGATCGGCGTCTTCTGCGCGCTCGACATCATCGTCTTCTACCTGTTCTTCGAAGGCCAGCTGATCCCGATGTTCCTGATCATCGGCATCTGGGGCGGCCAGAATCGCGTCTACGCGGCCTTCAAGTTCTTCCTCTACACCCTGCTGGGTTCGGTGCTGATGCTGGCGGCGATCCTGGCGATGATCTCCATCGCGCATACCTCGTCGATCCCGGAGCTGATGCGCTACCACTTTTCGCCAACGTATCAGACCTGGTTCTGGCTGGCGTTCTTCGCCTCCTTCGCGGTGAAGATGCCAATGTGGCCGGTGCACACCTGGCTTCCGGACGCCCACGTCGAGGCGCCCACCGCCGGTTCGGTGATCCTGGCCGGGATCCTGCTGAAGATGGGCGGCTACGGCTTCATGCGCTTTTCGGTGCCGATGTTCCCGGCCGCGAGCGTCGAGTTCACGCCCCTGATCTTCGCCCTCTCGATGATCGCGATCGTCTACACCTCCCTGGTGGCGTTCCGTCAGGACGACATGAAGAAGCTCATCGCCTACTCGTCGGTGGCGCACATGGGCTTCGTCACCATGGGCATCTTCTCGGGCAACCTGCAGGGCGAGCAGGGCGCCATCTTCCAGATGCTGAGCCACGGGGTGATCTCGGGCGCGCTCTTCCTCTGCGTCGGCGTAGTCTACGACCGCATGCACACTCGGGAGATCGCCTACTACGGCGGCCTGGTGACGAAGATGCCGATCTACGCCGCGGTGTTCATGCTCTTCACCATGGGCAACGTCGGCCTGCCCGGCACCAGCGGCTTCGTGGGCGAGATCCTCACCCTTACCGGGACCTATGGCGTCTCCACCTGGACGGCGATCGTCGCGGTGAGCGGCGTGATCCTCTCGGCCATGTACGCCCTGACGCTGTACCGACGGATAATCTTCGGCCAGCTTACCAATCCCTCCCTGGCGGCGATCGGCGACCTGGTGGGCCGCGAGGCGATTATCTTCCTGCCCCTCATCGTCGCCACCCTGGCGCTCGGCTTCCAGCCGCGCCTGGTCCTCTCAATCACCGATGCGGCGACCACCCACATGGTCGACGTCTTCCACGCCGCGACGGGACGCTGATAGCCACGCCATGACGCCGATGCAGACCGCCGCCGTCGCCTCACCCGAGCTGCTGCTCGTCGGCGCGACCCTGATCCTGCTCGTCTGGGGCGCCTTCCAGGGCAAGGCCAGCGCGACCTTCACCTTCGCTTCGGTTGCGTCCCTGTGCGCAGCCGCGGTGGTGGCGGTCGTAGCGCCGCTGGGCCGCGCCTTCCTGGGCGGCTTGATCCTCGATCAGGGCGCGGTGTTCTCCAAGGTCGTGATCTATCTCGCCAGCGCTGCGGCCATACCGATGGGCGAGGGCTGGTTCGCCCGCCGCGGCCAGGCGCGGTTCGAGTTCCCGATCCTGGTGATCATCGCCGCGCTTGGCATGGGCATGATGGCCTCGGCCGGCGACCTGATCTCGCTGTACATCTCGGTCGAGCTGCAGTCCCTGGCGCTCTATGTGCTCGCCGCCTTCGAGCGCGACGACCCCAAATCGTCCGAGGCTGGCCTCAAGTACTTCGTCCTGGGCGCGCTCTCCTCGGGCATCATGCTCTACGGGGCGTCGCTCGTTTACGGCTTCGCCGGCTCCACGCGTTTCGACGCCATCGCCATGGCGATGAGCCATGGCGCGGGCGGCGGCGCCCTGCTGGGCCTGGTGTTCCTGATCTGCGGGCTTTCCTTCAAGGTCTCGGCCGCGCCGTTCCACATGTGGACGCCGGACGTCTACGAGGGCGCCCCCACGCCTGTGGTCGGCTTCTTCGCCGGGGCGCCCAAGCTGGCCGCCATGGTGCTTCTGGCCCGCCTGCTCACCCAGGGCTTCAGCGGTGCGGTGGACCAGTGGCGCCAGATCATCGTCGTGGTGGCCATCCTGTCGGTGGCCGTGGGGGCCTACACGGGCCTTCGTCAGCACAACGTCAAGCGGCTGTGGGCCTACACCTCGATCGCCCAGATCGGCTACGCCATGGTCGGCCTCGCCGCCGGGGGGGCCATGGGGGTGCAGTCGGTGCTGGTCTTCATGACCCTCTACGTCATCGACGTCACCGGCTTCTTCGCCTGCCTCACCGTGCTGTCCCGCGCCGGCCGCCCGATGGAGACCTTCACGGACCTCGCCGGACTCGTGCGCGAGCGTCCCGGCATCGCGATCGCCATGACCTTTTTCTCGCTCTCGGGCCTTGGGCTGCCGCCGCTCAGCGGCCTGTGGGGCAAGTACTACGTCTTCAAGGCGGCCATCGTGGCGGGGCTCGCGCCCGCGGCGGTCATCGCCCTGATCGGCAGCGTCATCGCAGCCTACTACTATCTGCGCCTGATCAAGGTGATGTGGCTGGACCCGAGCCCAGGGCCTACCGATCGTCCGGCCGCCGAAGGCGTGGTGATCGGCTACGGAGCGGCTCTGTTCGCCTTCCCGGTGGTCCTGTTCGCCCTCTACGCCATCGATCCGTTGGCCCACACGGCGGCGGCGGCGCTGATCCAGCCGTAATCCGTCATCCCTCCCCATCGGGAGGGTGTCGCGCCGCAGGCGCCACGGGTGGGGAATCCTCGGGAAAGACACCAACGTCGGGCGTGAACCACACTTCCCCACCCGGTCTCGCTACGCTTGACCGCCCTCCCCGGAAGGGGAGGGACCTTACGCCGCCTGGGGCGCTGGAGCGCCCGCCGGCAGGTGGGCCGGGGCCTGGGGCGGGTCGTCGCGCAGCTTGGCGGAATAGAACGAGGCGTTCTGGCGACCCTTGCAGGCGTCATCGGTGAAGCTGATCAGGTGGTGGGCGACCACCGCCGAGGAGATCAGCCACTCGATCTCGCCCGCCTTGATTCGCGGCCAGGCGAACTTCCAGAAGGTGCGTCGGTAGCGCGCCTTCACCCCGCAGATCCACAGCATGCGGGAGATGATCCCCACGCCCTTCTTGATGTTCGCCCAGGTCGCCGGCTGCGGGCGCGGCCGGCGGTTGCGATAGGTCGCCTGAACCTGGTGGTCGAAGCGGGCGAACAGGGCCCCTGGCTCATAGGCGGCGGCCATCAGCCTGCGCCAGCCGTCGACGACTTCGCGATAGGGGCGGCGGAACACGACGTTCGACTCCAGGCTGTCGTCCTCGGCGATCCGTCCCTCGCGCTCCAGCCGCGTCCACAGCGGCGTCTTCGGCAGCGCCTGCAGCAGGTTGATCGTCAGCAGGGGGATGTGGCTGACTTCGATGAACCTCTGGATCGCCTCGGGCGTGTCGGGCGTGTCGGTGTCGAGGCCCAGGATGATTCCCGAGACCACCTCCATGCCGTAGCTGTTCAAGGTCTCGATCCCTTCCAGGATCGGCACCATCATATTGTGGCTCTTGTGCATCTCCTTGAGCGCCGCAGGGTCGGGAGTCTCGATGCCGCAAAACACCGTCTCGAATCCGGCCTCGCGCATGGGCCCCAGGATCTCCGGCCGCTTGGCAATGTTCAGCGTCGCCTCGCAGGCCATGCGGTAGGGGTAGCCATTACGCTTCTGCCAGGCGACGAGGGCCGGCAGCAGGTCGCGCACGGCCTTGCGGTTGGCGATGAAGTTGTCATCGACGAAGTAGATGGCATCGCGGATGCCCAGGGCGCGCAACTTGTCGAGTTCGGCGCAGACCTGCTCGGGCGTCTTGAGCCGCGGGTTGCGTCCGTAGAGGGCCGGGATGTCGCAGAACTCGCACTCGTAGGGGCAGCCGCTGGAGAACTGGATCGAGCCCATGAAGTACTTGGGGAGCTCGGCCAGCTCGTAGGCGGGCAGGGGGAAGGCGGCGAGGTCCTTGCGCACGCGGGTCGTGAGGACGACCTGCCCGCTCGGCGGGGATGGATCGGCCTGCAGCCGCGCGATCAGCTCGTCCGTGGCGTCGCCCATCTCGCCCACGTGCAGATAGTCGAAGTCGGGATAGTAGTGGGGGCAGGCGGAGACCGAGGGGCCGCCCAGGGCGGTCGTCCGGCCCGCGGCGTGGGCGCGGGCGCAGATGTCGTGCATCTGCTGACGCTGGATGTGCATGCCGCTGACGAACACCGCCTCCGCCCAGGCGAAGTCTTCGGCCGTGGCGGCGCAGAGGTTCTCGTCGATGAACCGCTTTTCCCAATGCGAGGGCAGGGCCGCGGCGATCACCAGCAGGCCCTGAGGCGGCATGAAGGCCTGCGCCCCGATGATCGGATAGGCGTACTCGAACGTCCCGAAGGACGGCGTGTAGCGTGGAAAGACGAGGAGGATCCGCCGTGGGGGAGCAGAACTTGCGTCCGCAGCCGCGGCAGGATCGCAGGGGGTATCGACGTCCATAGGGCCGCGAACTCCGCAATGATCAGGATGTTCCGGGGAAATCCTATCTCTCAGGGACGCGGCCGAAGAAGTTTGCCGCCGATATGCGAGGGTAACACAATGTCGGCCGTGTCATGCGCGGCAAGCGCGGCCGGGCTGGCGGGCGCTCGCGGCGCGGGCTAAGCGCCTGGACTTGCAACCTCTGGCCCAGAGACCCGCGTGCCACTCACCCGCCGAGATCTCGCCGCCTTCGTCCCGGCGGCCGCACTGATCCCCACGGTCGCCGCGGCCTCCGCGGCGGCGTTGGACTTCCAGCAGATCTGGACCCGCGAGTGGGCGTGGCGAAAAGCCCAGCTGGCCGAGGCGGACGATCCTGACCAGCCGCTCCCGCCTTACCTGCCGGACGTGAGCGAGCAGGCGCAGACGGCGCGGCTGGGCCGCTGGCGAGAGACCCAGGCGTCCCTGGCGCGGATCGACCGGGCCTCACTCAGCTCCGCGGCCCAGATCGACTTCGATGTCTATGCCGGCCAGATCGACGCCCTCGAGGCCTCCCAGGCCTGGCGCGACTGGGAAGCGCCGTTCAACAGCGACTCGTCGTTCTGGGGCGACCTCGCGGAGGCGGCCCACCGGCCGTTCCGCATCGAGGCGGACTACCGCCACTACATCGCCCGGCTCGGCCAGACGCGGCGCTATTTCGACCAGCAGATCGCCGCCATGCGCCTTGGCGTGGCGCGCGGATTCACGCCGCCGCGGGTGACCCTCGCCGGACGCGACCTCTCCGTGGCCGCAGTCGCCCAGGCCGTCTCGCCGGAGGCGACACAGTTCTGGAAGCCGTTCGCGGAATTGCCGCCGACGCTCCCGGAGGCGATGCGCGAGGATCTGCGCGGGTCGGCGCGGGCGGTCATCGCCAGCGAGGTCGTCCCGGCCCATGGCGCCCTGCTGGTGTTTCTGCGCGAGGAATATCTGCCCCGGACGCGCACCACCATCTCGGCGGAGGCGCTGCCCGGCGGCCGCGCCTACTACCAGTCGAAGATCAAGGAGTTCACCACCCTCGACGATAGCCCCGAGGCGATCCACGCCCTGGGCCTCGCCGAAATCGCCCTGATCCGCGGGCGGATGCAGGACGTCATGACGGAGGTGAAGTTCTCCGGCGACATTCCCACGTTCCTGCAGTTCCTGCGCACGGATCCGCAGTTCTATGTGAAGACGCCCCAGGAGCTGCTGGACCGTGCGGCGTGGATCGCCAAGACCTTCGATGGCAAGGCCTCGCAGTGGTTCGGCCGGCTGCCTCGCGCGCGCTTCGCCATCCGCCCCGTCCCCGCCGCCATCGCCCCGTTCTACACCGCCGGCCGGGGAGGGCCGGGCGTCTATCTGGTCAACACCTACGACCTGCCCTCGCGCCCGCTCTACGCCCTTGCGGCGCTCACGCTGCACGAATCCGCCCCCGGCCACGCCTTCCAGATGCCGCTCGCCAACGAGCAGCGCGACCAGCCGGAGTTCCGCCGTAAGAGCTACATCTCGGCCTTCGGCGAGGGCTGGGCGCTGTACTGCGAGCGCCTGGGCGAGGAGATGGGCATGTACGACACGCCCTACGACCGCTTCGGCATGCTCAGCTATCAGGCCTGGCGAGCGGCGCGCCTGGTGGTCGACACTGGCGTCCATGCCATGGGCTGGAGCCGCGAGCAGGCGATCGCGTACCTTGCGGACAACACCGCCCTGCCGCGACACGAGGTCGAAACCGAGGTCGACCGCTACATCAGCTGGCCGGGCCAGGCGCTCTCCTATTATCTTGGCCAGCGGGCGATCCTGCAGGCCCGGACCAAGGCCCAGGCCGCGCTCGGGCCGAAGTTCGACATCCGCGCCTTCCACGACACGGTCTTGCAGCTGGGCTCCGTGCCCTTGCCGATCCTCACCCGCCGCATCGAGCGCTTCATCGCCGAAGGTGGTCCTTCGCCGTATCCTGTCGATGCCTGACCTCCCGCCGATCGTCGCCTATGACGAGATTGATTCCACCAACCTCGAGGCCCGGCGTCGCGCCGACGCCGGGGAGACCGGACCGCTCTGGCTCACCGCTCTGTGGCAGACGGCGGGCAAGGGCCGCCGCGGCCGCACCTGGCGCAGCGGCTCGGGCAACCTCGCCGCCACGCTGCTGCTGACAACGTCGAAGCCGCCCCTAGAGGCGGCCCAGATCGCCTTCGTCGCCGCTCTCGCGGTCGCCGACCTCGCGGGGACCTATGCGCCGGTCTCAAAGGTGAGCCTGAAATGGCCCAACGACACCCTGCTCGTGGGGCGCAAGGTGTCGGGGATCCTGGTGGAGTCTGGCCCGTCGGCAGCAGGGCTGTGGCTGGCAGTCGGCATCGGGGTGAACCTCGCCGAGGCGCCCGACGACGTGGAACGGCCCGCCACAGCGCTCGCCGATCATATGGATGGGCCGCCGCCGCGACCGGCCGAGGCCCTCGGGATCCTGGCCGGCGCCTTCGAGCGGTGGCGCGGCGTCTGGGAAGCCGCTGGGTTCGCTCCCATCGCGGAGGCCTGGACGGCGCGCGCCCATGGCCTTGGTCAGCCTTGTTCGGCGCGCCTGCCGGCGGAGACGATCGAGGGCGTGGCGGAGGGCCTCGACTTCGACGGCGCTCTGCGCCTGCGCCTGGCCGACGGATCTCTGCGCCGGATCACCGCCGGCGACGTCTTCTTCTAAGCCCGCGGACGGTTAAAGAAGGGCGGCCGCCTTCTGCAGGGCGATGAAGAGGCCGATGGCGAATGGAACACCCACCGCCAGCCAGGCCGCTACGCCCACCAGGCCCAGACGCTCATCGCGCGCGGCGATGTCTGTGGCGCAGGTCGCCGGCGCCTCCGGCTCCGCCAGCTCCTCGAGACAGTGGGTGTCCGCCACCGGCCGCACGAGAAGGTTGCAGGCGAGGCCCACGAGCATCAGGACGGCCATGGCGTACAGCGTGACGTCGTAGACCTGCACCCTCGGCACGCCGGCGTGGAGTTGGGACTGGCGCAGGCTGGCGATAAACGCAGGGCCGATCACGGCCGCCACCGACCAGGCGGTGATCACCCGGCCATGGATCGCGCCCACGAAGCGCGTGCCGAAGATGTCGGCGAGGTAGGCGGGCAGGGTGGAGAACCCGCCGCCATAGACGGCGATGATCAGGCAAACGGCCCCGACGAAAGCCGCGGCGAGGCCCAGATGAGCCAGGCTCGGCAAACAGGCGTAAAGGCCCGCTCCAAGGACGAAGAAGATCGCATAAGTCCTCTTGCGCCCGATATGGTCCGAGGCCGACGCCCAGAACAGCCGCCCCAGGCTGTTGAACAGGCTGATCAGCCCCACCAGTCCCGCCGCCGCCACGGCGACCTGCGCCCTCTGATCGGCGTCAAGCAGCGTCCCGCGGGGCAGTCCCACCAGCCGGCCCCCGAAGACATCCTGGAACATCGGGCTCGCCATCGAGATGAGGGCGAGCCCGGCGGTGACGTTGGCGCACAGCACGGCCCACAGCAGCCAGAACTGCGGCGTCTTCCAGGCCCGGCTGACATGCACGTGGCGGTGGGTGATCAGCGCGTGCAACTTCAGCGGCGCCGGGGCGGGCCGATCAGTAGGCAGGACGCGGAATCCGAAGGCGCCAAGGCTCATGGCGACGAAATAGACGCAGCCAAGGATGGCCAGGGCTGGGGCGATCCCGGGAGAATCCTCTCCAGAGAGGCGCGACATCAGCCACACCGCCAGGGGTGAACCGATCATCGCGCCGCCGCCATAGCCCATGATGGCGAAGCCGGTGGCCATGCCGCGCCGGTCCGGGAACCAGCGGATCAGGGTGGTCACGGGCGTGATGTAGCCAAGGCCCTGGCCGATTCCTCCGATCAGGCCGGCGCCCAGGAAAACCAGCCACAGCTGGTGGATCGCCACCCCGGCCGCGCCGATCAGAAGGCCGCCGCCCCAGCAGGCAGCCGCCACGAAACCGGACGCGCGCGGTCCCACCCGCTCCACCCAGCCGCCGAACACAGCTGCGGACAGGCCGAGCACGGCGATGAAGGTTCCGAAGATGGGCGTGACCGCCGCGACGGTCCAATTGCAGTCGGTCGCGGTGAGTTCGGCGATGAAGCCCGTGTGGCAGGCCGGCGCGATCGGCAGGAGCCTGCCCATCGGCAGCCAGAAGACGCTGAAGCCGTAGGCCATGCCGATGGAAAGGTGGACCGCCAGCGCCGCTGGAGGCACGAGCCAGCGATTGAAGCCCGGCCGCGCGAGGATCCGCTCGCGGCTCAGCAGTCCGGCGCCCGCAGCGCCCTCGACCCAGGTCCAGGCCATGAGCCGTCCTCCTGATGTCCGAAGCACAGATTGGCGACCGAAACGCCTCGTTTTCAAGATCGCGCTGGACCATCATCCGTGAAGCTTCGTGACGGGGGGATCGCTTCCATGGGAAGGCTGAGCTGGTTTGCGGCGTGTCTTGCCGCGACTTCGATGGCGGCCGCCGCGCCGCGCCGCGGACGAGGCCGTGGCCGAAGCCGGACGATCGCTTGGCGAGGCCACGCAGATCACTCTCCTCACCCGCTCGGTCGTGGGCGGCGAAGCCAGCGTCACCGTCGCAGTCAGGGTTCGCGCTCGGTCCGTCGCGCTGAACGGCGCCCAGCGCCCTCGACGCCTGCGCTGCGCCCCTGCTAAGCAGCGCCGCCCCGCGGTGCGGCGTGGGCGGCGTTCAGGGATGCCCGATGCTGCTTGCGATCGAACAGGGCAACACCAACACACTGTTCGCCGTGCATGACGGCGAGACGTGGACCGCCCAGTGGCGCGCGGCGACCGATCCGGCCCGCACCGCCGACGAATATGCGGTCTGGCTGGGCCAGCTGCTGCGGATGCGGGACCTGACGCTGGAGGGCCTCGACGCCTGCATCATCTCCAGCGTGGTGCCCCAATCGATCTTCAACCTCAGGAATCTGGCGCGTCGCTATCTCGGCGTCGAACCGATGATCATCGGCGAAAACGTCGACCTTGGCATCGAAGTCAGGATCGAGAAGCCGTCGGAGGCAGGCGCCGACCGCCTGGTCAACGCCATCGGCGCCCACATCACCTATCCAGGCGCCCTGCTGATCGTGGACTCCGGGACGGCCACGACCTTCGACGTGGTGGCCCCGGACGGGGCGTTCGAAGGTGGGGCGATCTCCCCGGGGATCAACCTCTCGCTCCAGGCCCTGCACGAGGCGGCCGCGCGCCTGCCGCGCATCGCCATCCAGCGTCCGCGCCGGGTGATCGGCAAGGAAACGGTGGAAGCCATGCAGTCGGGCATCTTCTGGGGCTACATCTCGCTCATCGAAGGACTGGTCGCACGCTTCAAGGCCGAGTACGGGGCCCCGATGACCGTCATTGGAACCGGAGGCGTGGCCTCCCTCTTCGCCGGCGCCACCACCGCCATCGACCACTTCAATCCCGACCTGACCATCCTGGGCCTGCTCGAAATCTTCCGCCGCAACGCCCATTTGCGCGGCCAATGACATCTCCTCAAAGCGCTCCGGGCGACGAACTCGTGTTCCTCCCTCTCGGGGGGTCCAACGAAATCGGCATGAACTTCAATCTCTACGGCTATGGCCCGGCCCATAGCCGCAAGTGGATCGTCGTGGACCTTGGCGTGACCTTCGGCGACCAGACGACGCCGGGGGTCGAAATCATCCTGCCCGACCCGGATTTCATCGCCGACTACGCCAAGGACATCCTGGGGATCGTCCTCACCCATGCGCACGAAGATCATATCGGGGCGGTGGCGTGGCTGTGGCCGCGGCTCAAGGCGCCGCTGTACGCCACGCCGTTCACAGCCTTCCTTCTGCGCGAGAAGCTGAGGGAGGCCGACCTCCTCGACGAGGCGCCGATCACCGAGATTCCCCTCAGCGGCAGCTTCCGTCTTGGGCCCTTCGAGTTGACCCTGCTCACGCTGACCCACTCCATCCCTGAGCCCAACGGCGTGGCCATCCGCACGCCCCTGGGGACGGTGCTGCACACCGGCGACTGGAAGATCGACCCCGACCCTCTCACTGGTCCGGTCACCGACGTTGAAGCCATCCGGCGCCTCGGCGACGAGGGGGTCTTGGCGATGGTCTGTGACAGCACCAACGTTTTCGTGGACGGAGAGGCGGGGTCCGAAGCGCATGTGCGCGAGACCCTTACGCCCCTGATCTCCGGCTTGCAGGGCGGGTTGGCGGCGGCCTGCTTCGCCTCCAATGTCGCGCGCATGGACACCATCATCCGCGCCGCCGAGGCGGCGGGGCGGCGGGTGTGCCTGGTTGGACGCTCGATGATCCGAATGTCGCAGGCCGCGCGCTCGGTGGGGCTGCTGGAGGGGACCGGTCCCTTCCTCGACGACGTGCGGGCGAAGGACTTCCCCAAGGAGCAGGTGCTGTACCTGTGCACCGGCAGCCAGGGTGAGCCCCGCGCGGCCCTGGCGCGGATCGCAGACGGCAGTCATCCCCACGTGAAGCTGGGCAAGGGCGACGCCGCCATCTTCTCCTCGAGGGTCATTCCCGGAAACGAGATCCCGATCCGGAACATGCAGAACAAGCTCGCCGACCTGGGAGTGCGGCTCTACACCGAGCGCGACCATCCGGGGATCCACGTCTCAGGCCACCCCTGCCGGGACGAGCTGAAACGCATGTACCAGTGGGCCCGGCCGGCCATCGCCATTCCCACCCACGGCGAGCGCCGGCATCTGTTGGAGCATGCGGCCCTGGCGCGTGACCTGCAGATCTCCCAGGCGGTGGCGCCGCGCAACGGCGACATGGTGCGCCTCGCGCCGGGCGAGGCCGAGATCATCGACGAGGTGCCGGCTGGCCGCCTCTATGTCGACGCGGGCGTGGTGACGCCCGAGCACGGCGAGGCCCTGCGGGAGCGCCGGCACGTGTCCTTCAACGGCATGCTGGCGGTGAGCCTGGCGCTGGACGGCCGCAGCCGCCTGGCCTCGGGCCCGCAGGTGCGCGCGATCGGCCTGCCGGCGGACGAGGACTACACGCTGGAGGAGGCGACCGAAGATCTGGCGGAGGCCGCAAAAGACGCCGTGTTCAGCCTCTCGGCCGACGGCCGCGACGACGACGCGGCGGTGGAGGCTGCGATCTCCCGGGCGCTGAAGAAGGCGGCCTTCCGCATCTGGAAGCGCCGGCCGGTGGTGGAGGCGACGGTCCTTCGGGTGTAACGCCCCGCCTCGAACCGTTCGGAGGAACCGGCATGATCGGCAAGCTCAACCACGTGGGGATCGCCACGCCCTCCATCGAGGACTCCTGGCGGCTCTATCGCGATGTCCTGGGCGCCACCCGCGTGACGGAAAAGCGCGCCCTGCCCGAGCAGGGGGTGTGGGTCTCGTTCGTCGACCTGCCCAACGCCCAGATCGAGCTGATCGAACCGCTGGGCGAGGACTCTCCGATCCATGGTTTCCTGGCCAAGAACCCCCGCGGCGGCCAGCATCACGTCTGCTTCGAAGTCCCGGATATCCTCGCCGCCCGCGACGAGATGCGCGCCAAGGGCGCCACCGTCCTTGGAACCGGCGAGCCCCGCATCGGCGCCCACGGCGTCCCGGTCATCTTCCTTCACCCCAAGGACATGGGCGGTGTGCTGGTCGAGCTGATGGCCGAGCCGGCGCACTAGGGATCCTCGGGGCGCCTCGCGCGCCTCCGCTGTGCCGTTACACCTGACTGGCCGTCGCCGGCTCAGTCGGATAGGAACGGGCGATCGTATGCGATCCGGAAGGCGACGCCCCGCCGGATCGCGCGCCGAGGTGTCGAGATGAGCATCGAGTTCTGCATCGCGGTCTATTTCACCATCTGGTGGACCACCCTGTTCGCCGTCCTGCCGCTGGGCGCGCGCAGCCACGCCGAGATGGGCATCCCCGTCCCGGGCGGGGGCGATCCGGCCTCACCGGTCAATCCGAACCTGAAGCGCAAGTTCATCACCACGACCTGGGTGTCGGCGATCCTGTTCGCGATCTTCTGGGTGATCGTGGAATTCCACCTGATCACCCTGCCGGGCTTCGCCCACCCGACCTGACGGCGCGCCGCGCCGCCCGCCGACACATCGATAAAGGAAGGTTCAAGAAGGCCTATGCGCCTGTCGCGCTATTTTCTGCCCCTGCTCAAGGAGACCCCCGCCGAGGCGCAGATCGTCTCTCACCGGCTGATGCTGCGTGCCGGGATGCTGCGCCAGGAGGCCGCCGGCATCTACGCCTGGCTGCCGCTGGGCCATCGCGTGCTGCGCAAGGTCGAGCAGATCGTGCGCGAGGAGATGGATCGCGCCGGCGCCGTCGAGCTGCTGATGCCGACGCTGCAGCTCGCCGACCTGTGGCGCGAGAGCGGGCGCTACGACGACTACGGGGCGGAGATGCTGCGGATCACCGACCGGCACGAGCGCGAGCTCCTCTATGGCCCGACCAACGAGGAGATGGTCACCGAGATCTTCCGGGCCTACGTCCGGTCCTACAAGGCGCTTCCGAAGAACCTCTACCACATCCAGTGGAAGTTCCGGGACGAGCAGCGGCCGCGCTTTGGCGTCATGCGCGGGCGAGAGTTCCTGATGAAGGACGCCTATTCGTTCGACCTCGACGAGGCGGCGGGCAAGGCGGCCTACAACCGGATGTTCGTGGCCTATCTTCGCCTCTTCAAGCGCATGGGCCTTTCGGCGATCCCGATGAAGGCCGAGACTGGCCCCATCGGCGGCGATCTCAGCCATGAGTTCATCGTCCTGGCCCAGACTGGCGAGTCGCAGGTCTTCCTCGACCGCCGCATGCTCGACCTGGCGGTTCCCGGCGCGGACGTGGATTACGATGGCGATCTCGAGCCAATCGTGGGCGACTGGACCCGACTGTACGCCGCTACCGAGGATGTCCACGACGCCGAGCGCTACGACCGGGAGACGCCGGAGCCGCATCGGATCACCGCGCGCGGCATCGAAGTCGGCCAGACCTTCTTCTTCGGCGACAAGTATTCGAAGCCGATGAAGGCCGTGGTCAGCGGCCCCGACGGCGTCGAGCGGCCGGTGCAGATGGGCAGCTACGGCGTGGGCGTCTCGCGTCTCCTCGGCGCGATCATCGAGGCCAGCCACGACGAGGCGGGGATCATCTGGCCCGATCCGGTGGCGCCGTTCGGCGTGGGGATCGTCAATCTGCGTCCCGGGGACGTGGCGACCGATCAGGCGTGCGAGGAGGCCTATGCCGTCCTCACGGAGGCGGGCATAGAGCCGCTGCTGGACGACACCGACGAGCGTCCTGGAGGCAAGTTCGCCGCAATGGACCTCATTGGCTTGCCCTGGCAGCTGATCATCGGCCCGCGCGGCCTGGCCGAAGGCAAGGTCGAGGTGAAGCGCCGCGCCACCGGCGAGCGCCACACCCTGCCGCTCGCCGAGGCGCTCTCGATGGTTGGAGCCTGACGACGCCACAGATGTCGGCTCCATTCGGCGGATGGGAGCGCGCGATCGCCATCCGCTACCTCTTCGCCAAGCGAAGCCATGGCGGCGTCGCGCTGATCTCGGTGATCTCCTTCTCTGCCATCGCCCTGGCCGTCGCCGCGCTCGTGATCACCATGTCGATCATGAACGGCTTTCGCACGGAGCTCACCGGCAAGATCCTCGGCTTCAACGGCCACGCCTTCGTCGTGGGCGGGGCCATGAGCCCAGAGCAGCGCGACGCCATGGTGCAGCGCATCCGGCGGGTTCCCGGCGTGATCCAGGCGATCCCGGTGATCGAATCCCAGGTCCTGGCCCAGGGGCCGGTCGCGGTCTCGGGCGCGGTCGTGCGCGGGGTGACGCCGGAGGACCTGCGCGCCACGCCGATCATCGTCCACAACATCAAGTCCGGATCGATCAGCGGATTTGGCGCCGGCGAGGACGGGGGCGATCTCGTCCTGGTGGGCGACAAGCTCGCCGAGACGCTCGGGGTCAGGGTGGGCGATCCGATCTCGCTGATTTCGCCCACCGGCGGGGAGACGGTGTTCGGCGATCTTCCGCCGGCCAAGAGCTACACCGTGGGCGGGATCTTCTCGGTGGGCATGAGCGAGTATGACCAGAGCTTCATCTACATGCCGCTCGCCCAGTCGCAGCTCTTCTTCGGCCGGGGGGAGGCGGTGGATTTCATCGAGGTGCGCCTCGCGGATCCGGACAAGGCCCCGGCGATGAAGGGCGCCCTGGCGGCGGCCGCCGGTCCGGGCGCCGTGGTCACCGACTGGACCGAGCGCAATCGCGCCTATTTCGGCGCCCTTCAGGTCGAGCGCAGCGTGATGCGGATGATCTTCCTCTTCATCGTCGCCCTGGCGGCCCTGAACATCATCTCGGGCCTGGTCATGCTGGTGAAGAACAAGGGGCGCGACATCGCCATCCTGCGCACCATGGGGGCCGGCCAGGGGGCGATCCTGCGCATCTTCTTCATGGCCGGCGCCAGCATCGGCCTGGCCGGCACCGTCGCGGGCCTGCTGTTCGGCGTCGTTTTCTGCCTGAACATCGAGACGATCCAGCGCTTCATCGAGTGGGTCACCGGCGTCCAGGTGTTCAATTCGGACGTCTACTTCCTCGCCCACGTGCCCGAGCGGATCGACTGGTGGGAGGTCGCAGGCGTGACTGCGTGGGCCCTGGGCGCCTCGTTCCTATTCACCCTCCTCCCGGCCTGGCGGGCCTCCCGCCTCGATCCTGTCGAGGCCCTCCGATATGAGTGAGCCGGTCCTTCACGTCCGAGGCCTCTGCCGGACCTACCAGACCGGCCAGGGGCCGCTGGAAGTCCTTCGCGGCGCCGATCTCGAGGTGAGTGCGGGTGAGGTGGTCGGCCTCGTGGGTCCGTCCGGCTCGGGCAAGTCGTCGCTGCTGCACGCCGCGGGTCTGCTCGAGCATCCCACCGCCGGCGAGATCCGGATCGAAGGGCGCGACTGCGGCGAGCTTGGCGACAAGGCCCGCACGCGCATCCGCCTGCAGACGATCGGCTTCGTCTACCAGTTCCACCACCTGCTGCCCGAGTTCAGCGCCCTGGACAACGTCGCCATGCCGATGCTGATGGCCGGGGCGCGCCGGCGCGACGCCCTGGCCCGCGCCCGGAGCCTGCTCAGCGATCTGGGGCTGGCTCAGCGGCTCGACCACCAGCCGGCCCAGCTCTCGGGCGGCGAGCAGCAGCGGGTCGCCGTCGCGCGGGCGCTCGCCAATTCCCCCCGCCTGCTGCTGGCCGACGAGCCGACCGGCAATCTCGACCCGTCGACCTCCGGCTCCGTGTTCCAGAGCCTCCACGACCTCGTGCGGCGCACCGGCGTGGCGGCCCTGATCGCCACCCACAACCTCACCATGGTCCGCCACATGGACCGCGTCCTCACCCTCCGCGGCGGCCGCCTGGTCCAGATCGCCTGAGCGTCGGCGCCCGGCGCGCGCGGGCTTCGCCTACGGATTGAGCGGAACCGGGACTTGACCTAACCTTCTGCCCACTGCGCTTCCGGCCTGAGCAGAGAGCCGTTAGGCCGGGGCCGGACCCGGTCCGGAGGGGGGACAGCCATGCCGCGCATCACCAGCCAGGCCGCCATCGCCGTTCTGTTGGGCCTCGCCGCCGCAGCGCAGGCCCAGACGCCGGCGACCCCCGTCATGCCCGAGGTCAGCGACGTGGCGACCCTGCCGCCCGCCGGCCCGCACCGCCTGTGGATCGAGGATGCCTTCAGCGGCGCCGCCCAGGTCATCGACGGCGACACCGGCGCCCTGAAGGCGACGATTCCCGGAGCCAGCCTCTCGAGCTACGCCGCCGGTCCCGACCAGCGGATGGTCTATGTGGCCGAGAGCATCTGGACCCTGGGCAACCGCGGGCAGCGGCAGGACATGGTCAGCGTTTATGATGGCCTGACGCTGAAGCTGCAGACCGAAATCCCGATCCCCAGCCGCGCCTACGTCGCCTCCGATGGTCAGGTGTTCGCCCTCAATCACGAAGGGACCCGGGCCTACGTCTACAGCATGCAGCCGGCCTCGGGCGTGGTCGTGATCGACCTTGCCTTGCACAAGGTGCTGAGGACGGTCGACACCCCCGGCTGCGCCCTGGCCTTTCCCTGGGGGTCGGATGGCTTCTCGGCGCTGTGTGGCGATGGCTCCCTGGCGACGGTAACCACCGGGGAGAAGCCCTCGGTGACCCGCAGCGCCGCCTTCTTCGACGCAGAACGCGATCCGGTCTTCGAGCAAAGCCCCACGAATGGCGCCACGGGCCGGACCTTCTTCGTCACCTATTCGGGCGCCGTGCACCCGGTGGACCTGGGACCCACGCCGCGGTTCGAACCATCCTGGTCCCTGCAGGCCGCCGCGGGACTGCAACCGGCCGGCGTCGAGAACGGCGAGCTCGCCTGGAGGCCGGGCGGCTACGCGCCGATGGCCCTGCACCGCGCGAGTGGACGCCTCTTCGTGCTCATGCATGCGGGCGAACACTGGACGCAGAAGAAGTCGGGGGAGGAGCTTTGGATGGTCGATACGGCCGCGCACAAGGTGCTGCGCCGCCTCCCGCTGAAGGATCCGTGCATCGGCGTGGCGGTCAGCCAGGACGATCACGCCCAGGTCTATCTGATGGACGAGAAGGGCAACCTCTCCATTCGCGACGCCCAGACTCTCGACGAGCTGCGGTCGGTGGAAGACGTCGGCCGCGGCATCCCCGTCTCGCCGGCGCTCTGAGCCGATGGCGGGGCCGCTCCTCTTCGCGTTCGAGGCCGCCGCCGACCTCACCGGCGCACTCCTGTTCGCCCGCGCCGCCGCGTTCAAGCTGCGGGACGTGGAGGCGTTCGCGGACACCCTGGCTGCCTACCGCATCCTTCCGATCAACCTGGTCGAGCCTGCCGCGCGGGTCCTGCCGGCGCTCGAGGTCGCCTGCGCCCTGGCCCTCCTGACGCCTTGGACACGTACGGCCGGCGAGTTTGGCGCCGTAGGCCTGCTGGCTGTCTTCGCCCTCGCCATGGCCGTGAACCTGATGCGCGGCCGGCGGGACATCGACTGCGGCTGTGGCGATCCCTCCCGGCGTCAGCCGCTCGCCTGGAGCCTCGTCGCGCGCAATCTCCTCTTCGCCACAGCGATGGGCGCCTGCGCGTTCGCGCCGGCGGGATCGCCCGGCCTCGGCGGCTGGCTCATCGCCGGCGCGGCGGCGGCCGGGCTGATGCTCCTGCTGCTCTGTCATGAGGCGTTTTCCGCTCTGCCCGGCCGCAATGGGCGCGCGGCGCCGCCGCTGCTGCGCATGGGAGATTCCGCGTGAGCCTGCTGATCGCCTCTCAGGTGCTGCTGTGGGTCCTGGTGCTGGGGCTGCTGGTGGTGGTGCTCGCGCTCGCCCGGCAGATCGGCCTCCTCCACGAGCGGATCGCGCCGGTGGGCGCCCTGGCGATCGCCGGCGGTCCGGAGGTGGGCCAGCCCGCCCCGACGATGACGCTCGAGACGCTGGAAGGGGCCAGCCTGCGCCTCACCGCCCCCTCCGAGGGCGGGCGCATGATCCTGTTCGTGTCGTCCGACTGCCCGGTGTGCAAGCGCTTGATCCCACTGGCGAAGTCGGTGGCCAAGGCGGAACGGCTGGACCTCGTTTTCGCCGGCGACGGCCCCGCAGCCGACCTGCGCAGCCTGGTGGCGCGCCACGGCCTCGAGGCCTATCCGTTCGTCAACAGCCGCGATCTTGGCATGGCGTTCCAGGTGGCCAAGCTGCCTTACGCCGTCCTCCTCGACGAGGCCGGACGCATCGCCGCCAAGGGCCTGGTCAACACACGCGAACATCTCGAGAGCCTGGTGACGGCCAAGACGGTGGGGTTCGCATCCATCCAATCCTATCTCGCTGCGCGCGAGGCCCAGCCTTCGGTGACCGCATGAGCGGGACTTCGGGAATTGCCGGACAGGGGAGGGCTTCGTGACCAGACTGACGCTTGATGGGCTTGGCGAGCGGCTGACGCGGCGTTTGGCGGGCCGGCTCTCCCGGCGGAGCGCCCTGGCGCGGCTTGGCGCGACGGTGGTTGCAGCTCCCCTGCTGCCGGTCCTGCCGGTGGCGCGGGCGGAAGCGGCCTTGCCCAGCAGCTTCACCCGCAACGCCCAGACGAAGGACCCGACCAAGTGCGACTACTGGCGCTACTGCGCCATCGATGGCCTGTTGTGCACCTGCTGCGGCGGCGCGGTGCACACCTGTCCGCCGGGAACCCAGGCCTCGCCCACTTCCTGGGTGGGCACCTGCGTCAATCCCGACGACGGGAAGTCCTACCTGATCGCCTATCGCGATTGCTGTGGGGCCACGCCGTGCCATTCCAAGTGCCATTGCGACGGCACAGAGCGGGAAACGCCGCTCTACCGGCCGCAGGGCGACAACGACGTGATCTGGTGCTTCGGCCTCACCACCATGGCTTACCACTGCTCGACGGCCGCCCTGGTCGGGCTGGCGGAGTGAAGATCGCCCTTCCTGGGGCGCTCCTTGGCAGTCTTGTTCTGGCGGGCTTTGCGGCGCGCGCCGCGCCATCTTCGGCCGTATTCGACCAGACGTGCGCCCTGTGCCATCAGGCCCGTGGCGTGGGCGCGCCAGGCCAGTTCCCGCGCCTGGCTGGCCGCGCCGCGGCCCTGGCCCGCCTGCCGACCGGACGCAGGCTGATGATCGCCGCCGTGCTCGACGGCAGCGTCGGCCACGTCCAGGCCGATCATCAGACCATCGTCGGCGTGATGCCGGGCTTTAGCCAGCTCACGGACGCCCAGGTGTGCGAGGCGCTCAACTATGTCGCCAGCCTCGACGGGGGCTCGGCCCCGCCGTTCACGCCGGCGGAGGTCGCCGCCGTGCGCGCCCATCCCCTGACCCCCAACGAGGTCAACGTCATGGCCCGCGATCCCGCCATCGAGGCGGCCGCCCCGTGAGCGTCCTGGCCCTGGCTGCGGGGCTCGTGGCGCTGTCGACAGGCGCGCCCGCCCCTGCGCCGGCGGACCACCTCACGGCGAAGTCGAACTATCTGGAGCGCTGCGGCGGGTGCCATGGGGTCCAGGGCCGCGCCTTCGCCGCCACCGTTCCGGACCTCCGCGACCGGGCCGGTTGGTTCCTCTGCGACGCGGCCGGCCGGGACTACCTGTCCCGGCTGCCGAACATCGTCTTCTCCCACCTCACGGACGCCGACCTCGCGGCTCTGCTCAACTACGTCGTCTTCGACCTGGGGGGAGCGAGCGCGCCGAAGGGCGCGAAGCCCTACACCGCCGTCGAGATGGCCCGAGCGCGGCGGGAGGCCTTGAGCATCCCCGACCTCGAAAGCTACCGCAGCCAGGTGGTGAAGGTCCTGGTCGCCCGCTGCGGCGCCCCCGAAGCCCTCGCCACCGACTACGCCCCCGTGCTGGGCCCCAGCGGAACGCGATAGCCCGAAGGTCCCGGTCTGGACTTTTGGTCTGCGCCGCCCTCTTACGGCGATCCCTTCCTAGCTTCGCCGGACAACGTCGCCGATGACCCGCACCTCCAACGCCGCTCGCCTGCTGGTCCTGCCTGGCGACGGGATCGGGCCGGAGATCATGGGCGAGGCCGTACGCGTGCTGGATCGCGCGGCCGAGGAGGCGGGCCTGGCCGTCGAGATGGAGACGGGACTCGTTGGGGGTGCGGCGATCGACGCGTGCGGCGCGCCTTTGCCGGACGACGTCCTCGCCCGCGCCAAGGCGTGCGACGCGGTGCTGTTCGGCTCGGTCGGCGGACCCAAATGGGATCGCTTGGGCTTCGACCTGCGGCCGGAGATGGCGATCCTGGGACTGCGCTCCGAACTCGGACTCTTCGCCAACCTGCGCCCGGCCATGGTGTTCGACTCCCTCGCAGCGGCCTCGCCGCTCCGGCCGGAGCTCGCCCGCGCCCTCGACGTGATGATCGTCCGCGAAGCCACCGGCGGGGTCTATTTCGGCGAGCCGCGCGGGATCGAGACCCGGGCCGACGGCTCGCGCCGCGGCTTCAACACCGAATCCTACGAGACCTCCGAGATCGAGCGCGTCGCGCGCACCGCCTTCCGGATCGCCCGTGGACGGCGCGGCCGCGTGACGAGCGTGGAGAAGGCGAACGTCATGGAGAGTGGCCTTGTCTGGCGGGAGACCGTCGAGGCCCTCGGCCGGCGCGAGTTCCCCGATGTCGCGCTCGAGCATATGTACGCCGACAACTGCGCCATGCAGCTCGCCCGGGATCCGGGACGGTTTGACGTCATCGTGACCACCAACCTCTTCGGCGACCTGCTGTCCGACCTCGCCGGCGCCCTCACCGGCAGTCTGGGGCTGCTTCCCTCGGCGACGGTGGGCGCGATCGGCTCCAAGGGACCCTTCCTGTTCGAGCCCATCCACGGCTCGGCCCCGGACATCGCCGGACAGGGGATCGCCAATCCCCTCGGCCAGATCCTGTCCCTGGCGCTGCTGTTCCGCTGGGCGTTGGGCCTGGAAGAGTCGGCCACGAGCATCGAGCGCGCCTGCGCGGCCGCTCTGGCTTCGGGCGCTCGCACCCGCGACCTCGGCGGGGATCTCACGACCCGTCAGATGGGCGACGCGGTCCTCGCCGCCCTGTGAAGAACCGGCGCCCAAGCCGACGGCCGATCAAGAAAAATCATCAGGACACGGCCCTATCTGCTGGACAGTCCAGACACAGACGCTAGCTTTCGATGGAGGCGGGGGCCCGCGCGACGCCGAGGCGGAGCGAGGGCAGGGCAAACATCTCCCGTCAACGAAACTGAAGACGGGGAACTCATGACTCGACACCTTCTCGGAGGGGCGGCGGTTGGCGCTCTGGCCATGGGCATGGCTTGGGGCGTCTCGGCCCAGTCCGCGGTGACAGGTGCGGGCGCGCTCACGCCCAGCACCTCGGCCGCCGCCAGCGTCGGCGAAATCGTCGTCACCGCCGAGCGCCGTACGCAGTCGGTGCAGACCGTCGACATCTCCATGACCGTCCTCGGCTCGGGCGATCTGATCAAGCAGAACGTGGTCAGGGTCAACGACCTGCAGAACGCCTCGCCCAACCTGCAGGTCGAGCCGGCCTTCGGCAGCGGCCAGCCGGAATTCCGCATCCGCGGCGTCGGCTTCCAGGACTACGCCTCGAACAACTCGCCGACGGTGGGGATCTACATCAACGACGTCGCCTATCCGATCCCAATCATGACGGAGGGCTCCTTCTTCGACATCCAGCGTGTCGAGGTGTTGCGCGGGCCGCAGGGCACCCTTTACGGGCGCAACACCACGGGCGGCGCCGTCAACATCTACACCAACCAGCCCACGTCGACCTACTCGGCCGGCGCCGAGATCGAATACGGCAGCTATTCATGGCTGCACGCCGAGACCTACGTCTCCGGCCCCATCGCCAACGATCTGACGAGCCGCTTCGCCTTCATGACCGACCAGGGAGGCGCCTATCAGTTCAATCGCGTCACCGGCAGCCCGTTCGGCAATGCGCACCGCTTCGGCTTCCGCTGGATCACTGACTGGACGCCGGTCAGCAAACTGGACATCAAGCTCGAGTTGCACGGCTTCATCGACAACTCGGACGGCCAGGGCCTGTATCTGTTCACGCCGGCCAATGATGGCGCCGGCTTCACCGCTCCGGCGGACAAGAGTCACTACGCCACCGGCTGGGACCTCGACCCGACCTTCGCCAGCTTCATCGGCGCGCCGGCCCACGCCGCGCCGTTCCGCCACAACGTCCAGGACGGCGGCTCCCTCAACATCAAGTACGACCTCGGATTCGCCCAGCTCGAAAACATCTTCAGCTACGACTTCATGAACCGGCGAGAGCTGGAGGACTGGGGCGCCGTGCCAGAGGAGGTGGCGGACACCTTCTTCCACACTCGGTCCACGGTTATCGCTGATGAACTGCGGCTCGTCTCGCGGGACACCGGACCCCTGACCTGGATCGCTGGCCTCTACGTTTCGTACCAGAACCAGAACGAAGCCTATCTGTCAGATTTCCTTGACATCTATGGTATCTCGGCTGGCGTGCACTACAACCAGCACGTCAATTCCGAAGCTGTGTTCGGCCAGGTCGAATACAAGATCACAGACACCTTGAAGCTGATCGGCGGTCTGCGCTTCGAGGACGAGCATCGCTACCTGGACAACTTCCAGAGTCAGTTCCTGTTCGGCACGGCGCCCGTGTCTGGGCTTTCGCCTTCCAATGCTACCGAATCCATGTCGCCCGTCACCGGCAAGGCGGCCCTGGAGTACACACCATCGTCCGACCTGATGCTCTATGGGTCCATCAGCCGCGGGGTGAAGTCGGGTGGTTTCACCACTTACAACACCGCTAACGTGCAGGGAATTTCCGCCTTCCAGCCGGAGAAGCTCTGGGCCTTCGAGACCGGTTACAAGTACACGATCCTCCAAAGGCTGCGGTTCGACGGGGCCTTGTTCTACTACGACTACACCGACCAGCAGGTGCTGTCGGCCCTCTTCACGCCTGGCGTGAACGGCGCCCCGCCCACGATCATCGGCCACTTCATCAATGCCCCGAAGTCACACATCGAGGGTGGCGAGGTCAGCCTCGAGGGCGAACTCGCCCCGCACCTGATGATCTCGCAGCAGATCGGCTACGCCCTGGGCCACTACGACAATTTCAAGGAGTTCAACCTTGCCGCCTTTCAAGAGACTGGCGCGACGGGGATCAGCAATCAGTCCGGCGCATCCCTGCCATTCCCGAAGTTGAGCTACGAAGGCTCCGTGTCCTATTGGTTCTGGATCGCTTCGGACACCAAGCTCGAGCCGGAAATCGACTACAGCTACCATGGCGACTATCCGTCGTGGCTGGGATCCCTCTACGACATCCCCGCTTATTGGCTGGTCAACTTCAACCTGACGCTCACGCCGCCGGGCGGCAAGTGGACAGTGGCTCTGTGGATCCACAACCTCTTCAACAAGGAATACGACCTGACCCGGAACTTCTTCGTTCCCGGTGTCAACGTCGCCGACCCCGGACCCCCACGGATGATCGGCGGCCGCCTTACCTACGCCTTCTGACGAGGGGCGCCCGCGTTCGTGAGGTCAGCGAGGTCCGTGGTTCGTCCGGCGCATCAATGGCGGTCGGTGCGTGAGACAATGAAGTCCATCAGCGCCAGCAGGACGCCCGAGACGACGAACGTCAGCAGGATGACGACCTGCCAGAGCAGCATCGCCTGGTCGGGCGGGTGGTCGTTGATCTCCAGGTAGGTCCGCAGCAGGGCGATGGCCGAGATCGCGACGATCGAGGCGATCAGCTTCATCTTCAGGTTCGAGAAGTCGACCTTGCCCATCCAGGAGGGCCGGTCCTCGGGTTGCACAGTGTCGATGCGGGTGACGAAGTTCTCATATCCCGACAGAATGACGATGATCACCAGATTACCCGTCAGCGACAGGTCGATCATCGACAGCGACATCAGGATTCCCGCCTCCGGCAGTTTGGCCAGGGGCGTCAGCACGAGGTGGGCCAGGTCCACGATCAGCGAGACGACGAACACCGCCAGCAGGCTCGCAAGGGCGATCGCCAGGCCGATATAGAAGGGCGCGAGGAGCCATCTGGAGGCGAACAGCCCCGCTTCCATCGCCCTGCCGAGGCGAGACGCCTTCATCCCCGTGCTCCTGGTTTGAGCGCGCCGACTGCGGTCAAGTCCTCGCTCATACCACGGTCGGGCCGGGCGGGTGGCGAAGGACGTTCAGCCCGGCGGCGGTTCGAAGGCCGGTTCACCCGCATCGGCCCGGGCGAGGAGGGCCTTGAACCGGTCGACCGGCAGCGGCCGACAGAACGCGAAGCCCTGGCCGAGCGGGCAGCGCATCGATCGCAGGATCTCGAGGTCCGCGACGCGTTCGATCCCCTCGGCGACCACGTCGATCCCCAGCACGCGACCAAGCTCGATCACCGCTCCCACGATGATCCGGCGTCCCGCGTTGGGCCGCAGTTCACCGACGAAGCTGCGGTCGATCTTGACCTCCGTGATGGGGAAGCGGTCGAGATAGGCCAGATTGGAATAGCCGGTGCCGAAGTCATCCACTGAGAGACCCACGCCCAGGGCCCTTAGCCGCTTGAGCAGGCCCAGGACCTCGAGCGAGCCTTCCGCCAGCAGGGTCTCGGTCAGCTCGAGCGTGAGCCAGGACGGGTCTGCGCCGGTCGCGGACAGGGTTTCGGCCAGGGAGTCGGCGAAATCTCGGTGCATGAGCTCCGCCACCGAGACGTTGACGGCGACGCTCAGCGCCCGCCCGCGGCCGCGATTGATTTCCGCCGCGAAGCACGCGGCCTCCCGCCGCCCCCATTGGCCAAGCGGCACGATCAGGCCGCTCTCCTCGGCCAGGCTGATGAAGCGGGCTGGCGGCTGGAGTCCGAACACGCCGTGGTCCCAGCGCATCAGCGCCTCGACGCCGACGACTTCGCCGGAGTTCAGATCGATCTTCGGCTGGTAGTGGAACAGGAACTCGCCATTGGCCAGCGCATGCTGGATCTCGCCCGTGAGCCGGACCCGGTTGCGGAAGCGCGCGACGCTGTCCGCGTCGAATTCCTGGGGCTCGCGCAACCGTCCCGAACGGGATTCGTGGAGAGCCGCCCCGGCCTGGCGCATCAGGCCGATGGCGTTCGCCCCCGGCGACGACAGGACGAAGCCCATGGCGAAGCGCGGCTCGATGGCCGCGCCCGGAAGGGCGTAGGGCCGCTCGATCGCCGCCTTGAGGGCCTTGAGCCTCGAGGGGGCCGGCTCGCTAGCCTTCAACCGCCAGACGATCGCGAACTCGTCCCCACCCATACGGCCAAGCGCCTCGGGACCAAGTTCCGCCAGGCGATTGGCGATCTGGCGGATCAGTTCGTCGCCCGCATCGTGACCATAGCCGGTGTTGATCTCGTGGAACCCTGCCAGGTCGATCATGATCACCATCAGCCGGGCCGGCTGCTCCTCGAGCAGCTTCTCGACCCGCTGCTGCATGGCGTGCCGGTTGAGGACACCCGTCAGCGGGTCGATCTGCCCAGCCCGGTCGAGACGCTCGGCGGCCATGCGATCCTCGGTCACATCCCGCATCAGGCCCAGGTAGCAGGTGGCCTGACCCGTCCGGTCGACCACCGGCAGCAGGCGCAAGGCGTTCCAGAACAGCACGCCGTCCTTGCGGTAGTTGCGCAGGGTCACCGAGACCGGCGCGCGGCGGGAAATCGCCTCATCGAGGATGTCGATTTCGGGTTGCAGTTGGTCGGCTGCCTGGAGGAAGCGAGTGTTCTGGCCGATCGCCTCGTCTCGCGAATAGCCAGTGATGGTCTCGAACGCCCGATTGACGAATGTCAGGGGCAGTCGCGGATCGCGGAGGTCAACAAGGAGCGCGCCTTCTCCGCTCGCCTCCAGCATCTCGACCAGCGCCGCCAGCGGGACGGCGTAGTCGTCATCGGATGACGGCGACGCCACCGGCTCAGCCGTCAGTTGGCGGGTGCGCAGGTTTGGGACGCTCGCCACCTGTACCTCGGTCCGAGTCGGTCCGCCAAGACGCGCGCGAACCAAGGAAAAGCCATACCAAATGCTCACGCTCTGAACAAACAGTTCACGCTAAGGCGCGCCGGTCCCCATCGGCCACTGGTAGGATTACGAGGCACGCCAGTATAGGGTGCGTGACAGGCGGTCGCAGCCGCGGTGACCCGATTGGCGGCGTTGCGCGTCAGGAAACAGCTATGCTCCATGAAGGGCCAATCAGAACCGGTATTGAACCAGCTGGCAATGTGTCGTGGGGCTCGCATATCTGTCTGTTCTACGAGACGGCGCAGGATCTGATCTGCGCCAATGCCGACTACTTCCGCGCAGGTCTCGAGGACGGTGAGTTTTGCCTGTGGGCGGTTTCGGATCCCCTCTCATGTGAGGTGGCGCTGCAGGGTCTGCGAGAGCGGATCCCGGGCGTCGATGACCACATCGCGGCGGGGCGGATGGAGCTGGTGCCGGGCTACGGCTGGTACCTGCGCGGGAAGCCGTTCGATCCCCACCAGATCACCGGCTATTGGCTGGCCAAGCTGGCCGAGGCGCAGAGAAGAGGGCGCCCTGGGCTGCGGGCGAGCGGCAACGCGTTCTGGCTCGAGGCGGACCTCTGGTGCGATTTCCGGCAATACGAGGCGGACCTCGACCATGCGCTCCACGACGTAAACATGATCGTGCTGTGCACCTATCCGTTGAACGGGAGCAGTTCGACCGACATCCTGGAGGTGGCGCGGCTCCACAGGGGAGCCATCACCCGCCGCGATGGGCGTTGGGAGTTGCTGGAAACGCTGGATTCGTCCGAGCACCGTCGGTCCGGTTCGCTGGACGCCTCAGCCGAGGCGCTGGTGATGTCCTTTCCAGGCCATCACCTTCTGACGCCCAAGGAGCGGGTGGTGCTCTGGCAGCTGCTCAAGGGTGCTTCAGCCAAGGAGAGCGCTCGTTTGCTGGGCATCAGTCCGCGAACGGTGGAGTTCCACCGCGGCAACATCATGCGCAAGCTGGGCGCGCGCACCACCGCCGAGCTCTTCGCCAGGCTGCTGGTGGGCGAAGAGGCCGGCGCCCGCCTGCATGGAGCCGCCTGATTTCACTGCGACCACCCACCACGGCAACGTTTTAATCCGACCGACGTTTACTCGCCAAAGACGCAGGCCCGCGCCATGTCCATGGAGAGGAAGCCCTTGAATAGACGTCTGTTCTGCGCGTCGGCCGTAGGGCTGGCGCTTCCGGGTCTGGCGTGGGCGCAGGAGCCGCCCCGGCGGGAGAACAACGCGCCGCAAGGTCGCCCGCCCGCGGGTGGAAGGCCGCCTCAGGGCCACGGCGGGCCCGCGCCCGGCGGTCGTCCTCCCGAGGGTCAAGGCCCGCGGCCGGGCGGCCCGGCGCCTGGCGGTGGTCGCCCACCCCAAGGTCCCGGCGGACGACCCGGCGGTCGTCCCTCTGAAGGCCCTGTGGGGCGACCGGTTGCGCCTGGCCCCGGCGGCGGCCCTCGGCCTGGCGGAGCGCCCGGCGGACGGCCGCCCGGCGGACGGCCACCAGGGGGAACGCACCGCCCGGGCGAGGGCCGGCCGCCAGGCTTCCACACGATCCGCGGGCGTCCGTTCCGCTATCCGTCGGGCTATGGCTATCGCCGCTGGGCTATCGGGATGACGCTGCCGGCGCTGTTCCTGGGCTCGGCCTACTACTACTCCGACTATTACTCCCTGGGGCTCGAGCCTCCGCCTCCCGGATATCGCTGGGTGCGCTATGGACCTGACCTGCTGCTCGTGCAGGTTTTCACCGGGCGCGTCGCGGACGTGATCTACGGCGCATTTTACTAATTGGACTGCCGGGCGCTGCGGCAAGCGGCGCCCGGCTTTGGACATCGAGCGCGAGGTTCGTGGACTCCCGCCGAGCCCGGAGGCATGACCGGGGCTCGGCATGGGGAGGGCGAGAGCGATGGCGCATCGATGGATGGCGGCGGCGGCCGCCTTGATCCTGATCGCCGGCGAGGCCCGTTCGGGACCCGCGCCGGGCACAGCGGCATCTCTCGCCGACGCCTATCGCGCGATCCACGCCGCCCGGATGGTGGACCTCACCCACGCCTTCGCGCCGGGCATACCGCATTGGAAGGGTTTCCCGGACGAGGTCGTCCGTACCCCCTTCACGCAGCAAAAGGACGGCTTCACGGCTCAGGTGTTCACCCACGTCGGCCAGTGGGGAACGCACGTGGATGCGCCGGCGCATTTCCACCAGGGTCTCGACACCGTCGATACGGTCGACCCTGCGCAGTTCATCCTGCCTCTGGTGGTGCTCGACATCCACCGCAAGGCCGCGGCTAACCCCGACTATCAGGTGTCGATGGCCGACGTGCGGGCCTGGGAAGTGCGCCACGGCCCGGTCCCGGCCGGCGCCTTCGTCGCCCTACGCACTGACTGGTCCAAGCGCTGGCCCAGCCAGGCGGCGTTCCAGAACAAGGACAGGGCAGGGGTGTTCCATTATCCCGGCTGGAGCCTGCCGGTGCTCAAGTATCTTTATGAGGCGCGCCACATCGCAGCGTCAGGTCATGAGACCTCGGACACCGATCCCGGCTTCCGAGCCTACAAGGACGATTTCTCGCTGGAGAGCTATGTGCTCGGCCTGGACCACTTCCAGATCGAGTTCCTGGCCAATCTTGACAAGGTCCCGGAGGCAGGCGCCCTCGTCATGGTCGCCTTCCCAAAGGCGCTGGGCGGGACCGGGTTTCCGGCTAGGGTCGTGGCCATCGTCCCGCGCTGAGGCGGGAGACGTCAGTCAGCGCGCGGGCTGGTTGGTGGCGGCCATGCGGCTGAGCGCCCGCGCTTCTTCTGCTTCGGCCATTGCCGTCCAGATCGCGGCCGCGCGCCGGCGCTGTTCACGAACACGATCGAGGGTCGCGGCTTCAGCGAAGGCCAGCGCCTCGCGCTCCCTCGCGCGGTACTCTTCCGCCTTGGTCATTCCAGTGATGTAGTCCTCCCGCAGCGACGGACAACGGCCGGCGCGAAGGCCGGCCGTCCAAGGCGTTCCGTCAGGCCGCTTGCAGCTGGCCGGCCGAGGTCTTGCCCGTGCGCTTGTCGCGCTCGAGTTCGAAGCTGACCTTCTGGCCTTCCTGCAGCGAGGTCATGCCGGCGCGTTCCACGGCCGAGATGTGGACGAAGACGTCGCCGCCGCCGTCATCAGGCTGAATGAAGCCGAAGCCCTTTTGGCCGTTGAACCATTTCACAGTACCGATAGTCATTGGTTTTCCCTTTCCGGGTGCAAAGTCTCGCGCCCACGATGGGCGGCGAGTTCAAATTCTCGGACAGGATCGAAAACCAGAGCAGGGCCGAAATCTGCGATTGCGGCTAAGGCGTCAGGCGAGCCTAAGCGATATTTGACTGATGAAGAGTGGGCCATCGCGCTCCATTTGGCAAGCGATTTCGGGAAAACCCTACGTTTCCACCGCGGTAGTCGCGCCAAGACACTGTCCCACATGGCGGTTATCATGGCCGCGTTCCAATGCCGGAGGGATCATGTCCGCCGCTTCCACCGAGGCCGGATCCTGGCCGTCCCTGCCATACCCTGCGTGGCAGGAGACCTACCGCACCCTTCATCTCCGGACCCAGGTCGTCGGCAAGGTGCGCCTGGCGCTCACGCCCTGGCTCAACCACTCATGGCAGGTCCCGCTCTATCTTTCCTCCCGTGGGCTGACGACCGGCGTCATCTACCACCAGGATGGCCCGCTCGACCTGGAGTTCGACTTCGCCAGCTCGGTGCTCCGCGTCCGGACGCCCGAGCGTGAGGGCGATCTTCCGCTTGAGAAGGGTTCTGTCGCTGAGTTCTACCGACGGCTGATGGATCTGCTCGAGGCGCTGGGCCGGCCGGTCCGCATCCATGCGTTTCCCAACGAGCTGCCCGAGGCGGTCGCCTTCGACCTGGACCGCGCCCACCGCGCCTACAGCCCGGATCAGGCGTTGCAATTCTTCGCGGTTCTTTCCCTGGCGGATCGCGTGCTCAAGCGCTTCCGGACCGCCTTCCTGGGCAAGGCGAGCCCGACCCACTTCTTCTGGGGCAGTTTCGACCTGGCCGTCACCCGCTTCTCGGGTCGCCGGGCGCCGCCTCATCCCGGCGGGGTTCCCCACCTCCCGGACGCGATCGTGCGTGAGGCCTATTCCCACGAAGTCAGCAGCGCCGGTTTCTGGCCGGGCGGCGAAGCCCGCCCCGAAGCGGTGTTCTATTCCTACGCCTATCCTGAGCCGCCGGGTTTCCGGGACGCCCAGGTGCAGTCGTCGGGGGCGGGGTACGATCCGGCCATGGGCGAATTCGTCCTGCCCTACGACGCCTTGCGCCGCCTGCCGGATCCGGAAGCCGCTCTGCTCGACTTCCTCCAGACGACCTACGCCGCCGCCGCGGATCTCGCCCACTGGGATCGCGCGGCGCTCGACTGCGGCCTCGGCGAGCCCGGTCAACCTCGCAAGGTCTAGGTTCGCGGCCCGACGACAAACGCCGGCCTGCCCGTTCGCCGTATGTTCCATGCGAGGTCGCGGGCGCCTACCTTCTCGGACATGTCCGCGATCCAGCCAGACCTGTTCGCGCCTGCGCCGGTCGGTCTTCCCGATGGCTTCCTCTACCGGCCCGAGTTCATCCCGGAGGCGCAGGCGCGCAAGCTCGTCGATCGGTTCGCCGATCTCGATTTCCGCCCGTATGAGTTCCGCGGCTTCCTCGCCAATCGACGCGTGGTCTCGTTCGGTCGGGTTTATGACGCGGCAGGCGGAGGTCTCGAATCCGGTCCGCCGATCCCGGAGTTTCTGCTGCCTCTGCGCGCTCAGGCGGCCGCGTTCGCCGGCGTCAAGGACGCCAGCCTGAAGCACGTCCTGATCAATGAATACCGGCCGGGCGCCAGCATCGGCTGGCATCGTGATCGGCCGCAGTTCGGGGATGTCATCGGCGTGTCCCTGGGCGCGCCGGGCCTGCTTCGCTTCCGCCGGCGCCGCGGCGCCGGCTGGGAACGGGCGGCGATCACCGCGGAGCCACGATCAGCCTACCTGCTGCGAGGACCGGCGCGCCGCGATTGGCAGCACAGTCTCCCTGAGCTCGATGCTCTCCGTTACTCGGTCACCTTCCGCACTCTCGCGGTTTAGCCATCGCCCTGCGACGCATTACCAGGCGCGGGTCCCCGTCTGACCGCAACCCAGGTCCGCCCACCTTCGTTCGTACGAACCTGGGGTTGGGCGCTCCAAAGCCTCTGACCGGGACGTCGCGAATGATCCCAGCCAAGGCGCCTTCCCACCGGCGCTCGAGACATCCGTTCCTGCTTTTGGTTGCGGCCTTCACCCTGGCTACCGCACCGCGTGCCAGCCCGGCCGTAGCCGCGACCCCGGCCCCGGCGAGTTCTGCTGCGCCGGCGCCGGCGCCTGTGGCGTTGGTCCCAAAACCCGCGCCACGCCCTGCGGCCAAGCCCGCGTCGTCGCCATCCGCGCCGCTCGGAGGGGTCGATGTCGCAGCCGACAACCAGGCGCTCGCCAAGCTCGCCTTCGACCTGCCGCGCACCACCAAGGACGCGCCTCTGGCCGCCATGACCCAGCAGGCCGGCGCGATCGAGGCGGCGGCGCACACGGTCCTCGTCATAGACCTGGCGAAGTCCGCCGCAGACGCTTTGGCCCTGCGTCGCCTTCCCGCGCGCCGCCACCTCCCTGAGATGGCGCAGCGCCAACGCAGCGCCCTGCTCGCGCACCAGGCCGCCGCCCAGGCCCAGGCGATGCAGATGCAGGCGCTGGTCGAACGCGCCGGCCAGATCTACGGTCAGATCGCGGAGCGACGGCGCGAGGGCTTCAGCGGCCGCGTCCTCCAGCGCGCCCCTTCGCCGATTTCGCCCGTCTTCTGGACGTCGCTTGCCAACGCCATCGGCGGCGACTTCCACCGTCTGGCCTGGACAGTGCGGAGCATGGCGCAGGTGGCCGAGCGCGCGCCGGAGCCGCGAGGCGTCGCGGGGCTGCTCGTCGGCGTCCTCACGGCGATCGTGCTTGTCTGGCCCGCACGGCGTCTGCTCGATCATCTGGGTTGGAACCGCGCCCGGCGGCTCGGCTTGCGTGGCGCGGCCCAGATCGTCGCGGTGATCTGGCGCGTGATGGTCGAGGTAGCGGCGCCCACCGCGGGGGCCGCGGCGGTCCGCCTGGGGGCGCAGTGGGGCGGCCTCCTCGCGCCAGCGACTGACGAGCTCAGCGCCGCTGCGGTCGGAGCCATCGCCTGGGCGGCCGCCGTGATCGCCCTCGGCCGAGGCTTGGCCACCGCGCGCGACCCGAAGCATCGTCTGCTGTCGATCGACGACAGCGAGGCGGCGCGCGCACGGGTGTCCCTGTGGGTGGTGGCGCTGATCACCGCCGCCGGCTTCTTCCTTCAGAAGCTGAGCCGGGTCGCCGGCGCAAGCATCGAGGCGACCATTGCCGCCGACTGCGCCACCTCCATCGCCTACGCCGCCGTAGCCTTTCTGGTGCTGGCCAGTTTCGGCCGCTCGGAGAGCGCGCCGGACGCCGGCCAGGCGGTGGCGCGCGCGCCGGCGTGGACGCTGGCTTCGCTCGTCCTGGCGGTCGCTATCGTGGCCACCGTGGGCGCGGTGCTGCTCGGCTACGCCACCCTGGCGGCGCTGATCTCCGGCCAGATCTTCTGGCTGAGCGTCATCGCCGCCGTCACCTACCTCGCGCTGCGCTTGGTCGACGATGTTCTGGGCGCCCTGTTCGGCGAGCAGGGGCGTCTCGTGGCCGCCATGCGGCAGCTGTTCGGTCTCAGCGCCTCCACGGTCGTCCAGGCGGGATTGCTGATCTCGGCGGCCCTCCAGGTGCTGATCATCCTGGTGGCGGTGTTGATGGCCCTCACGCCCTTCGGTGAGAGCGGCCAGCTCTTCGTGACCCACCTGCGCGCCTTCGGCAGCGACGTGCGCGTGGGCAAGGCGACCATCTCGCCCGTGGGCCTCGCCGGCGGGCTCGTGACCTTCCTGATCGGCGTCGGCCTCTCGCACGTGGCCCGCCGCTGGGTGGTCCGGCGGTACCTGCCTGTGACCCACTGGGACGCCGGTGTGCGCAACTCCGTGGCCACGGGAGTGGCCTACATCGGAGCCGGCGTCGCCCTGATCTGCGCCCTGGCAGTCACGGGCGTGGGTGTCGCCCAGATCGCCCTGGTCGCGAGCGCCCTCTCGGTGGGCGTGGGGTTCGGCCTTCAGCAGATCGTCCAGAACTTCGTCGCTGGCGTCATCCTGCTGATCGAGCGCCCGGTGAAGGTTGGCGACTGGATCAACGTCGGCGGGGTGGAGGGCGACGTCCAGGCCCTCAAGGTCCGCGCCACCGACATCCGGGGCCTCGACGGCTCGACCGTCATCGTCCCCAATTCCAGCCTGATCACGACCAATGTGGTGAACAAGACGCTGGGCGCGTCGCGGACCCGCATCCAGCTCCAGGTGACCGTCACCAAGCCCTGCGACATCCGCCGGGCGCGCGACGCCATCCTCCAGCTCGCCGCCTCGTGTGGTGATGTCCTGAAGGCGCCCGGTCCGGAGGTCTTCGTCGACGCCCTCACCGCCGGCGGGGGCGCGAACCTCGACGCCTGGCTCTACATCGGCGATCCGCGCGCCGCCGTGCGGGTGAAGAGCGAGCTCTATCTCTCGCTCGTCGACGCCTTCGAGAAGGCGGGCATCGCGATGTGACGCAGCTTGGGCGTAAATCGGCCCATGAGCGCCCCCTTCAGCGCGGCCTGCGACGCGGCCCTCGCGCGATCGGCCGCCGGTCGGCGGCGCAGCGCGCGCCCGCGCCTGGTCCTGATCACGTGCATCCTGGCGTCCGGTCTCGCTTTCGTGGACGGATCGGTGGTGAACGTCGGCTTGCCCGCCATCGGACGCAGCCTCGCCGCGCGATCCGAGGGCCTGCAGTGGGTCGTCAACGCCTATCTCCTGCCGCTCAGCGCCCTGCTGCTGCTGGGTGGGGCCGCCGGCGACCGCTATGGCCGCCGACGCCTGCTCATCGCCGGTACGGGCCTCTTCGCCGTTTCCTCCCTCGGTTGCGCGATCGCCCCGAGCCTCGGTCTCCTCCTGGCCGCGCGCCTGCTGCAGGGCGTCGGCGCGGCGATGCTGATGCCCAACAGCCTCGCCATCCTGGGCTCGACCTTCGAAGGCGAGGCCAAGGGCCCCGCGATCGGGATCTGGGCCGCCTCGGGCGCGGCGCTGGGGGCGATCGGACCGGTCATCGGCGGGTGGCTGATCGACCTGGGCAGCTGGCGCGCGATCTTCCTGATCAACCTGCCGATCGCCGCCGGGGCGATCCTGCTGGCCTGGCGATATGTTCCGGGCGATCCCGATGAACGCGGCCAGCCCCTCGACGCCTGGGGCGGCGCCTTGGCGACAGTCGGGCTCGGGGTGCTCACCTGGGCCCTCACGACCGGGTCGGGGCGGGGCGGCTGCACCTCGGTCGCCATCGCTGGCGCTCTCGTTTCGGTGGGCCTGTTGGGCGCCTTCATGCTGGTGGAACACCGGCGTGGCGACCGGGCCATGATGCCGCTGGCGATGTTCGGTTCGAAGACCTTTGTGGGCCTGACCCTGTTGACCCTGCTCCTGTACGGGGCGTTGGGCGGCCTGTTCGTCCTCGTCCCCTACGTCCTGATCAAGGCGGCGGGCTACAGCGGCGTGGCCGCTGGCGCGGCGCTCCTGCCTTTGCCGATCGTTCTGGGCGTAACCTCGCCGTTCATGGGCGCCCTGGCCGCGCGGATCGGACCCCGACTGCCGCTAGCGGTCGGTCCGCTGATCGTCGCAGCCGGCTTCCTGCTGGCGTTCCGAATCCACGCGCCCGCCGATTTCCTGACCCAGGTCCTGCCGGCGATCCTGATCATCGCCATCGGCATGAGCGGCGCGGTGGCCCCACTGACGACGGCGGTGCTGACCTCGGTGGACGAGCGCCACACCGGGTCGGCTTCGGGCCTCAACAGCGCCGTGGCGCGGACCGGCGGCCTGGTCGCCACCGCCCTGTTGGGCTCGGTGCTCGCCGCCGCGGGCGCGCCGCTCATCGCCGCCTTCCACGCCGCCATGCTCGTCGCGGCCGCCGCGTGCCTCGCTGCCTCCTTGAGCGCCTTCGCCCTGATCGCGCCGGCGCCGCGGCCCCGACCTACGAAGCCTGCCTGATCCGGCGGTCAGCGACCGGCCGCGAGCCAATCGGCCAGCGCCAGCTCGTCGGTGGGCCGGGTCTCCGCGCCAAATGCCTGCTGCATGATATCGAGCGCCCAGGCTTTGCGCTGGCGGCTGTTGGCGGCCGTCGCGTCGCCGGGGATCCAGAGGTCGTACTCGCGCATGTGCGCATCCGCGGCGGTGAACAGGATGCAGATGTCCGCTGCGACGCCCGTCAGGATCACCCGGTCGGCCCCGAGCTTCGGCAGCAGGACTGGCAGGTTCGTGGCGTAGAAGCCCGAGAGCTGCGGCTTGATCACGAAGTAATCGTCCTCGCGGGGCGCGAGCCTCTCAACCATCCTGGCCCCGGCCGTTCCGGCCCGACGGCAATGATCCACGAGGCGCGAGCGCTCGGAATGCCACTGGCCGAAGTTGTCATTGACATAGACGACCGGCGCGCCTCGCCTGTCGGCCTCGTCCCTCAGCTTCAGGATGACGTCGGCGACCGGCTCGATCTCGGCGATCAGTCCCTCGGCCCCCGGGAAGTCGAGGTCATTGATCATGTCGATGATCAGGAGGGCGGCGCCTCCCGTGGCGCCATTTTCGATGCTGGCGTCGTTCATGCGTCCGTCGCGATCCTTTCCAATCCGGCGGAGCGGTGCGGCGCTGACCGCGCCCAATGACCCCTATCGGTGCAGCGCCTGATCCCGGCCGTCGTCAGGCGGCCGTGTCGCTTTGCGGAGACGTTCCAGCGCCGCCGCTGGCCACAGCCGTTCACTGTCATAATAGATCTCGCAGGCCGGCGTATCCGTCGGCAGGCCCACCCAAGGAAGCTTGGAGCGGGTGAAGATGTGGACGTCAGGCGGAACCCGTTCGGGCTCGTCCAGCGCGCCCACGCGCACGAAGCGCAGGCCTGAGCGCCCGCCATAGTCGCTCCACAGCGCCGTTCCGCAGGCGGCGCAGCGATATATGTCGTGCGGGTGGCCGCTCGAAGTGGGCATCCGGAAGGGCAGGGGAGCGCCACGGTCCAACCGGATTTGGTCGGTTTCGATCAAGGCGTTGATCACAAAGGCGCTGCCTGTCTGCCTTTGGCAGTCCTTGCAGTGGCAGCAGTGGGTGAACATCGGCGCGCTCAACACGGCGTATCGAACCGCGCCGCAGGCGCACCCGCCCTGGGCGAACGGCAGGTCGCTCATGGCCGCCCCTCCGCGACCCTGGCGAACGCCGCCGCGCCCTGTTGCATCAGCCCTTCCACCAGGGGCGCAGCGTCGTCGGGCAGGAAATCGCTGGTCCAGAGGAACCGGCAGCCGCCGCCGTTCTTCACGATCTGCATGGTGGCGGCGTGCTGGCTGAAGCGGCCGCCGACGACAGCGTAGGCGACCCGGCGGCGGGCGTCGTCCAGATGGACCATGATCTCGCGGACCTCCATTCCGTTTGCGAAGGTCACCACGCGACCGCCGTCTTCGGCGCGGGCGTCGGTCAGCACGCCGGCGAACGCCCTGTGCGGGTTTCTGAAGTCGGCAAGCAGCGCCCATGCCCGTTCGGCGGGGCAAGCCAGCTCGTTTTCTACGGTCACCGAGGCCATGTTCTTCTCCCAGGCGAGGCTGCGCGCATCATGGCGCGGCCCTTGCGCCGGGACTTGGGGAAAACGGTTGGGTCGGCGGATGTCGGAACAAGCCCTGGAGGCTGACAAGACGCGGTCGCTTCCGATTGCTGAAGGGCAGGGATGGCGGGCGGCCGTGGTCGTTTGCGCGGCGGGGCCCGGCGATCGCCCCTTCGAGGAGCAGCACGCATGGACCTCCGTGGCCGCGGTGCTGGACGGAGTCTTCACCTATCGCTCCCATCGCGGCCGGGCCTTGATGACGCCCGGCTCCCTGCTGCTGGGCGAGGTGGGAACCTGTTTCCAATGCGGCCACGAGCATGCAGCAGGGGATCGGTGCGTCGCCTTCCACTTCGCGCCCGATCTCGTCGACGAGACGCTGTCAGGCCTGGCCGGGCTCCGGGCGCAGGGTTTCGCGACGTCGAGCCTGCCGCCGCTCGAGCGCCTCCTCCCGCTCTCGTCGAGGGCGAGGATCCTGGCGCATTCGCGCGATCCGCTGGAGGCCGAGGTCCTCGCCCTGGACATGGCGCGAGCCGCCTTCGCCGTCGACGGCGAACTGGCCTCGCGCGCGCCGACCACCCGCGAGGAGGCGAAGGCGGCGCAGGCCGTTCGGATCATCGA
>DATBEN010000209.1:0-29621 GCA_036276055.1 Caulobacteraceae bacterium
ACAGCTGCCACACCCACCCCGGTCCCCGCCCTGCGGCCGGCTGCCTGAGCGTCCGGATACAGGTGGCCAAGGCGGCGAGGTCTCGCTTCATCTAGCCCTGAGAAGTGACGGTGTCTCGGCGGACACATTGATTATTGCCCATCGGCAGATTGATTATTCCCAATCGAAAGCTGTTCGACAGCCACGCAGCCAAACCGGAGGGGGCATGCTGTCAGGCGCGCCGAGGCCCATACCCAGATCAGCGACCTGGACGCCTATGTCGCCTCCTGCCCGGCCTGAGCGCGGTCCTCGTCCGCCCTCTGTCCGCCGATGAGACGATAGATCGCCGGCATGCCGAGCAGCACGAGCGGGCCCTGGGCGAACAGGCCGGCGATGATCGCGATGGCCAGGGGCCGCTCCATCGACGCGCTGCCGCCAAGCGCCAGGGCGAGCGGCGCCAGGGCCAGGATCGCCGCAAGCGTCGTCATGGCGATGGGTCGCAGTCGGTTGACGCCGGCGTCCACGAGGGCCCGACCGGGCGCTTCGCCTTCGGCGAGCAGGGCCTCGTATTCAGTGAAGTAGAAGATCGCCACCTCGGTGGTGATTCCCAGGATCATGGTCATGCCCATGAGCGCCATGATGTTCAGCTCGACGTTCGCGAGCCAAAGCCCGATGGCCACGGCCGTCGCCGCCGCGATGGGCATGATCACGATCGTCGCGGCAATGCGGAAGCTCTCGTAGATCACCAGCAGCAACACGAAGACGGCGGCGACGGCGGCGGCGAACACCACCGCCAGGCCCTCGAACGCGGCCCGCTGCTCGGCGTACAGGCCGCCCATCTCGAAGGTCATGCCTGCTGGCAGGAAGCCCGGTCGCGAGACGAGCTTGCTGACCTCGGCCGCGGTCGAACCGACGTCCCGGCCCACGACCCGCGCGGTCACCGCATCCATGCGGCGCATGTTCTCGCGGTCGATCTCCGCCTGCCCGGTGACGAGCTTGATCGAGGCGATGCGGGAGATCGGGAAAAGATGGCCGTCCCCGGGCGACTTGAGCATCAGGGCGCCGATCTGGTCGACGCGGATCCTGTCGGCGACCGGAGTCCAGACCCGCAGGTTCACGAGGTTGACGCCCGACTGCACCTGGGTCGCGACATTGCCCGTCAGCTGGTCGGAGATCTCGCGCGAGGCTTCGCCGGCGTCGATGCCCTCGAGCTCCGCGCGGACGGGATCCACCGCGATATTCAGACCGTCTCCAGCGATCACCACCCCGCTCTTGGTCTCGGTGATCCCGTGGATTTTCTGGATCGCCTCCTGCACCTTCGGCCCCATGGCATCGAGCTGCCTGGTGTCGGCGCTGAACAGCTTGACCTCGATCGGCTCGGGCACCGCGGTCAAGTCGCCGATCAGGTCCTCCATCAGCTGGGCCGTCTCGATCTGGAGGCCTGGGATGTTCCCCTGCACCTTTCCGGCGACCTCGTTCATCACTTCCTCGATGGGTCGGCGACCGTGCGCCTTGAGGAGGATGAAGAAGTCGCCGGTGTTGGGTTCGGTGAGCCCTCCGCCGAGCTGCGTGCCGGTCCGCCGCGAGTAGGTCGCCACGTCGGGCGTGGCCTGGATGATCGCCTCCACCTGCCGCATCAGGCGGTCAGTCTCGGTGAGCGACATGCCGGGGGGCGCGACATAGTCGAGGATGAAGCCGCCCTCGTCGATCTTGGGAATGAAGCCCGACCCGAGATTCGTCAGTCCCAGCACCCCCAGCCCGACGACCGCGCAGACGATCGTCAGCGGGATCAGGGGCCGCGCGAGCCCTCCCTCCAGCATCTTGCGGTACCGCGAGAGCATCCGGCCGTTGGGATCGAGCTCGGCCACCTTGGCCTGGCGTCCGCCGAGTTGTTCGACGAGCACCGGCACGAGCCACCAGGCGACGAAGAACGACAGCGTCAGCGACGTGGCCATGGTGATCGACAGGGCCTTGAAGAAGGCGCCCGTGACCCCGGTCAGGAAGGCCAAGGGGATGAAGATGACGATGGTGGCCGCGGAAGAGCCGACGAGCGGCTTCATGAATTCGGAGACCGCCCTCTCCATCGTGGCGCGATCGCGGTTCTTCGCCTGGGCGAAGCGCCGGTCGATGTGCTCGATCATGACGATGGCGTCGTCGATGATCAGGCCGATGGCCGCCGCCATCCCACCCAGGGTCATGATGTTGAAGCTCTGGCCCAGCGCCTTCAGCACCAGGGTCGTCGCCGCCAGGACCATGGGCACCGCGACCACGGCGGCGAGCGTCACGCGCCAGTTGCGCAGGAATACGAGCAGGACGAGGGCGGCCAGGATGACGCCGATGATGATGGCGTTGCGCAGGGCCGAGGCGGAATCGAGGATCAGGGTGCTCTGGTCGTACCAGGCCTTGATGTGCAGGTCGGCCGGCCCCTGCCCTTTCACCTTCGCCAGCGCGGTCTTTATCTCCTGGGTGATCTTGACCGTATTGCCGCCCGGCTGCTGGTAAACGTTCACCAGGACGGCGTCGCGGCCGTCGGCGGTGACCCGGATCCATTGCGGCGCCGGCGCGGCGGTGACGGTGGCGACGTCGCCGACGCGGATCACCCCCCCATTGACGGTCTTGACGACCACGTTCTCGATCACGCGAGGATCCGACAGCGTGGACACGGTGAGGACGAGCAGAAGCTGGCCCTGGTCCTGCACTCGGCCGACCGAGGTCAGCACGTTTGCGCCCGAGACCGCCGTGGCGACGTCGGCGAGCGAGAGCCCATAAGCCCACAGCTTCGCCGGATCGGCCGTGATGCGGAATTCCCCCGGGGCGCCGCCCTGGGACTCCACCTTCGCGACACCGTCCACGGTCGAAAGGACAGGCGCGAGGGTGAAGTCGGCGAAGCGGCGAAGCTCGACCGGCGTGGCCCGGGCCGAGGTCAGGCTGTAGGCGGCCACCGGGAAGACCGTCGGGTCCATGCGCCGGGTGAAGAAAGTGACGCCGGACGGCAGCGTCTGCTGCGCGCGAGTCAGCGCCGCCTCGGCCCGCTGCAGGACAAGATCCATATTGGATCCCCAGGCGAAGTTGATCGAGATCTCGGTCGAACCTCGGCTCGTGGTGGAACGCACGTCCTGCACGCCGGGGATGGCGCGCAGGGCCTGCTCCACCGGCCGCGTGACCACGACTTCCGTCTGATCGGGCGGGCGGTCTCCCGCGTCGATGGTCACCGCGATGCGCGGAAACAGCACCGTGGGAAACAGTCCCACGGGCATCAGGAACGCGGTCAGTATGCCGCCGGCGACGAGGACGCCGAGCAGGGTGAGAAGCGAGCGTCGGCGCTTCGACGCCGCAGCGGCGAGGTTCATCGGGCGGCGACCTTCACGTCCATGCCGTCCTGCAGCTCATAGGCGCCCTGCACCGCCACAGGTTGCCCTGCGGTGAGCGGCCCCTCGACCTCCACATCATCCCCGTGGTCGCGACCGACCTTCACGAACACCCGGTGGGCCTTGCCGCCGGCGATGGTGAAGACGTGGGTCCCGGTCTCGTCGAAGACGACCGAATTGCGTGGCACCACCAGGGCGTCGTGAACCCCCGTCACCACCTCCGCTTCCACGGCCGAGCCGATCGGCGGGGCCGCGCCGCTGCCGATCGGCGCCACCGCGTCCACCGTCTTGCTGGCCGGATCAGCCGCGTGGGCCACCTGCGTCAGGTGCGAGGCGATCGTCGGCCCACCCCAGACTGGCCTCAGGGTGACCGCCTGGCCGGAGGCGAACTGGGTGGCCGAGGGCTCCAGGGTCAGCCTCGCGGTCACTGCGCCCTGACGCGCCAGCACGATCACGGGGGCGTCCTGGGCCAGGTGATCCCCTGGGTTCGCCGGCACGCTGGTGACAATGGCCGCAGCCGGAGCCGCAAGCGTCTGATGCTGGGCGTCCGCACCCTGTTTCCGTTGCGCGGTCAGCGCCGCCTGGGCGTCGGCGAGGGTCTTGCGCGCCGCGTCGAGTTGGTCCGAGGCGACGAGGTGCTGGTCGTACAGCCGCTGCACCCGGTCGAGGTCCTTCTGGGCGAAGGTCACGGCGTCGGCGGCCTGGCGCCAGGAGAGCTCCGCCGCCGGCGCGTTCGCCACTTCCGCCACGGGCTGGCCGGCGGCGACGACCTGGCCCGGCCGGACCAGTACGCGCAGGACGATCAACGGCCGCGGCGCGGCGATGGTGAAAACCCCCGCCGGGTCGGCCTGCACCAGTCCATAGACGCTGGCGAGCTCCTGGAGTGGCTCCCGACGAACCGGGACGGCGGTGACGGTGGCGGTGGGCGTGACGTCCCCCGCATCGTCCTCGCCGCCCCCCTTGAGACGCTGCGTGACCACGAGCGTAATGACGGCCGCCATCAGTAGAGCGCCCCCCGCGTAAAGGATCATGCTCCTGCGGGTCATGGCGCGGCCCTCTGGTCGGATGGGGGGAGAAAGAGGGTCGTTTCGAGCTGGATCTCGGCGACTCGAACCGCCAGTTCACGGTCCTGCAGGTCCGTCTCGCGCGAGATCACCGATTGCAGGAGGGTCAGATAGGTCTGGCTGTCGATGTCCTGCCGCGCGAACGCGTCAGGCGCTGCTCCCATCAGGGCTTCGAGCCGCGGGAGTTCGGTGCGCAGCACCTGGGCCTGGGCGCGCGCTGCGGCGAGGTTGGCGAAGGCTGAGGCGGCCTCTGCGTTCGTCTGGTCCAGCCGCGCCTGATACTCGGCCCGAAGCTGGGAGCGCGTTGCGTCCTGCACCCGCACCTGACCTCGGTTGCCGTTGAAGATTGGCAGTGCCAGCAGCGCCGACAGCCCGACGGTGGTGGTCGGCGTCGGGTCGGTCGCGTAGGCCAAAACGATCGACGTCAGCGGGAACTGCGCCAGGATCGCCTTGCGCAGACCGACGTCCTGGGCGCCATACCCGGCCTGAAGGGCCAGGAGGTCGGGGCGCACGGTGGAAAGCGCCGACAGGCGCTGCGTCACCTCCGCCTGGTCGTAGCCGCGCGGTTGCGACTCCTCCACGAGCGGAACCTTCACCGAAGCCTCGAGCCCGAGCAGGGCGTTGAGATCCCGGCGCGCCTGGGCGGCCGCAAGCTGCGCGGCCGCGAGCTGGGCCTGCACGTCGAGCTGGGCGCCCAGGTCCGCTGCGGCCGCCGGCCCAGCCAGGTCGCCACGGCCTGCAGCCTGGGTCGAATTTCCAGCGCGTTCGCTCGCTGCCTTCAGGATGCGGTCGAGCAGCTTCGCCCGCGCCTCGTTGGCCAAAACGGTCTCAGCCAGCATGCGAGCCTGCTGCGCGGTCGACCACTCCGCCCACAGCACATCCAGATGCGCCTGGCGGGCGGTGAACTGCGCCGCGCGCTTGTTGTCCGCGACGGCGAGCAGCCCCGCCAGATCGATGGTGGGTGAAACTCCGTATCCTGTATACTTGTCGACGCCCGCGATCGGCTTGGCCACGTTGGGCCCGAGCTGCGGATCGGGCAGCAGCCCGGCGGCGAACACCTCTGCGCCGGAAACCCCGAGAGCAGCGCGCTTCGCCCGCAGGTCGGGATTGTTCAGCACCGCCAGGACCGCAACCGCGAGCGGCGTTAAGCCGTGGCTCGGATCGATCCGCACGGGCTTCAGCGGCGCCAATTCCAGGCGCGAGACATCCATCCGCATGGAGTCCACGTTCGCGCCGAGGTCCGGACCGACAGGCAGCGGCAGGGGTCGGTAGGCGGAACAGCCCGCCAGGACCATCATGCTCGCGGCGAGCAGGCCCTGGAGGCCGCGACCCAGGCGGATCGCCGTGGCTCGGTCAGCCTTGGGGCCGTCGCGATCTGAAGGTGGGGCGACCGCCGTCATCAGCGGGCCTTAGCCCGCATCGGGTGAGCGAGAGATGTCTGCAAGGTTGAGAAACGCCAATGTCGCCCCATCCGCCGGCGCGCCGAACGACACCCTTACCCGCAGGCCCGGCGCGGCGTCTTCCAGACGCAGCGTCGCGCCATGCAGCCGCACGACCGCAGCCACCAGGGCGAGGCCGAGTCCGTCACCTGGCGTCGAGCGGCTGCGTTCGAGGCGGTAGAACCGGTCCAGGATCCGCTCGCGCTCGGCCTCCGGGACGCCTGGCCCGTTGTCCGCGACCACGACCTCGGCGCTGGGACCTTTGCGACGGACTTCCACGAGGATCTGCGCCTTGTTCCCCGCATGGCGCAGGGCGTTCTCCACCAGATTGGCTGTCATCTGGGTGAGCAGCTCGGCGTCGCCTTCGATCAGGCCGCCCGGCTCTGCGGAGAGCGTCAGACACTGGCCTGCGTCCTCCGCCGAGGGCGCGAAGGCGTCAACCACGGTCCCGACGACGACGGACAGATCCAGCGGCCGGAAGGCTGCGCGTCGCGCGCCGCCTTCGATCTGCGCGATCCGCAGAAGGGCGGCGAAAGTCTCCAGTATGGCGTCCACGTCCTCGATCGCCCCGGCGATCGCCTCGCTCCGCTCCTCCCTTGCGGGGGCGAGCCGGCTCGCCTCCAGGCGCTGGCGCAACCGGGTGAGCGGCGTTCGCAGGTCGTGGGCGACGTCGTTCGAGACCTGGCGCAGGCTTTCCATGAGAGCGGCGATGCGCTCGAGCATCCGATTGAAGGTGGACGCCAGGGCGTCAAGGTCGTCGTCCGAGCCGCTCAGGGGGATGCGTCTGGCGAGGTCGCCATCGATGATCGCCTCCGCCGCGCCGGTCATGGCGGCGAGCCTGCGGTGGACGCCATGGCTGAGGGCGTATCCGCCAAGGGCGCCGAGGATGACGACGCCGGCGAGGGCCCAGGCGAACCCCTGGATCATGTTGCTCTCGAAGGCGTCGTTCTGCTCGTCGTCGGTTCCCACGACCAGGCGGTAGCCCTGCGGCAGCTGGGTGGACAGGACGCGGATGAACCCCACGTCGCCGTCCGGCTGCACGATTCTCATCCTCGACCAGCCGAGCGGCGGATGTGACCCGGCCAGGCGTCCCGCGACCGGTCGCCCGTCCGCCGTGCAAAGCCCATAGTCCAGGGCGCCGGCCATGCGGTCACGCTCCACAACCGCCTGGGCGACGCCCGAAAGTCCTTCCGCGCGGAATTCCTGGGCCAGCGCCGAAGCCTCGACCTCCAGCCTGGCGTCGAACTGCTGCCGAAGATGAGCGCGCGTGGTGAACAGGATCGAGGCGCCCAGGACTACCACCGCGAGGGCGAAGGCCACGGTGTACAACGCCGCCAGTCGGACGCTGGTGGACCGGAACATCAGTCCGGCTCGCGCAGGCAGTATCCGGCCCCGCGCACCGTGTGGATCAGCTCGTTCGCACGACCGCGATCGATCTTCGCGCGGAGCCGACTCATGTGCGTCTCGACGATGTTCGTCCTCGGGTCGAAGTGGAAGTCCCAGACGCTTTCGAGCAGCATGGTGCGGGTGACGACGCGGCCGGCGTTCCGCATCAGATATTCGAGGAGCTGGAATTCACGGGGCTGCAGTTCCACCCTCGCCCCGCCTCGGGTGACGCTGCGCGTGAGACGATCCAGCTTCAGGTCCGCCACCTGCAGCACCGCCGGGATGTCCTGGGTTGGCGGACGACGCGCCAGGGCGTTGAGCCGCGCCAGGAGCTCGGCCATCGCGAACGGCTTGACGAGGTAGTCGTCCGCGCCGGCCTCCAGCCCCTCCACGCGGTCGTCGATCCCCCCCAGGGCTGTGAGCAGGAGCACGGGCGTGCGCACGCCCGACGCGCGAAGGGTGCGCAAGACCGTCATCCCATCTGTATGCGGTAGCATGCGGTCGAGGACGACGACATCATAGGCCTCGCCCGCCGCGAGGAAGAGGCCTTCGCGCCCGCTCTCCGCCACGTCCACGGTGTGGCCGGCCTCGGACAGGCCTCTTTTCAGATAGGCGCCGGTCTCCCGGTCATCCTCTACCACCAGCAACTTCATCGCCCGGCCTCCAGGCGCAGGGTGCCGACCCGGATCGCGGGCGCCATCAGTCTGGGCGGCATCCTCGCGCCCGTCGGTTCACAGGACTCAGTGCGTGCGATTACTGATTCCCAATGCAACCGCCTCGCAGACCCCCAACCGGCCAAACATGTCTCCCAAAGGGACAGGAACCCATCCGACGCTCTGCCGCGGGCATGGTGGGCGGCGAGGGGTTCGAACCCCCGACCTCCTGGGTGTAAACCAGGCGCTCTGACCAGCTGAGCTAGCCGCCCACGCGAGCGCGTTTAGAGCGCGCAACATCGCCGAAGGAAAGACCTTTGCGCCGACGACGAAAACGGCCGCGCCCGGTAAGGGCGCGGCCGCTGCCGCGTTGGGGTTGAACCCCTCGATCTGTTCAGCTCAGACCAGCGTCGCCTGGCGACGGCGCAGGGTCGCGCCGAGGAGGCCCAGGCCGAGGATCATCATCGTCCACGCGGCGGGCTCGGGCACGCCCACGGTGACGTTGTTGATCGAGAAGTCCAGGTCAGCGGGCGGGCCGCAGCACTCGACATATTGGAGATTGAAGGCGAAATTGCCCGCGGGCCCGGGATTGGTCACCGTGAACGGCGACGTGCTGAATGCGGTCGGACCGGGCGCATTCACCACCGTGCCGAAGCCGGTGATGTTGAGGACGACACCGTCGTCATGGCCGACAACGAAGGTATTGGCGCCGGACTTGAGCCCGACTGTGCCAGTGATGTCGATGAACGTGTTCCCCGTCAGGGGCGTGTTCGAACCGCCGGCTGCGATGAATGCCGAGGACTCATTCGAGAATGTCGGGTTGTTGAGAAATGCGCCGATCGTATAGCCGCCCGACGAGCTGTAGTTGATCGCCCCGGGCGAGAACGTCGCGTCAGGGGTCCCGCTCGGGATCGTGGCGGCGCTGTCGCTGGACTGATTGATCCAGACAGATCCGGAGGTGGCGGAGGCGTTCGCCACGCTCGCGCCGGCGAGAGCGAGAACACTCACCGCCGCTGCTGCTAGGTGCAATTTCACCATGATGTGTTTTCCTGGACAGCCTTCGTGGCTGTTTGCCACAATCCGAACAATATCGATCAAACTTTAGGCGTCAAGGCGAATTGTCGCGGGCCCTTGCGCGTCGACCAGAGCTCGGCAAGCCCGAACAAGCTGCGAATCACTCCGTCCACCCACAAAGAAAACGGCCGCGCCCGGGAAGGGGCGCGGCCGCGAAGGGATCGGAATGTCAGGATCCTTAGTGAGTGATCACCAGGCCACCGATGCTGTCATCGCTCGGCGGCGAGGGCCGGACGTCGGGCGTCTCGTCCTCGTCGCGCCATTCGATCGGCTCGATCCGCCGGATCAGCGCCCGGTCGAGCACCTCGTCCACGGTGGACACCGGCACGATCTCCAGGGCTGACTTCACCGCCTCGGGCACGTCGACGAGGTCCTTGGCGTTCTCGATCGGGATCATCACCGTCTTGATCCCCGAGCGCAGGGCCGCCAGCAGCTTCTCCTTGAGGCCACCGATCGGCAGGACGCGACCGCGCAAGGTGATCTCGCCGGTCATCGCCAGGTCCTTGCGGATCGGGATGCCGGTGAGAACCGAGATGATCGCCGTGGCCATGGCCACGCCGGCCGACGGACCGTCCTTGGGCGTGGCGCCCTCGGGCACGTGCAGGTGCACGTCGGTTCTGTCGAACACGATCGGCTTGATCCCGTAGGCCGGGGCCCGCGAGCGAACGTAGGACGCCGCCGCTGAGATCGATTCCTTCATCACCTCCTTGAGGTTGCCGGTGATCTGCATCCGGCCCTTGCCCTGCATTTTGACCGCCTCGATGGTGAGGATGTCGCCGCCGAACTCGGTCCATGCCAGACCCGTGACGATGCCCACCTGGTCAGCCTCGTCTGTCGCTCCGTAGTGGAAGCGGCGCACGCCGGCGTACTTGTCCAGACGCGCCTCGTCGATCGTGACGCTGAGCAGGCCGTCCCTGGCCATGTCGCGTACGCTCTTGCGGGCCAGGTTGCCCAGTTCGCGCTCGAGCGAGCGGACGCCAGCCTCCCGCGTGTAGTAGCGGATCAGGTCACGGATGGCCTCGTCGGGGACGATCCATTCGCCTTCCTTCAGGCCGTGGTCCTTGGCCAGCTTGGGCAGCAGGTGCCGCTTGGCGATCTCGATCTTCTCCGCCTCGGTGTAGCCCGGGATGCGGATGATCTCCATGCGGTCCAGCAGAGGCTGGGGCATGTTGAGCGAGTTCGCCGTCGTCACGAACATCACGTTCGACAGGTCGTAGTCGACCTCGAGGTAATGGTCGTTGAAGCTGACGTTCTGCTCCGGATCCAGCACCTCCAGCAGGGCCGACGAGGGATCGCCGCGCCAATCGGCGCCCATCTTCTCGATCTCGTCCAGCAGGAAGAAGGTGTTGGTGGTCTTGGCCTTCTTCATCGACTGGACGATCTTGCCAGGCATCGAACCGATGTAGGTGCGGCGGTGGCCGCGGATCTCGGCCTCGTCACGCACGCCACCGAGGGAGAGGCGCACGAACTCGCGCCCCGTGGCCTTGGCGATCGAGCGGCCGAGCGAGGTCTTGCCAACGCCGGGCGGGCCGACGAGGCAGAGGATGGGGCCCTTCAGGGCGCCGGTGCGGGCCTGAACGGCCAGATACTCGAGGATCCGCTCCTTGACCTTCTCCAGGCCATAGTGGTCCTCGTCGAGGATCCGCTCGGCCTCGGCGATGTCGATCGGCTTGGCCTTGGCCTTGCCCCACGGGATCGATAGCAGCCAGTCGAGGTAGTTCCGCACCACCGTCGATTCGGCGGACATCGGGCTCATGTTGCGCAGCTTCTTGAGCTCGCTCTCGGCCTTGGTCCGCGCTTCCTTCGACAGCTTGGTCTTCTTGATGCGCTTTTCGAGTTCGATCAGCTCGTCGCGCGAGTCGTCCTGCTCGCCCAGTTCGCGCTGGATCGCCTTCATCTGCTCGTTCAGGTAGTACTCGCGCTGCGTCTTCTCCATCTGGCGCTTGACGCGGCTGCGGATCTTCTTCTCGACCTGCAGGACGCTGATCTCGCCTTCCATAAGGGCGAAGACCTTTTCCAGGCGCTTGGAGACGTTGAAGATCTCCAGCAGCTGCTGACGGTCGGCGATCTTCACCGCCAGATGGGCGGCGATGGTGTCGGCCAGCCGGCCCGGATCGGTGATCTGCGGGATCGCCGCGAGCGCCTCGGGCGGGATCTTCTTGTTCAGCTTCACGTAGTTGTCGAACTGCTCGACCACCGCGCGGCTGAGCGCTTCGGCCTCGTGGGCCTCCCCGCCCTGGTCCTCGATCGCGGCGATATCCGCCTCGTAATAGGCGTCACGGTCGGTGAAGCGCAGCACGGCGGCGCGCGACTTGCCCTCCACCAGCACCTTGACCGTGCCGTCGGGCAGTTTGAGCAGCTGCAGCACGGTGGCGAGGACGCCGACTTCATAGATGTCGCCAGGCGTGGGATCGTCCTGGTCACGGTCCTTCTGGGTGACGAGCAGGATCTCCTTGTCGCCCTTCATCACCTCCTCGAGGGCTCGCACCGACTTTTCGCGACCGACGAAGAGCGGCACCACCATGTGCGGGAAAACGACAATGTCCCGCAGCGGCAGCACAGGTATCGTGTTGATAGACGTCATAGACGGGGTACTCCGGCCGGCCGCGGTGTCGCATCCGCGATGCCGGCATCGTTCGAGTGATCTGCGGCCTGCCGGTCCGATCGTGCGCCGTATCGGACCGCCGCTGTGATCAGCCTCCTGACGAGCAGGCGGCCTCTCCTTCGAGGGGCAATGTGGCTTCGCACCGCGGGAGGTTCAAGCTAACCGTCCGGGCAGGGGAAGGTGGCCCGGTGTCGCGGGTCCACGCTCGATTGGCCTTCTCCTTGTCCCTCCCCCTCTGGGGCTACCCTCGCCCAAGAAACGCGCGCCGGGTCGCCTCGTCCGCGGGATAGAAGCACTCCAGCGTCAGCTCCGAGAGGGTCACCTCGTTTGCGGCGCCGAATACCGTGGTCGTGCTGATGAGGTTGAGTGTGCGCCCGGCCCCGTCTCGCAGGCGCAGTGGCGTGGCGATAGCGTCCAGCGGCGCCGGCGGCGTCCCGCCCTGTCCCGGCAGGGCGGAGAGTTCGGCGTGGAGCTCGAGCAGCACCGGATCCCCGCTCGCCTCGGCCTGCACCTTCAGGCGGTGCAGCACGTGGCGCCTCCACTGAGCGAGATTCTCGATCCGTCCGGCCAGTCCGTCCGGGTGGAGACTCAGGCGCAGGACGTTGACTGGCGGCTCCAGCACGGCGTCCGCCACGCCCGTCATCAGGCGCCCAGTCGCAGCGTTGGCCGCCATGAGCGTCCAGCGACGATCCACGGCGATCGCCGGATACGGCTCGCAACCGGCCAGCACAGCGTCCACCGCGGCTCGGGCCGCCCCCATGTCGGGCGCGTCCAACGGCCGTTCGGCATGCACGGGAGCATATCCCCCCGCCAGGAGTAGTCGGTTGCGTTCGCGCAAGGGCATTTCCAGCCCTTCGGCCAGGCGGAGGAGGAGTTCGCGGCTCGCTCCGGCGCGGCCGCTCTCGACGAAGCTGAGATGGCGGCTGGAGACCTGGACCTCGCCGGCGAGGTCGAGCTGGCTGAAGCGCCGGCGCCGCCGCCAGTCGCGCAACACGCCCCCCACAGTGATTTCGACACCCATGCTCATGACGCCAGTCTAGGCCAGGTCAGGGGGCGGACCCATTACCTCCCAGGTAATCGCCAGCGACCCCGGTCCGTCCCAGTCTCCCCTCGTCCCCTGATGAGGAGCCTCGGACATGACCTATCCCAAGACGATCGCCGATCCCATGACCATTGCCGAAGAGTACCTGGCGGTGTGGAACGAAGACGACGCCGACCGGCGGCGGCGCATGATCGCCGAAGGCTGGTCGATCGAAGCACGCTACGTCGATCCCCTGATGGCCGGCGACGGCCCCGAGGGCGTCGCGAGCATGATCGACGCGGTTCGGGGCCGCTTCCCGGGTCACGACTTCGCCCTGACCGGCGCGGCGGACGGCCACGGTCCCTTCGTGCGCTTTTCCTGGACCCTCGGCGGCCCGGACGGCGCGCGGGTCGCCGGCGGCACGGATGTCGTGCGTCTCGACCGCGAGGGTCGCATCGCCGAGGTGGTCGGCTTCCTCGACGGCTGACGTCGGACGCGGACGTCGGATCGTCCGGCGTCCGCGTCTATCCGCCGGCGAGTTCCCGGTCCGTCGGATAAAGACCCAGCGCCGCTCTCCACCGTTTGCGCCTCTCTCGGCCAGCCAGCCGGAAGGCCATGATGCGGCTTTGGATTTCTGCCCGATCGGTCAAGCTTCACGGCCGAAGATGAACGGCAGATGACCAACCCGCCTCCCCTTTCGTTCATCCTGCCGCGTCCATCCTCGGACCGTCCAGTTCAGCGGCCGGCGCTTGTTCGAGCGCCCGCTGACCGGGCGGCAGCGGCCCGCCGCCCGGGTGGAGGGGACGCGACGGGCGCTCGCGCGTGAGCGACGCCCGGGTGCTCGTTCGCCAAGAAACGGCGCCCGCGCAAGCCTCGTCGCGTCCCCCCACGTCCGCCCCACCGTCCTTTGTCGCCAGGCGGCCGACCTTCCGCTAAGCGCCAGGCATGGCCGCGCCGCAGACACTGCAGGACTTCATTGTGCGCGAGCGGCTGCCGGTGGAATTCGCCGCGCTCGTCGAGACCTTGCACGCGCCGATCGCCCAGTCGGTCCTGCGGCGCCTGCCCGTCGCGGGGCGGCCGCTGGTGGTCGGACTATGCGGTCCCCAGGGTTCGGGAAAGACCACCGCCGCGCGGACAGTGGAGCTGCTACTGAACCAGGCCGGCGTAGTCGTCGCCGTGCTGGGTCTGGACGATCTCTATCTCGGGCGGTCCGAACGGGAACGCCTGGCTCGCACCGTCCATCCGCTGTTGGTCACCCGGGGCCCTCCCGGCACCCATGACCCTGCTCTAGGCGCGCGTCTCATCGCCGAGCTGGCCGGCGCCCGCGGCGTGGCCCTGCCCTGGTTCGACAAGGCGAAGGACGACCGGGCTCCGGAGGCCGAGTGGCGAGTGATCCAGGGTCCCGTCCAGGTGGTGATCTTCGAGGGGTGGTGCGTGGGCGCGCGTCCCCAGCCCGCTGCGGACCTTGTCCAGCCCGTGAACACCCTCGAGGCCGAGCGCGACCCCGACGCGCTCTGGCGGCGCTACGTCAACGATGCCCTCGCTGGGCCCTACCAGGACCTCTTCGGCCGTATCGATCACCTGGTCATGTTCCGGCCGCCGAGCTTCGAGGTGATCCTCGACTGGCGTCTCCAGCAGGAGCGCAAGCTGCGCGAGACCGGCGCCGGAAGCGCCGTGATGTCCGACGAGGAGGTCGGCCGCTTCATCCAGCACTATGAGCGCATAGCCCGCTGGCTCGACCACGAGATGCCCAACCGCGCGGACATGGTGATCGATCTGAATGCATCACGACGGGTCGTCGGCATGCGCGCCAGGGCCGCGCGCTGACGGCTGCGCCGGGGCGGTCCGCTCGCGATCCTGGGGCTGGCCCCCGGAACTGCGCTTCACACAAGCTCGTTCCGTTTCCGTACCGATCGGAGAAGAACGGAATGAACACCACCGCGATCGTGATCGCCGTCGTCGTCATCATTGTCCTGCTGGTGGCCGCGTTCCTGGTCTGGCGTCGCCGGGAGCAGACCGGAAAGCTGCGCGACCGGTTCGGGCCTGAATACGGCCGTGCGGTCGAGGAGACTGGCAGCCGCAGCAAGGCCGAGGCGGAGCTGCGCGAGCGCCAGGCTCGTGTCGCCGCCCTGCCCTTGCGTGATCTGTCACCTGAGGACCGCGCCCGGTTCGGCGACGCCTGGACCAGGGTCCAGGCGGAGTTCGTCGACGATCCGGCGGCATCGGTCGTTCACGCGGACGTCCTGGTCGGGGACGTGATGAAGGCGCGTGGCTATCCGGTCGCCGACTTCGACCAGCGCGCAGCCGATATCAGCGTCGACCACCCCGTCGTGGTGGAGAGCTATCGCGCCGCCCACGAAGTCGCGACGCGCCACACTGCCGGCCAGGCCACGACGGAGGACCTGCGCCAGGGTATGGTCCACTACCGCACGCTCTTCGAGGAGCTTACGCGCGACGTCGCCCCCGTGCAGGCCGAAGCCGCGCCGACGCCCTCGGCTCGATAACCACAAACGCGGCGGCAGAGGCCGAAATGCGACGAGGAACTTCGCGTCTCTGTAGTTAATTCTTCACAGCTTGCGTCGCCGGTGTCGGCCGCACCAAGGTCAGCGAGAGAAATCGGCAAACGATCGGCAAACCGTCGGCTCGTCGTCCTGTCGGGTCAGGTCGCAAAAGCGCTCCGTACGAGCGTTCGAAGCGAGGCGCTTCGGACAAAAACTCGGAAGGAAGCCCAAGATGTTCAAGCTCTTCACCGCCGTCGCCGCCGTCGCCATCCTCGGCGCGGCCGCTCCGGCGCTTGCCGGCCCTCCGGTGGAAACCATGTCCATCAAGGTCAGCTTCAGCGACCTCGACCTTGGCCATGCGAGCGGCGCCCGGGTCGCCTATCAGCGGATCAGCAACGCTGCAGACACGATCTGCGGCGGCGAGCCCTCCAACCACGATCTCCAGGGCCGCCACGTCTACCTCGGATGCATGAAGACGGTCGTCCACGACGCGGTCGCCCGGCTCGATACTCCGGAAGTGGCGCGCCTCGAAACCCGGGCCCCGACCGGTCTCACCCAGGTCGCCGATCGCTGAACTGACCACATGATCCCGGCGGGGCGGTCCCCCAAAACGACCCCGCCGGTCCTCCTTCACCCTCGTCGTCCCGGGCGCGGGGCGATCTCTAAAGTTTTTCCGTCTTGTCTTGGCCTTGCATCATCCGTGAGCCCCCTTATCAAGGGTGCATTTACGCACGGGCTCGACTTGCAATTCATGGCCGAGACATCGACGCCGCCCCGAAGCGGCCGCATCGATTTGGCGCACGAGCCGGACCTGCGCGTCGGGACGGTTCTCGTGCAGCCGGCGCAGCGCAGCGTCGTCGCTGCCGACGGACGGCAGTGGATCCTCGAGCCGCGGGTCATGCAGGGCCTTGTCGCCCTTGGCGGCGTCGCCGGCGCGATCCGGTCCCGTGACGACCTGCTCGCCCAATGCTGGGCCGGCGTCGTCGTGGGCGAGGACGCCCTCAACCGCGTCATTGGGCGCCTGAGGCGCCTTGGTGAGAAGAGCGGCGCCTTCTCCATCGAGACCATTCCGCGCGTCGGTTATCGTCTGCTCGCGCAGATCGCCGAGGGGGAACACCGGCTGGCCGCTCCCGCGCCCCCGCCCCTGCCACTGCCTCCGTCGGCGCCTTCCACGCGACCGCCGGTCCTGGCCGTACTCGCCTTCGACAACCTCTGCGAGGGCGAGGACATGGGCTGGTTCTCCGACGGCGTCTCCGAGGAGATCCAGCAGTACATGTCGCGCGCCGAGGGCCTGAAGATCATCGGCCGCGCCTCGAGCTTCCAATTCCGCGGACCGCACAAGAATGCGGCCAACGTCGGCCTCGCCCTGGGCGCGAGCCACGTTCTGGATGGATCGGTCCGGCGTAACGGCCAGCGCGTGCGTATTTCCGCCCAGCTGGTGGAGTGTCACGACCAGACCATCGCCTGGTCGGATCGGTTCGAGCGGGAACTGACCGATATCTTCGCCGTCCAGGACGAGATCGCCAGCGCGGTGGCCGCCGCCCTGCAGGTGGCTCTTGCGCCGCTCAAGCCGCCCCCGATCGATCCCGCCGTCTATGACCGCTACTTGCAGGCCCGCGCCCTGCTCGTGGAGGGCTCGCTCGATGCGCCAGGGCGGGCGCGCGCATTCGACCTGCTGGGGGAGGTGGTCGCGGCGGCGCCCACCTTCGCCCGGGCCTGGGGCGCGCTGGCGATCGAACGGGCGTGGTGGCTGCGCTTTGGCGACAGTGAGGCCAACCGGGCCGGCGACCGCGAGTCCGCGACCCTCGCCGCTGGTACCGCCCTCGCGCTCGATCCGGCCATGGGCCTGGCCTACCAGGCGCTCAGCTATCTCGAGCCGTTCGGCCGCCACGCCGCGCGCGAAGCCCTGCAGGAGCGGGCCCTTCAGGCGGCGCCGCAGGATCCGGAAGTGCTCTCCTTCCATTCGCGCTTCTGCCAGATCGTCGGGCGGATGGCCGAGGCCGAGCGCCACGCCCGCCTCGCCTATGAACTCAACCCGCTCGAGGTGCGGGTGGCGACCCAATATGTGTCCGCCCTCTGCGCGGCCGGAGAGCCGGACGATGGCGGACGGCTCTGGGAGCATCTCCTGGCCCGCTGGCCACGCTCCGAACTGGTGGCCTTCTATGCCGGCTTCTGGACCGCGTCGGGCCGCGACTGGGCGCGCTTCGACATGATCCGCGCGCACCTGGGCGCCGAGCGCCCACCGTTCTGGCGCGAGGCCGTGGAGCCGCTGGCCCGCATGCGCCGGGAGGATCCGGACTATTGGTCCAGCCAGCTGACGCAGGCGCGGGAGAGCCTCGAGCGGACCGGCGCTGTTCACCTGCAGACGATTGTCGCGATGCACGCCGCGGGATTTACCGAGGCCGCGTTCGAGCTGGCGGAGGCTACGGCTTTCGATCAGATCTGGGATCCGGACGGGCCCAGTCCCGTGGACGGCGTCAACTCCGGGGTCATCTTCCGCCCTGCGAACAGGGCGATGATTGACGATCCGCGCTTCATCACCCTCTGTGGAAAGCTCGGCCTTGTTGACTATTGGGTGGCGACGGATCGATGGCCAGACTGCGCCGACGCCACCCCTTACGACTTTCGCGCCGCCGCCCGTGAGGTGGCGGCTGCGTAACGGACGACCTGGAACGAGGCGCCCCCGCCCGCTGAATCCTCCAAGCCCGTCCAAAGTCCCACGAGCACGATCCTTACCCATGCGTTTCGCAAAGATGATATATTGCGTTTCGCAATTTCCATCCCTATTGACGCCCCAAACGGAGCGAGAGAGGCTCTGCGGATCGCAAAGGGAAGAGAATATGGGGCGCAACACGAAATCCCTCGCCGCGGGTCTCGCCGCCTTGATTGGCGCCGGCGGTGCGTTCGCCGATCCGCCGCAGGCCACGACGCGGCTCGGCCAGGCGTTCGTCGACGTCGGTGTGAAGGACTGCATCGGCGCGGTCGACCGATGGGTGAAGGTGATCGAGCCGCATGACGAGGCGTACGCCTTCATCACGGTCTATTCGAAAGACGCGCCGAACGGCGGCGTGGCTGCAGCGACACTCACCGAGACGTTGTCAGATGGCCAGATGGTCGTCAGCCTGCAAGCCGCGCCAAAGGGCTCCGGCAAATGCGATGTCTCCTACGCCATGGTCTACGCCCAGCCCGAGCGAGGCTGCGCCGAAATCCGCGATGACTTCAAGGACTGGACCTTCATCGAGGGCCTGGGCGCAGTCGCCGTCCTGCAGTCGCGCAACGGCCCCGGCGAGGAATTGATCCTCTCGCCACTCACCAACGGCGGCTGCCAAGTCGTCAAGCGGTTGATCGCCTACGACCAGTAGCCGCTCCGTCAGGGGCGCGGAGCGACGATCGCCTTGGTCATCCGCGCCAACGCGCAGTTCTCGCCGTCCACGAGCGCCGCAGCCTCGCAGAACGCGAGGCTGCGGCCGGCGCGGATCGGCCGGATCAACTGGGTGTGGAATCCGCCGTCACGGCGGAACGGTCCTCCGGCAGGACGGTCATCAGGGCGAACATCGCCGCCGGCTCCAGCAACAGCCCGACCACGCCGCCGTGCACGTCGCCCGCGGGACACAGGCTTGCCGCGCCGGCGACGAAACTCAGCCTCGCCTCTCCCTCGCTCCAGCGATCGAGCGCCAGCCCGAACATGCTGTGCGCAGGGACCTCCAGGACACTCGAATGAAGCTCTCGAGCACCTCGGCTTTACGCGCCATCACCGGCGAAGACCGCTAGTAGGGTCGATCGCCGATGACCGTCACCCGCTCCATACGCCGAACCATCGGCCAGTAGTCCGACACGGCGTAATGCTGGCTCGCGCGGTTGTCCCAGAAGACGATCGAATTGGCCTCCCACCTGAATCGGCACTGGTATTCCGGAATCGCCGCCTGGGCGTAGAGGTGCGCCAGCAGCGCGTCGGAGCGGGACTTCTCCATCCCCTCGATCTCGATGGTGAAGGCGGCGTTGACGTAGAGCGCCTTGCGTCCGGTCTCCGGATGGGTCCGCACCACCGGGTGGCGGGGCTTGGGATAGGCGGCGTTGAACGCCTCGATCTCCGCCTCGCTCTTGCCGCGGCGGCGCATGCCCGTGCGGAAGTGGGTGAAGTCGTGCACGGCGATCGCGCCGTCGATCTGCGCCTTCACCGCGTCTGACAATCCTTCGTAAGCGGCGTACATGTCGGCGAACAGGGTGTCGCCGCCCACCGGTGGAACCTCGACCGCCCGCAGGATCGAGCCCAGCGACGGCTCCAGCCGCCACGTGACGTCACTGTGCCAAGTGTTCTCGCGCCCGCGGCTCTCGCGGTCATGGGTGATCGCCAGCACCTCGGGATATCCGGGCTTCGACGGGGCGAAAGGATGCACCTCCAGCGGACCGAAATTGCGGGCGAAATCGAGGTGTTGCTCGGTGGTGACGTCCTGATCGCGGAAGAACAGCACCTTCCAGTCCAGCAGCGCGCGCCGCAGCGTAGCCTTGTGGGCGGCCGGAAGCAGCGCCCGCAGGTCGATCCCGGCGACCTCCGCCCCGATGGTCGGCGTCAGAGGCGTAAGGTTCAGCCCTTCGAGATCCAGCACTCGCACGAACTCGGTCATGTCGCCTCTTCCTCGGTCTTGCTCCGGCACGGCGACCGTAGGACCGGGGTGCGCCTCGCGCAAACCGTCAGGCTGCGACGTGTCTCTCAGAGATAGGCCCAGATCCCGATCCCGACGCCGGCCGCAGTGAGGGCGATCGCCGTGAACCAGGGCCACCTGCGGTGGAGAATGATCGAGAGGGTGGCGATGGCGATGGCCATGTGCAGCAGGGTTGAGCCGAGGGTCAGCTTCGAGTGCCGCCGCTCGTGGAACTCGGCGATCTCGCCGTAGTGGTGGCGCGCCTCCTCGAAAGCCTTGGCCTGCGCCATGATCCTCTGCTGGTCGGCCGCATTCTGGGCGACCACCTTTGCGTAGGCGGGGGCCTTGGGCCCGCCCCGGTCGACCTCGATGGCGTAGAGGTTCTTCTTGAGGCTCTTGGCCTCGTACTCGTTCCACTGGTCGGTGGCCTGGTTCTGCTGCAGCACCGCGTCGTTCTTGGCGACGATGGTCTTGTCGCCCTCGCTGGTCTCCAGGCTCGCGCCGATCGCCGCGATCACCGCCATGACGGCGATGGTCATGGTCACCTGGGAGTTGAAGGAGTCCTTCTTAGCCTCCTCCGCGCGCTCGGCGCTCTCGCGCGCTTCCATCTCCTCCAGCGGGGAATCGGACATGCGGCCTCCTTGCCCTTCGGCGAAGGCCTAGCAGATCGATGTGACGGCGACGACGGGCGACAGCGCATCGGACTTGACGGACGGCCCGCCCCCGGCGACAATTTACGTTTTGCAATATCTGTCGCAAAGTCGCGCCGGCCGGCGCATTCCCGTCAACGCCCTCCGGAGACTTAACCTATTGATATCGCAGAACTCAATTTGTCAAAATCAACCGACTTGAGGCCCCAAACCCCGCCATCTCCCGCCAGAAAACGCCAACGAGCTTGACCTCAACGCTGTTCCTCCCCGAAGAGGAGGGACCGTGTGAACCCCTACCCCTTCTTCGCCGCCAGGGCCGCCTGGGCGGCGGCGAGGCGGGCCACAGGGACGCGGTAGGGAGAGCAGGAGACATAGTCGAGGCCAACGCCTTCGAAGAAGGCGATCGAGGCCGGATCGCCGCCGTGCTCGCCGCAGATGCCGAGCTTCACGTCCGGCCTGGCGCCGCGCGCCCGCTCCGCCCCCATCCGCACGAGGGCGCCGACCCCGTCCACATCGATGGAGACGAAGGGATCCTTCTCGAAGATCAGCTTGTCGATGTAGGCGCCGAGGAACCGCCCGGAGTCGTCGCGGCTGATGCCGAAGGTGGTCTGGGTGAGGTCGTTGGTGCCGAAGGAGAAGAACTCGGCGCTGCGCGACAGCTCGCCGGCGCACACCGCCGCCCGCGGCAGCTCGATCATCGCGCCCACGCGATAGTCGATCGTCGTCCCCTTCTCCTTCATCACCTGCTTGGCGACGCGGTCGGTGAGGGCGCGCAGGAAGTTCATCTCCTCGGCTTTGGCGACCAGCGGGTGCATGATCTCCGGGCAGGGCGCGACGCTGGCAGTCGCGGCGACCTCGCAGGCGGCCTCGATGATCGCGCGCACCTGGATCTCGTAGATCTCGGGGTACGACACGCCCAGGCGGCAGCCGCGGTGGCCGAGCATCGGGTTGGTCTCGCGCAGCTCGGCCGCGCGGCGCAGCAGCTTGTCGGGATCCAGGCCCGTCGCCTTGGCCACGGCCGCCACGTCCTCGTGACTGTGCGGCAGGAACTCGTGCAGCGGCGGATCGAGCAGGCGGAAGGTCACCGGATAACCGGCCATGATGGTCAGCAGCTCGACGAAGTCGGAGCGCTGCATCGGCAGGATCCGCTCCAGCGCGGCGCGACGGCCAAGCTCGTCGTCGGCGAGGATCATCTCGCGCACGGCGGCAATGCGCGTCTCGTCGAAGAACATGTGCTCGGTCCGCACCAGGCCGATGCCCTCGGCGCCGAACTGGCGGGCCGTGCGCGCGTCGGTCGGCGTCTCGGCGTTGGCGCGCACGTTGAGCCGGCGCGCCTTGTCCGCCCACTCCATCAGGCTGGCGAAATCGCCCGACAGTTCCGGTTCGACCATGGGCGCCGCTCCGGCGAGGATCTCGCCCTTGGAGCCGTCGATCGTCACTACATCGCCGGCGCGGAAGACGCGGCCGCGCGCGCGCATCTCGCCGGCCTCGGCGTCGATGACAAGCTCGCCCGCGCCCGACACACAGGGCCGGCCCATGCCACGGGCGACCACCGCCGCGTGGCTGGTCATGCCGCCGCGCGCGGTGACAATCCCGCGCGCCGCGTCCATCCCGCGAATGTCCTCGGGGCTGGTCTCCTCGCGCACCAGGATCACCGGCCCGGCGGCGCTCTCGCGCTCGGCAGCCTCGGCGGTGAAGACGATCCGTCCGGTGGCCGCTCCCGGCGAGGCCGGCAGGCCGGCGGCGATCACGTCGCGTTCGGCGTCCGGATCGATGGTGGGGTGGAGAAGCTGGTCCAGCGAGGCCGGGTCGACGCGCAGCACCGCCTCTTGCGGCGTGATCAGACCCTCGGCGGCCATCTCGACGGCGGCCCTGAGGGCGGCGCGGGCGGTGCGCTTGCCGTTGCGGGTCTGCAGCAGGAACAGCCGGCCCTTCTCGATAGTGAACTCGATGTCCTGCATGTCGCGGTAGTGCCGCTCGAGCCGCGTCACCAGCTTGCAGAAGGCCTCGAACACCTCCGGCATCGCCTCTTCCATGGAGAGCGCCGTCTCGCCCATCTCCTCGCGCGCGATCTTCGTGATCGGCTGGGGCGTGCGGATGCCGGCGACGACGTCCTCGCCCTGGGCGTTGATCAGGAACTCGCCATAGAGGCGGCTCTCGCCGGTGGAGGGGTTGCGGGTGAAGGCCACGCCGGTGGCGCTGGTCTCGCCCATGTTGCCGAACACCATCGACTGCACGTTGACCGCCGTGCCCCAGGCCTCCGGGATGTCGTGCATCTTGCGATAGAAGCGCGCCCGCTCGTTCATCCAACTCGTGAACACCGCGCCGATGGCGCCCCACAACTGGTCGTTCGGATCCTGCGGGAAATCGGCGCCGGTCTCGCGGCGGACGGCCTGCTTGTACTCGGCCACCACCTCCACCCAGTCGTCGGCGGACAGGGCCGTGTCGACCGAGACGTTCAGTGCGTCCTTACGGTCGTCGAGGATTTCCTCGAACATGTGGTGGTCCAGGCCGAGGACCACGTTGGAGTACATCTGGATAAAGCGCCGGTAGGAGTCGAAGGCGAACCGCCGGTCCGCCGCCTGCGCCGCCAGGCCCTCCACCGTGGCGTCGTTGAGGCCCAGGTTGAGGACAGTGTCCATCATCCCCGGCATCGAGGCGCGAGCGCCGGAGCGCACGGAGACGAGCAGCGGGTTCCCCGCGTCGCCGAACCGGCGGCCGGCCAGATCCTCGACCTTGCGCAGCGCCACCTCGACCTCGCCCTTCAGTTCGGCCGGATAGGTCTTGCCCTGGGCATAGTAGTGGTTGCACGCCTCGGTCGTGATGGTGAAGCCGGGCGGCACGGGCAGGCCAAGGCGGGACATCTCGGCCAGGTTGGCTCCCTTGCCCCCCAGCAGGTTGCGCATGGCCGCATCGCCGTCCGCCGCGCCGCCGCCAAAGCCATAGACCCACTGCGTCCTGGTCTTCGCGGCGTGATCGACGGTCGTCATGAACTCACTCCTTGTCCGGCGGCGTCGCGGCCGGACTTCATCTGCAAAGCTGGGCAAAAAAAGGCCGCCATGACGCCTCGGTTCCTTGACCTGACGGAAACGTGCTCTTGGCGCGCCCCGTCCTCATCCTGCCACCTTAGAGAAGTCGGCGACCCGCAACATGGCGTCGCGCACCTGCGCCAGCAGCCGCAGACGATTGGCCCGTTCGGCCGGGACCTCGGAATTGACCAGGACGGCGTCGAAGAAGGCGTCCACCGCCGCTCGCAGGCCCGCCATGGCCATCATGGCGGCGGCGAAGTCCTCCGCGGCCAGGGCGGTTTCGATCGCCGGAGCGATGGCCTGCAGGGCGTCGTAGAGCGCCGCTTCCTCCGCCGGCGCCGCGACGCGGGACGGCGAGCCGCTCGGAAGCTCGCCCTTCTTGGCCTCGGCGGCGAGGATGTTGCCGGCGCGCCGGAAGGCGGCGAGCAGGTTGGCCCCGTCCTCGCTGGCGAGGAAACCGCTCAGGGCCTCGACCCGGGCCACGACCCGGACGAGATCGTCGTCGCCCAGCGCAAAGACGGCGTCCACCAGGTCATGCCGGCGGCCCGCCTCGCGAAGGGTCACCTTCAGGCGTTCGGCGAAGAAGGCCATCAGCCCCCCCGGCCGGAGGCCCGTGCGGGCGCAAAGCTCGTCGAGCAGATCGCCCAGGGAGAACCGCAGTCCGTTCTCCAGGATGATGCGGATCACGCCCAGCGCAGCGCGGCGCAGGGCGAAGGGATCGCGCGAGCCCGTCGGGGCTTCGCCGATCGAGAAGAAGCCGACCAGGCTGTCCAGCTTGTCGGCGAGGGCCACCGCGATGGAGACCGGAGCGAGCGGGATGGCGTCGCTCGGACCCTGCGGCCGGTAGTGCTCGCGGATTGCGGCCGCCACCTGGGCAGGCAGGCCCTCGTGCTCGGCGTAGTAGCCGCCCATGACGCCCTGCAGTTCGGGGAACTCGCCGACCATGCCGCTGGCGAGGTCGGCCTTGGCGAGGCGCGCCGCCTCGCAGGCAGTCCGCAGATCGGCGCCCACCAGAGGGGCGATGACGTGGGTTGCGCCTTCGATGCGATTCACCCGGTCCAGCAAGGTACCCAGGCGCGCATGGAAGGTGACTCCCGCCAGCCGAGGCAGGCGATCGGCCAGGGGGACCTTCAGGTCCTCATCCCAGAAGAAGCGGGCGTCGTTGAGCCTGGCCGACAGCACCCTGGCGTTGCCGGCGGCGATCAGGCGGCCGCCATCCGGCGCCTCGACATTGGCGATGCAGATGAAGTGCGGGGACAGCGGAGCGTCGGGCGCAGGCCCCTTGCGCACGGCGAAGTAGCGCTGGTGGACCCGCATGGTCGTGCGCACGACCTCAGGGGGAAGGCGCAGGAAGGCGGCTTCCATGTCGCCCAGGATGGCGACCGGCCACTCGACCATGCCACCAACTTCCTCCAGCAGGCCGAAGTCCTCAACCCAGTGCAGGCCGGCCGCGGCGGTGACGGTGCGCGCGCCCTCGACGATGCGACGGCGCCGCTCGTCGGCCGAGAGCACCACGAACCGCTTGTCGAGGGCCTCCTCGTAGGCGCCGAAGTCGCGCACCCGCACCGGTCCGCGAGGCCCCATGACGCGGTGCCCTTCGGTGAGATTTCCGGCGGCCAGGCCGTCGATCTCGATCGGAACAATCTCGCCATCGAACAGGGCGAGGACGCGCCGGAGCGGCCGCACCCAGCGGAAGGCCCCCGATCCGGTGGTCATCGACTTGGGCCACGGAAACCGCGCGGCGATCCCCTCCGCCAGATCCTTGAGGATAGTCGGCGTCGGCTGGCCAGGGCGTGAGATCACGGCGAAAAGCACGCCATTGCGCTCTTCCAGCTCGTCGGCGGCGAGGCCGGTGGAACGCAGAAAGCCCTCGACCGCCTGGGCCGGAGCGCCGACGCGCGGGCCGCGCCGCTCCTCGGTGCGGTCGTCCTGCCGCGAAGGCAGGCCCTTGATCAGGAGGGTCAGGCGGCGCGCGCCTGCGAAGGCGCGCACCTCGTCGAAGGCCAGGGTCTCCGCCGCGAGCCCTTCGCGCGCCATCCGCTCGAGGTCCCGAGCGGCGCCCGTCTGCATCCGGGCCGGGATCTCCTCCGACATGAGTTCGAGCAGGAACTCGCTCATCGGGCGGGCTCCGCCTCTCGGAGGGCGGTCACGCCGCGCCTCCCTCGAGCGCCAGCCACGCCTCGGCGCAGCGGCGGCAAAGTTCGCGGATGCGGCCGATGTAGCTCGCCCGCTCGGCCACCGCGATCGAGCCGCGTGCGTCGAGCAGGTTGAACAGGTGCGAAGCCTTCAGGACATGGTCGTAGGCGGGCAGGACCAGCGGCTGGCCCTGCCGCCCGCGCGCCTTGAGCAGAGCCGGGACCGCGGCCTCCATGTCGGCGAACTGGCGCTGGAGCATGGCGATGTCCGCCACCTCCTGTTCGAAGGCGGAGAATTCCCGCTCGTTCTCGAGGAAGACCTCGCCATAGGTCTTGAAGTCGGGGCTCTGCGGGTTGTTGAAAGCCAGGTCGAAGACGTTGTCGACACCCTGCACATAGAGGGCGAGGCGCTCCAGGCCGTAGGTCAGCTCTCCGGACACCGGCTTCACGTCCAGGCCGCCGATCTGCTGGAAGTAGGTGTACTGGCTGATCTCCATCCCATCGCACCAGACCTCCCAGCCGAGCCCCCAGGCGCCGACAGTGGGGTTCTCCCAGTCGTCCTCGACGAACCGGATGTCGTGCATCTTCGGGTCGACCCCCACCGCCTCGAGCGAGCCGAGGTAGAGCTCCTGCATATCGACCGGATTGGGCTTCAGGATCACCTGGTACTGGTGGAACTGGCGCAGGCGGTTGGGATTCTCGCCGTAGCGGCCGTCCGCCGGGCGGCGCGATGGCTGCACATACGCGCACCGCCACGGCCGCGGCCCGAGCGCACGCAGGACGGTGGCGGGGTGCAGGGTCCCTGCCCCCACCTCCAGGTCATAGGGCTGCAGGATCACGCAGCCGCGCGCGCTCCAATAGGCGTGCAGTTCCAGGATCAGGTCCTGGAACGAGAGGGGTCTGGGAGCAGGCATCGGCGGGAGGGCTCGAAGGGATGGGGTCCGGTTCGCCGGCGGGGGCGGTTAAACCCCCGCGCGGCGATCCCATCAAGCCCGCTGTCGTCAGTGCGGAAGCGTTACGTCGCTGGGGACCATCACCTTGTCGACCGGATAGATCCAGCCATTCGTCGCCTGCACGCCGTCCTGCAGGATGTGCGCGCTGTCGACCATCGGAGTCGAGCCGAACCCGTCCACCTGCAGGGGCTGGCCTTCGACCGAGGTCACCGGCCCCTTGGCGCCCTTCACCTTGGAAGCGTCGAGGTCGAGGTGGACCAGATGGTAGGTGAGGATCTTCTGCAGGATCGGAAGGTTCGCCGGCTTCATCAGCGCGTCCTCCACGCCGGGCGGCAGGGCGGCGAACGCCTCGTCCGTCGGAGCGAACAGGGTCAACTGCGGCGTCGCAGCCAGGATCTGGGACAGGTTCACGGCGTCGAGCGCCTTGACCAGGATGCTGAAGTGCGGGTTCGCCTTCAGCGTGGCCATCATATCGCCGGCCGCCGCGAGGTTCGGCGACGGCAGCGTCGAGGGCGCGGGAGCGGCCGGCGCAGCGGTGGCAGGCGCAGGGGCGGCGGGCGCTGGCGCCGCGGCGGGCGGAGTCTGGGCGCGTGCGGCCATCGGCGCGAGCAGCGTGAGGGCCGCGCCCGCGGCGACGAGAGGACGTGACAGCAAGGTTGGGGCTCCGTCGAAAAAAGGGGGGCGGCCACCGAGGGCCGCCCACAGGAAAGGCTAAAAGCAGAGCCTTCGGGTGCGCGTCAATTGCCCGCGGGCTTCGTGTGCTTGCCGGTCAGCGACATCGGGCCGCCGTACTTGGCCCGGTTGGCTGCCGTGTCGGGGACCGGGCCGTTGGTGACGACGGCGTTGTCGCCGGCGGCGAGGGCCTGCACCTGTGACGGCGGCGCGTCGCCGGGCGCCACGACCTGGGCGCTGGTGTTGGCGCCGGCCGCCGCCGCGGATGGAGCCGTCGACTGGCTGCTCGCGGGAGGCGGGGGCGGGGCGTTCATGTCCTGAGCCGGCGCCGCGGCAGGCGGGGTCTCGGCAGCCGGCGCCGCGGGAGGGGTCTGGGCCTGAGTGGGCGCGCCCATGGGCGAGGCCTGGTCCGGCGGGGCTTGCTGAGCCGAAGCGGCGGAGGCCGCTGCGAGGCTGAGCGCGCCGGCGGCAAGCATCATATGGAAACGGGTCATCTTCTTTCTTCTCCTCGAACTCTGGCGTCTGTCCGCTGGAGCACGGGCGGAGTTACGCGTGAGCGGGACGGGGGTTTCTGCGGTCACGGTTTCGTGATCGATGACACCCTCCCGAAGTCGCTCCGCCTAATTTTTGAGCGCCAGTTGCGCATGGCGCCAATTTCACCGGCGCCGCAGAGCGCGCTGCTCATGGAAAGGCCCTGTCCCACCGCCCGCCACTCGCACCACGCTACAGCCCCAAGACCTGAGTTGCGGGGCGGACCAGATGAAGCTGATCATGGCCATCGTGAAGCCCTTCAAGCTGGAGGAAGTGCGCGAGGCGCTGCTCGCCGCCGGTGTCGAGGGCCTCACCGTCACCGAAGTGCAGGGCTACGGCCGCCAGAAGGGCCAGACCGAGATCTACCGGGGCGCCGAGTACCAGGTGAACTTCACGCCCAAGGTGAAGCTCGAAGCGGTGGTCAACGACGACCAGGTCGAGCGGGCGGTGGAGGTGATCCGCGCGGCGGCGACGACCGGACGCATCGGCGACGGCAAGATTTTCGTAATCGATGTGGAGAGCGCGGTTCGCATAAGAACCGGCGAGACGGGACTCGCGGCGCTCTGAGGCGCGCGGCGGAAAGCAAAACAAGGGAAGAGAAGATGCTTCGTTTCGGGGGGTGGCGGACGGCTGCGATAGCGGTCGGCGCGGCGGCGGCGCCTGAAGCCGTCGCGTGGGGCCAGACGCTGACGCCAGCGGCTGCGGCGCCGGCGGCCGCGACCGCCACCGCCTTCGTGCTCAACAGCGGCGACACCGCCTGGATGCTCGCGTCCACGGGGCTGGTCCTGATGATGACCATCCCGGGCCTGGCGCTCTTCTACGGCGGCATGGTGCGCAAGAAGAATGTGATCGCCACCGTCGCCCAGTCCTTCGCGATCACCTGCGTGGTCACCCTCGTCTGGTTCATCGCAACCTATTCGATCGCCTTCTCCACCAACCCTGATCCGCAGCAGAACAAGTGGTGGGGCGGCCTCTCCAACCTGATGCTCAGGCACGTCGGCCTCGACAAGCCCTACGCGATCGCCGGGACCGCCTACGGCGTGCCTGAGTACGTCTACATGATGTTCCAGATGACCTTCGCGATCATCACGCCGGCCCTGATCTGCGGCGCTTTTGCGGAGCGATTCAAGTTTTCCGCCCTGCTGCTGTTCACGGTCCTGTGGTCGATCTTCGTCTATGCGCCGATCGCTCACTGGGTGTGGGGCGGCGGCTTCCTAGGCGCCATGGGGGTGATGGATTTCGCCGGAGGGACAGTGGTCCACATCAACGCCGGCGTCGCCGGCCTCGTCTGCGCCCTGGTGCTCGGACCCCGCAAGGGACTCGGCTCGATCTCCATGGCGCCGAACAACCTCGTCTACACGATGATCGGCGCGAGCCTGCTGTGGGTGGGCTGGTTCGGGTTCAACGCCGGCTCGGCGGTGGCTGCCAACTCCTTGGCCGGGATCGCCATGGCCAACACCCAGATCGCCACGGCCGCAGCCGCCATGTCCTGGATGGTGGTGGAGTGGATCCACCGCCGCAAACCCACCATGCTGGGCCTCGCCTCCGGCGCGGTCGCGGGCCTAGTGGCCGTCACGCCCGCGTCAGGATGGGTCGAGCCCACCGGCGCCCTCTGGATCGGGCTCGCCGCAGGCTCGGTGTGCTACTTCAGCGCCGTCTTCCTGAAGAACGCCCTGAAATACGACGACAGTCTGGACGCCTTCGGCGTGCACGGCGTGGGCGGGTTCGTCGGCGCCATGCTCACCGGCGTCTTCGCCAGCGCCGCCGTGCAGAAGCTGCCCGACGGTCACGGCGTGCTGACCCAGCTCTATGGCTGCATCGGCACCATCGTCTGGACGGCTCTGATCACTTTCCTGATCCTGATGGTCTGCAAGTTCACGACCGGCCTGCGCGTGCCCGAGGATGGCGAGCGCGAGGG
>DATBEN010000210.1:0-1909 GCA_036276055.1 Caulobacteraceae bacterium
CGGTAGCGCCGACCACGAGCATGACGTTGCCAAGGGCGTTCCAGTGGCTCTGCGCGCGGCGGGCGACGGCGAGATAGAGGGGTTCGTCTCCGATCGTGGCGTGTTGGACCAGGGCGGCGCCCGGATTGCTCGTCCTGCACAGGACCACGGCGGCGCGGTCCGGCCAGCGGAGGAAAGGAAGGATGCCGTCATCCCCCAGATAGGGGTTCACCGTCACGGCGTCGGCTTCGTAGCGCTCGAACGCTTCGCGCGCGTACATCTCGGCGGTCGAGCCGATGTCGCCCCGCTTGGCGTCGAGGAGCACCACGGCGTGCGGCGCGGCGCGGCGGATGTAGGCGATGGTCTCCGCCAGGTCGGCTTCCGCGCCGACCGCCGCGTGGTGGGCGAACTGCGGCTTGAAGGCGCAGGCCAGATCCCCGACCAGATCGACGACGTGACGGTTGAACGCCAGGATAGGCCTGGGCGCGCTGGCGAAGGGCTCGGGAATCCGCTCCAGGATCGGGTCCAGCCCCACGCAGAGCATGGAACCTGACACCGACCATCCGCGGTCAAGTTTCTGCGAGAAAGTCGTCATCAGGGCTACCAGCGATACGGCTCGATCTGCGCCGGCGCAAGGCGAGCCGCTCGCGGGCCTGCAACTTGACAAGACCGCAGCGGTTGCGCCGACTGGACGGACGGACGCGGGAGGATGAGCGGGATGGATTGGGCGAGGATCATGGCGCCGCTTTCCGGCGGCGAGGGGGACACGCGCGCACTCGCGGCCGCGGCGATGGTCGCGGAGGCGTTCGGGGCAGAGATCGCCGGCGTGTACGCGCCGGCCGACGTCTCCGATCTCATGCCCTGGATGGGCGACGCTTACTCCGGCGCGGTGCAGCCTTCCGCGCTCGACAGCCTGAGACAGGCCGCAGCCGCCGGGGAGGCGAGCGCCCGCGCCGCCTTCGAGAGGTTGGAGAATCCCAACAAGCGCTTCATCGCACTCGAGTCCCCGGTCTGGGCCGCCCTGGCGATGGAGGCGCGCCTGTCCGATCTGGTTGTGTTCGACGACGCGCCGGCGCGCGGGCGGGGGGCGCTGGCGGAGACCTTCCAGCAGATCGTCGCCGGCGAGCAGCGCCCTACGCTGGTCGCGCGTCCGGGACTGAAGATCGACGGGATCGCGGCGGTGGCGTGGGATGGGGGCAAGGAGGCGAGCCGGGCGGCCCGCACCGCCATTCCCCTGCTGGCGAAGGCCGCGTCGGTGCTCATCCTTTCCGCGCCCGCCGCCTCGCCGCGGAAATCCGACCCCAAGGCGCTCCAACACTTCCTGGCAGCGCGCGGCGTCGCCTCGATGATCGAGCTGCTACCGGACACCGGGGACGCCGCCGCCAGCCTCGTGCGCGCCGCCAAGTCGGCGAATGCGAACCTGCTGGTCGCGGGCGCCTTCGGCCACCCGAGACTGCAGGAGTTCATCTTCGGCGGATCCACGCGGACATTCTTGAACGCGGAGGCGCCTTCGCTGTTTCTGTCTCACTAGAGCCTTTGGCGGCCGACCGCCGGGACGGGCGCCCTGTGGAGTCAACATGAGCTTTTCGCGCATCGTCATGCGTCTCGCCCGCAATCCGGGCACCGAATTCGCCGGCGGCGACGACCACCGCGGCTACACCGTGACCGCGCCGCTCACCCAGGATGGGCGCCTGGATTCCGGGGCCTACGAGCACGCCCGATCGCGATGCCAGGTACGGCGGTTTGCGCCGGACGAGGATCCCGCGATCGGCCGCCTTGCCCGTCGCGGCGGCAAATGGTTCTTCAACTTCGACGACACGGAGGACCTGGGCGTCGAGCCGGTCCACCGCTTGGGCGACCATCGCTTCGCCGTCGGGGAGTACGTCACCGTGACGGACGAGGACGGCCGGCCGCTGACCTATAAGATCAC
>DATBEN010000211.1:0-31919 GCA_036276055.1 Caulobacteraceae bacterium
GGCCCGAAGGCGGAACCGGGAGCTAGGCCCAGGGCCACGTCATCGATCAGGCGCTTGGCAAGGGCGAGGCTGTCGGGCTCCCCTTCGATGCGCAGCATGACGTACATTCCCCCGTCGGGTGAGGTCGCCTCGACGCCCGGCAGAGCCGTGAGCCCGGCCATCAGGCGCGCGCGCCGCGCGACGAGACCCGCGCGGACCTCGGCGATGAAGGGCTCCCCCTCGTCCAGCGCCGTGATCGCGGCGGCCTGAACGAAGTCCGGCGCGCAGGAGGTGTTGTATTCGAGCAGCTTGGCGAGATCCGGCTCCAGCGACGCAGGCGCCACCATCCAGCCCAGCCGCCAACCGGTCATGCGCCAGGCCTTGGAGAAGCTGTTGGTGCTGATCAGCCGATCCTGAGGATCGGCCAGCGGCAGGAAGGATGGGGCCCTGTCGGTCTTGAAGGTCAGCCGCTCGTAGACATCGTCGCTGATCAGCCACACGCCCAGGCGCCGACAGTGATCCAGCAGCGGCTGGCGCTGATCGGCGGCGAGCGTCCAGCCGCTCGGGTTGTTCGGGGAATTGAGCAGGACGAGGCGCGTGCCTGGCGTGATCGCATCGATCAGCTTGTCCAGGTCGAGGGTCCAGCGCCCGCCCTCGCGATCGATGCCGACCCGGACCACCTCCGCACCCAGGATCTGGGGCGCCTCTGTGCAGTTGGGCCAGACCGGCGTGACGGCGACGGCCCGGTCGCCGGGATCGAGGATCGCCTGCATGACGATCATCAGGGCCTGGATCCCGGCGCTGGTGATGGAAAGCCGGTCGGGATCGAACGCCTGGCCATGCAGCCGGGCGAGATAGCCGCCCAGCGCCTCGCGCAGTTCCACCGAACCACGGTTATGCGTGTAGAAGGTGCGCCCTTCACTCAGCGCGCGGACGGCCGCGTCGCGGATGAACTGCGGGGTGACCTCGTCGCTCTCGCCGACCCAGAACCGGCGCAGCCCCGGTACGCCGAACCCCTTGTTCGCAACCTCGCGGATCTTGGACGCCCCAAGCGCCTGGGCTCGCAGGCGAGCCATCGGCATGTCTGGAATCACCGGGTTGATCCGTGCGTCGTCAGCCATGGGGTCCCCAGCAGAGGTTGGTCGAGGCGATCGTCCTTAGCCGGCGATATAGCCGAAAGTCGGACCGGCCGGCGACCTGGGACGCGCCATTGTCCTTCTGGGGAGGGCAGCCCCATCCGCCCGAGGCCGACACGCACTGTTGTGCCGGGGTCAGAATGGGCGATAGCGGCCAATCTCGAGATCACAACGGTCAAGCTCAAGACTCTTGCGGTTTCATGTCGTCAAATTCGGCAGCTTTCCAAATTGAAATTTTGTTCGAATTGTAACCACGACTGACGTCTCGCCGAACCCTACGACAGCGTGACTGTACGCCTCATGCAATGAAGGGATCTGGTATCATGCAGCAAATCTCCCGTCAGAGCGTCCGCTGGCTCGAAGGAACTGCGCTCGCCGTCATGCTCCTCGGCGCGGCGCCGATTGCGCAAGCAACCGACGTCGACACATCAGGATTTGTGTATACTGAGAGCAATCTGGCGAACAACTCGGTTTTGGCGTTCGACAGAGCGGCCAATGGCACGCTTTCCCTGGTGGACACCGTGGCCACAGGCGGCGCGGGCGGTGGTGTCGTGTCGGTCGGCTCCCAGGGCGCCCTGGCGGTCAGCCAGAATCAGCAATACCTCTTTGCAGTCAACGAAGGGGGCGATTCTATTTCGGTGCTGCAGCGAACCTCCTCAGGTCTGGTGGCGGTCGGGACGGTTTCCTCGGGCGGCACTCTTCCGGTCAGCATTACGGTCAGTGGAAACTTGGTCTATGTCCTCAATGACGGGAGATCCGGGGCGCCCGCAAACATTACGGGGTTCTCTTTTAGCAATTCTACGGGTGTGCTCACCCCTATCGCGAATTCGACCCGCTCTCTGAGCGCGCCATCTCCCGCGGCTCCAGCGATCGGTCCGGTCGCGCCGCAAATCCAGTTCGACAAGACTGGAGCTTTGCTATACGTTACCGAAACTGGCACCAACCTGATTGACGCTTACACCGTCAATTCTAACGGTACTCCGAGCCAGGCCCTGATCCAGTCCTCGTTCGGCACTTCTCCGTTCGCCCTTGCCTTCACCCCCAAGAACCAACTGCTCGTCGCCGAGGTCCGTGAGTCGTTGGGGACTACAGGCGAGGGCGCACTGACGTCCTACCAGGTGAGTCCCAACGGGATCCTCACTCCGATCAGCGGCTCCGTGGGGGACTCTCAGACGGCGCCTTGCTGGATCGTGGTCACTCCCGACGGCGAGTTCGCCTATGTGGTCAATACGGCCAGCGGCGTCATTTCCGGTTACCGAGTGGGCGCCAACGGACAACTTTCGCTATTGGGCGACGGCATTACCGCCGAGACCCCGAACGGCCCTCTCGACGACGCTTTCCTCAGCGGCGACTTATACGACGTCACTTCGGGCGGTTCGATCGCCGGATTCCAGGTGCAGGCTGACGGCGCGCTCACATCTCTCAACCTGGACGCGGTGGCTCCCGCCGGCTCCAGGGGGCTGGTCGCCATCGCGGTTCCGGAGCCGGCTACCTGGGCCCTGCTCGTGATCGGCGCCGGCGCCATGGGCGGCGCCTTGCGCTCGCGTCGGCGCAGCGGGGCCGCCGCCACATGACCTGACCCACGCCCCCCTGGCTTCGCTGGTCCCGCCGAAGGTTCTGGATCAAACTCCCCGGAAGCGCTGGCTTCTGCCGGAGCGGTTATCAACGGCGCCGCCATCGACTCCACCCGCATCGGCGCCCCGCGCTCGGGCTCCGGCGGAAAGGGGGGCGCGGGCGCGGCCGGGCGCCCTGATGGTCATTGCGGACCAAGGTCGAACCGGCGTGGGACCCGCTCTTTGCCTCCCTCCTTCAGGAGAGGCCGTCAATGGGAGGCAAAGATCGCCTTGGGCATCACCACGTGCACGCCCTTGTTGCGGTCGACGAGCTCGGTGATCTCGGTGTCGCCCGCGACGCTGGTGAGCATGTAGGCATCGTCGCGGGAGAGGCCCTTCTCGGCCGCCAGGAAGTCGATCATGTGCCGGATCGCCTTGCGCGCCGCCACCGTCAGGTCGTCGTCGAAGCCCATCGAGATGTAGGCCGTCGGCGTCTCGGCGCGCGGATAGTCCTGGTGCGTCCCCTTGTGCAGGATGAACTGGAAGGTCCCCACGAGGGAGGTCTCCAGGGCGGTGATGTCCACTTCGCCATTGCCCTGCCCTGCGTGACCGTCTCCCACCTCGAAGAGGGCGCCGGGCGCGAAGACAGGGAAGTAGACCGTCGTTCCCACGACAAGCGAGTGGTCGTCCATGTTGCCGCCGATGATCCCCGGCGGGGTGCTGTCATAGCGGCCGATCGAAGCTGGCGGCGCCACGCCCATGCTGCCGAAGAAGGGGTGCAGGGGAACGTCCACGCCCGGACCGAAGTGGGCGACCATGGCCTTGGCGTCCAGCGGGATGATCTTCATCCGCCGATAAGGGAAGTCCTCCGGCAGCGATCCGGACCCATAGCCGAAGGCATTGTAGGCATAGGGGATCGCCAGATCGATCTTCACGACCCTGACCTCCAGCGTGTCGCCGGGCTCCGCCCCTTCGACATAGACCGGACCGGTCAGGATATGGCCGCCGGGACCTTTGTCTTTCACCTGATCGACAATGGCCTTGAGCGAGTCCTGCACCTGGTCGGCCGGGACGCCGGCCTTCTCGAGCGCCGGCGGCGTGCTGGTGATCAGGGTGTGGATCACCACCGTGTCGCCCGACTTGATGCGCAGCGCGGGCGTCGCGGTGGCGTCGTAGTGGCCCCACTCGACGGTCTGAGGCGTCGCCTGCAAGGTGAACGTCTCGGCGCGTGCGCCCGCCGTCACAGCAAGCACGAGGGCCGTCGCTGCGGCCTGGATCAGTGTTCGTGTCATGGTCGTCCCCTCGCCGGTCAGGGCGGCAGCGGTAGCCGATTGCGGCGATCGATCAAGCATCTGGGCGCAAATCATCGCCTTGGGCGAGACTCCGTGCCTTCTGGCGGCTGCTTGGCCTAGGCTGCGGACATGACGATTGCCCAATCCCTCCTCGCCTTCGTCCTTGCCGCAGGGCTGGTCACCGTGACCCCCGGGCTCGACACCGCCCTGGTCCTGAGGGCCGCGGCGTCCGAGGGTCGACGATCGGGGGCTTGGGCGGCCGTGGGCGTGGGAGCGGGGTGCCTGATCTGGGGCGGCGCCGTGGCCCTCGGCCTGACGGCGCTGCTGGCGGCGTCGACCGCGGCCTACGCCCTCCTGCGTTGGGCCGGAGCGGCCTATCTGCTCTACCTGGGCGTCCAGCTTCTGCTGAGGCCGCGCTTGGCCTTGCAGATCGAGTCGGCTCCCAGCGCCGCCGGCCACCCGTTCCGGCGCGGCCTGTTCACCAACCTGCTCAATCCCAAGGTCGGCGTGTTCTATGTGAGCTTCCTGCCGCAGTTCATCCCGACGGGCGTCAACGCGCCGGCGTGGACCTTCCTGCTGGCCGCGATCCATGTCGTCCTGGGGCTTGCTTGGTTCGCCATCCTGATTAGGGCGGTCGGCCGAGCAAGGCGGTGGTTGGAGCGCGCCACGATCGTGAAGACTCTCGACCGCCTGACCGGCTGCGTTTTCGTCGGCTTCGGACTGGATCTCGCGCTCTCCCGAAGGACCTAAGCCACGCGGCGACACGCCGCGGCCAGGCGGGCTGCGACGAGCCAAGCTCTGCCCTAAGCTTCGCGCCAGTGGGGGAGTGAGTATGGCGTTGAAGTTCTGGCGCGGACTCTGGCTGAGTCTCGTCATGCTCGCGGCGGCGCCCTCTATGGCGGCGCCGGCCCAGCCCAGGGCGCCGCAAGGGGCGCTCGCCAGGGATCCGGAGGTGATCCGCGGAACGCTGCCCAATGGCCTCCGGTACGCGATCATGCGCAACAGCCATCCTGCGGGCGGAGTCTCATTCCGCCTCGGCATCGCCGTCGGAAGCCTCGACGAGACGGACGACGAGCGGGGCGGCGCCCACTTTATCGAACATCTTGCCGCCAATGGCGCGGACGGCATGTCCGAGGCCGACCTGAACCGGCTGTTCGCCAGCGCCGGCGTCGCCTTCGGCCGGGACCGCAATGCCGAGACGGGCTATCGGGCCACCACCTATCGGATCGACCTTCCGAAGGCGGATTCGCACCAGATCGACCTGGCCCTGGGCTGGCTGCGTCACGCTGCGGACGCCGCCGTGATTACCCAGGCGAGCGTCGACCACGAGCGCGGCGTGATCCTCGCCGAGCGAGAGACGCGGCTGACCAGCGATCACGCGACCGACCAGACGATCGCTCGTTTCATGCTGGGCGGACTGCGTCTCGTCGATCGCGAACCGATCGGAACTCTCGAGAGCCTCCAGGCCATGACCCCGGCCAGGTTGGCGGACTTCTATCGGCGTTGGTACGGGCCACGTAACGCCGTTCTCGTGATCGTCGGAGACCAGCCCGTGGCGCAGATGCATGCGGCGCTGACCAAGGCGTTCGGCTCGTGGGAGGACAGCGGCCCGCCCCCGACGCGCCCCTCGCTGGGAACGGTCGGCGAACGCCGCGGACTGCAGGTCCTGACACTTGCCGAACCGAGTGCGGGAACCGTCATTCGCATCTGCCGAGTCCAGCCCGGGGAGCCTGAGGGCGATAGCGTCGCCGATCTCGCCGCGCGGACCCGTCGCTCGCTATGGGCGGCGACCCTGCAGCAGCGCCTGACCCGTTTGGCCGAAGACCCGTCGTCCGGACTGGTCGGCGCCGCCGTGAGCGCCGAGAGCCCCGATGTCCTTTCGGCCAAGGTGTCATGCGTGAGCGCCATTCCAGCGGCCGGGGCCGTGCAGCCCGCAGTCGCCACCGTGGCTGGCGAGATCGGGCGTTTCGCCTCCGGGCCGAACGACGATGAGCTGCGTCAGGCGATCATGACGCAGGAATCCAAGTACCGCGGAGCGGTCGTCACCGCCGAAACCCGACAGTCCGAGATGTTGGCGACGCAATTCCTCAATGCGGAGTTGCAGAACCGCGTCATCGCCTCGCCCGCCGAAGCGATGAGGGCCTACGAGGCCGTCGCCCGCGGTCTCTACCCGGGGGACATCGCCGCGGCCTTTCACGCGGACTGGGCCGGCGCCGGTCCGATCATCGCTGTGACGACGCCGACGCCCATCGCCAGGACCACGGTGGCGGACCTGTGGATGAACGGCGTGGCCAGGCCCGCGACGCGCCCGCTGCCGGCGTTGGGAATGGCTTGGGCGTACGATTCGTTCGGCGCGCCCGGCGAGCTGGCGCATCGGGAGACCTTCGACAAGCCGCGGTTCACGAGGTTCACCTTCGCCAACGGCGTCGTCCTGAACGTCATGCACACCGATTTCGACCGCAACGTCGCCCGTGTGGAAATCGTGTTCGGCCACGGCCTTCGACAGGTGTCGCGATCTGACTACCTGGCGGCCGCCACAGGGGCGAGCTTCTTCAAATTACAGGGCCTGGGGCGCCACGGGTTTGAGCGGGTGAGCGAACTCTTTCGCGACAACAGCTGGGGCGCGGATCTCACGATTTTCCCCGACGTCTTCAGACTCGATGGGATAGCGACCAGCCAGGGGCTCTCCACCCAATTGAAGATCCTGGCGGCCTATGTCAGCGATCCGGGTTTTCGCGACATCGACTCGAAGGTGAAGACCGCCCTCGGCGTGCTGATGCGCAGCTACGAATCGAATCCCACAGCGGTCGCCGCAGCGGCGCTGAATGCGCAGGTCGAGCCGGGCAATCCGGAGGGGCCGTTCGATCCCAAGGCGCTGGCGCAACTGGATTCGAAGACCTTCGCGCGGGTCCTGGGGCCGATCCTCGCCCAGTCTCCAATCGAGGTGAGCATCGCCGGCGACGTCGACGAGGACGAAGTCTATTCCCTGGTGGCGTCGACGTTCGGCGCGCTTCCGCCCCGGCGATCGCCCCTCCCGGACAGGCCGGACGCCTGGTTCATGCGCTATCCGGCGTCACCGGCGCCGCCCACCCTGTGGGTCCGGCACGATGGGCCGCCAGAGAAGGCGGCGGCGATCGCGGTATGGCCGCTGTGGGTGGCGCGGCCGGAACGGCGACGCGAGGAATACGCCGTTACCCTGGTGGCGGCGATCCTCAACGACCGGCTCCTCCAGCAACTCCGCGAGGCGCAGGGAAAGACCTATGCGCCGCGGGCCGAGGCCACGCTGCCCGACTTCGGCGATCAGGGCGAACTGGGGGCAATCGTCGAGACCTCGCCGAGCGAGGCTGAGGCTGCGGCCGAAGGGATCCGGAAGGCGGCCCAACAGCTGGCTCGCGGAGAGATCAGCAGCGCCGACCTCGAGGCGGTGCGAGGTCCGAAGTTGGCTGAACTGGCGCACCAGGCCCAGACGACCGCCTACTGGCTCGCCGCGATCTCCACGTCCTCTCGCGCGCCCACCTCGCTCGATGATGCGCTGGACGCCCGCGAGATATACGGCGCGATCACGCTCGAGGAGGTCCGCAAGGCCGCCGCCGACTGGCTGAGCCGCGCCCCTTGGGTCGTTATCGCGACGCCGAGGACAGCGACCCACCTACCCCCAAAACCCGTCGCAACGGACGCGCTGGCGACCGGACAGTAGCACGCGCCGCCGGCGAACGGGGGCGGCGCGCGCAGCTCACCCGCCGTAGATGACCGACATCGTCTCGGCGACGCAGGCGGGGCGCTCCTCGCCTTCGATCTCGATGGTGCACTGGTTCTTGATCTGCAGGCCGCCGGCGCGCGGCTCCACGCCGATCAGCTTCTGACGCAGGCGCACGCGCTTGCCCACGCGGACCATGTTGGTGAAGCGCACCTTGTCGGAGCCGTAGTTGATGCCGCGCGTGACGCCCTTCACGGGCATCAGGCCCTGGGAGAGGAAGGGGATCAGGGAGAGGGTCAGATAGCCATGGGCGATCGGGCCGCCCATCTCGCGCGTGGCGCGCTCGACGTCGACGTGGATCCACTGGTGATCGCCGGTGGCGTCTGCGAACGTGTTCACCCGGTCCTGGGTGATCTCCAGCCAGTCGGAAACCCCCGTCTCCTGCCCCACCAGGCCCGGCAGGTCCTTCATCTCCACTGCGTCCACTCAAATCTCCTTGTCTCAGACGACCCGCGCCGGGCCTGGACCCGTGTCACACGATCTTGGCGTCGGCCTTACCCCAGTAGGCGTCGCGGATCAGCCGCTTGTAGAGCTTGCCGGTCTGGTGGCGCGGCAGCTCGGCCATGAAGTCGATCCGCCGCGGCGCCTTGACGTGGGAGAGGTTGGCGCGCGCGAAGGCCGAGAGTTCGGCGGCCAGCTCGTCGCCGGCGTCGCTCCAGCTCATCGGCTGAATCACCGCGACCACCTGCTCGCCCATCTCCTCGCAGGGAGCGCCGACGACTGCGACGTCCGCGACCTTGGGATGGGAGATGAGCAGGTTCTCGATCTCCTGTGGGTAGATGTTCACCCCGCCGGAAATGATCATGAAGCTCTTGCGGTCGGTCAGGAACAGATAACCGTCCTCGTCGAGCCAGCCGACGTCGCCCAGCGTGGTCCAGCCGTGCCGGTTGCGGCTCTCGGCCGTCTTCTCCGGCGCATTGTGGTATTCGAACTGGCCGCCGCCGGAGAAATAGACCACGCCCTCCTGGCGAGGCGGCAGTTCGTTGCCCTCCTCGTCGCAGATCTTCACCTGGGCGGTCAGTCCGCGCCCCACCGAGCCCTTCTTCTGCAGCCACTCCTGGGCGGTGATGAAGCAGAAGCCGTTGCCCTCGGTGCCCGCGTAGTACTCGTGGATGATCGGCCCCCACCAGTCCATCATCGCCTCTTTCACCGGCACCGGGCACGGCGCGGCGGCGTGGAAGACGCTCTTGAGTGACGAGACATCGTATTTCGCTCGCGTCTCCGGCGGCAGCTTGAGCATCCGCACGAAGTGTGTCGGCACCCACTGCGCGGACGTGACCTTGTACCTCTGGATCGCCTCCAGGGCGGCCTCGGCGTCGAACCGCTCCATCATCACTACCGTGCCGCCGATCGCCTGCACGCCCATCGACCAGCCGAGCGGCGCCGCGTGATAGAGCGGCGCGGGCGAGAGGTAGACCATGTCCGGCGAGAAGCTCAGCAGGGTCTGGCCGATCATGGACAGGCCGTTTGGCGCATCGATGGGCTGGGGGCCGTCCACCGCCGCGCGCTTGACGCCCTTTGGGCGGCCCGTCGTGCCTGAAGAATACAGCATCGCCGAGCCGGCCGACTCGTCGGCGATCGGCGTCGTCGGCATGGACGAGCGGGCGTCCTCGAAGCTCTCGAACGGCGGCTTGGCGCCGTCGACCATCCACAGCTTCACGCCGGGGATCAGAGGGGCGGTCTGGACAGCGATATCCGCGATGGCGGCTGATGAAATGAAGGCCTTCGCGCCGCTGTCCTTGACGATGTACTCGACCTCGCCGGCGGTCAGCTTGCTGGAGATGCAGGTGAAGCGGACGCCCGAGCGCTGGGCCGCCCACAGCACTTCGTAGTAGCGCGGGGTGTTGTCCATGAAGATGGCGATCGCGTCCCCGGCCGAGATCCCAGCCGAGCGGAAAAGGTGCGCACCCTGATTGGAGCGCGCATCAAGCTCGCCATAGGTCACGGCCTCACCCGAGGCCGCCATGATGTAGGCCGGCTTGTCAGGGTGAGTCCTGGCGTGGTGCGACGGATGCATCGGAACCTACCTTTCAGGCGGCCAGGGCGCCGGCGGGCGCCTTGCCGAGGATCATGTCTGCGGCTTTCTCGGCGATCATGATGGTGGGCGCGTTGGTGTTGCCCGACACGAGCCTGGGCATCACCGAAGCGTCGACCACCCGAAGGCCCTCGACACCGCGCACGCGCAGCTGCGGATCGACCACGGACTGCGGTCCATGGCCCATCTGGCACGTCCCGACGGGGTGATAGATCGTCGAGCCGGCCATCCGGGCGTACATCAGCAACGCCCTGTCGTCGGACATATCCGGGCCGGGCATCATCTCATGGTCGATGAACGGAGCGAGCGGCGCCTGTTCAGCGATCCTGCGGCCCCACTTGAGGCCGGCGACCGCCACCTCCTGGTCCAGAGGGTCCGACAGATAGTTCGGCTCGATCGCCGGGTAGACGGTGGCGTCGGGCGAGGCGATCCGGATGCGGCCGCGGCTCTCGGGCCGCACCTGGCAGGGCGCGATCGTGAGGCCCGGCTGGTTTTCGAGCTCCATCTTCTGCTCGTTCACCAGTTTCTCGGTGTCCATCGTCGCGGGCAGGATGTGGAACTGGATGTCGGGGCTGGCCAGGTCCGGGCGCGATTTGCAGAAGGCGGCGATGTGGGCGGCCGACAGGGTCAGCAAGCCCTTGCGTTGGAACACGTACTTGACTGTCTCGCCGAGGAACCTGGCGCCGCGCGTCAGCTCGTTGACCGACACCACGTCCGGCTTGAGGCGCCAGGTCATGGTCATGACGTAGTGGTCCTGCAGGTTCTCGCCGACCCCGGGGAGGTCGCTCACCACGGTGATGCCGTTCCTGGCGAGCAGGTCGGCCGGACCGACGCCCGAAAGCTGCAGGAGCTGGGGCGAGTTGATCGCCCCGCCGGCGAGGATCACCTCACGCGCGGCCTTCAGGCGCTTCTTCACGCCGCCCTGGATGAACTCGACGCCAACCGCGCGCTTGCCCTCGAAGATGATCTGTGTCGCCAGGGCCTCGGTGGCCACCTTCAGGTTCGGCCGCTTCAGCACCGGGTGCAGATAGGCCACCGCCGCGGAGCAGCGCTGACCGTTCTTCACGGTGAGCTGGTAGTAGGCGACGCCCTCCTGGTCCTCCCCGTTGACGTCGTCGTTCCTGGGGATTCCCGCCGCGACGCAGGCCTCGATCACCGCGTCGGAAACGTGGTGCTTCTGGGTGACGTCGGAGACGTTCAGCGGGCCGCCCACGGCGTGATGCTCGCAGGCCCCGCGCTCCTGGTGCTCTGCGCGCAGGAAATAGGGCTTCACGTCGTCCCAGCCCCAGCTTTCGCAGCCGAGCTGGCGCCAGCCGTCGTAGTCGGCGTGCTGGCCGCGAATGTAGAGCAGGCCGTTGATCGACGACGAGCCGCCCAGAACCTTGCCGCGCGGCCAGACGTGCGTGCGCCCGCCGGTGCCCGGATCGGGTTGGGTCGTGTAGAGCCAGTTGACCTTCGGATCCTTGAGCGTCTGCGAATAACCCACCGGCACGTGGATCATCAGGTTCGACAGGAACTGGCGAGGGTTCTTCGTCGGCCGGTCGTCGCCTCCGGCCTCGAGCAGGATCACCCGTTTGGAAGCATCGGCAGAAAGCCGGTTCGCCAGAACGCAGCCGGCCGAGCCGGCTCCGACAATGATGTAGTCGGCATCGGGCGTCCCGGCCATGCGCGTCCTCCAAGACTTCCGCTTTTCTACCAGACGTCTTATGCCGCCCCCGTCGCGCTCGTAAAGGTCGCGCACGATGCGGCGCCGCGATGGGCCCGGCCAGGAATTGGCAGCCCCGGTGCGCCGGCCGACGCAACAGCCAGGAGAGGACGCCCATGGCCGCCCCGACCTTCGAGACCCTGCTCTATTCTGTGGACGAAGGGATCGCGACGATCACCCTCAACCGTCCCGACCGGCTCAACGCCTTCACCACCAGGATGATGGCGGAGCTGATAGGCGCCTTCGACGCCACAGACGCCGACGACGAGGTCAAGGCGGTGATCGTCACCGGCGCTGGCCGCGGATTCTGCGCCGGTGCGGACCTCGCTTCGGGCGGCGCCACCTTCGATTTCGCGCGGAGCGAAGATCCGCTGCGCATGGAGGCGCGCGTGAACGGGGTCCAGCGCGATGGCGGCGGGCGGGTGAGCCTACGCATCTTCGACAGCCTCAAGCCGGTGATCGCCGCCGTCAACGGACCGGCCGTCGGCGTGGGCGTGACCATGCAACTGCCGATGGACATCCGCCTGGCGTCAACCAATGCGCGATTCGGCTTCGTCTTCGCGCGCCGGGGAATCACGCCCGAGGCCGCCTCCTCGTGGTTCCTGCCACGTCTGGTCGGCGTCCAGACCGCCCTGGAGTGGTGCTACACCGGCCGGGTGTTCTCGGCGCAGGAGGCGCACGAGAAGGGCCTCGTGCGCTCGCTGCATGAACCCGAGGATCTGCTTCCCGCCGCGCGCGCCCTGGCCCGGGAAATCATCGACAACACTGCTCCAGTGTCCGTGGCCCTGACGCGCCAGCTCATCTGGCGCATGGCCGGCGCGGACCATCCGATGGAAGCGCACAAGGCCGACAGCCGGGCGATCCAGGCCCGCGGCGCCGCGGACGACGCGAAGGAGGGCGTGAACGCCTTTCTCGAGAAGAGAGCCGCATCCTATCCCAACCGCGTGTCGACGGATCTGCCGGCAATCTGGCCTCACTGGAAGACGCGGACTTTCGAGTAACAGCATTGCACGACACGACGTCCGGCTTCGTCGACTTCGAAATCACCGGGCCTGCGAGCCAGCGTCACGAGCAACGCGGCTTGTGTCCAATCTCGAATGTCCATACAAGCCGACGAAGAAACGAGGGTTCAGGTCAAACGACCTTCGATGTTCAGGCAACCGAGTGAATACGATGGATGACAAGGCTGAAATTATCGAGATGACGGCGGAGATCGTTGCCGCCTATGTGGAAAACAACACCGTCCCTTCGGCCGAACTTCCCGGCCTGATCCAGAGCGTCCACCGCGCTCTGACCGGTGTGACCGCGGGACCGGAAACCGTCGAGGCTCCGCCGAAGGAACCCGCTGTGCCGGTGCGCCGGTCCATCACCCCCGACCACCTCGTCTGCCTGGAGGACGGACGCAAGTTCAAGTCCCTCAAGCGCCACCTTCGCACGAAGTACAACATGAGCCCGGAAGAGTACCGGACCAAGTGGGGCCTGGCAAAAGACTATCCGATGGTTGCGCCCAACTATGCGAAGGCGCGGTCAGAACTGGCCAAGCAGATGGGCCTCGGCCAGGGCGGCCGTCAGGCGGCTCGCGGCGGCGCAAAGCGCCGGGGCTGAGTTCAGCAGGGCGGGCTCTGGCCCGCCCTTCTCCGTTGACGGCTCAGCGGCCTTTCGCCGTCTGGGCCTCCGCGCGGATGCGCTGGACCATCGAGGCTAAGCCGTTCGCGCGTTGCTGCGAGAGCGCCCCGGTGAGGCCCAGCCGGGCGAAGGCCGCCGGCGCGTCGAACGCCAGGATCTCGTCAGACGTGCGCCCGGAATAGAGCCGCAGCAGAATGGCGATCAGCCCGCGCACGATGTGGGCGTCCGAATCGCCGCGGAAAACCAGCGTCCCGTCCTCTTTCGGATCGCGCACGAGCCAGACCTGGCTCGCGCAGCCACGGACCTTATGGATGTCCGAGCGCTCGGACTCGTCGAGTGGCTCCAGGCCCCGTCCAAGCTCGATCACATAGCGGTAGCGCTCTTCCCAATCCCCAAGCAGTTCGAACTCGTCCTCGAGCTCGCCCAGGGCGTCATCGATGGTTCGCGGAAAGGACGCCGGCGCATTCATGGTCAGCTATGTGGCCCGGCGCGTCCCGCGCGACAACCGGTTCAGTGACCGGCCCCACGCCGGCGGCCTGTCGCCGGTCAAGGAACCGCTCCTCAACCGGCGCGGGCAAGCCCATATTCGCACTCGATGACCAGCGCTCCCTCGCCGGCGGGCCTGCCCCCCAACCTGGCCGCACTTGCGCATGAGCTGCGCACGCCCCTGGCCGCGATAGCCGGCCTGGCCGATGCGCTTGGCGCCCAGGCGCTGGGGCCGCTATCCGACAGCTATGTGGAGTACGGCCGGTTGATCCGCGAAACGGCGCTACACACCATCGCAGTGGTCGACGCAATGGGAGAGGCTATGTCCACGCCGGACGAAGCCCTGACCCCCCTCTCGAAGGTAGCGCGTGATGTCGTCGCGGCGCTTGGCCCGCGCGCGCGCCAGCAGGGGGTGCGCCTCGAGCTCGACGATCGGCTGGGGTCGCCGCTGCAGATGGCCGCCCGGCCCGCGACCCAGATCCTTTTCAACCTGCTGGACAACGCCCTGAAAGCGACTGCCGCGGGGGGCGCGATCACGGTCAGGCTGGACGAAGACGAAGGTCTCGCCCGCATGGAGATCCGCGACACCGGAAGAGCGGATGCGCCTGAAGCGGCCACGGGCGGCGGCATCGGTCTTCCCCTCGTTCGCGCGCTGTGCGCCGCTTACGGCGGCGAACTGCAACTGGAGACGTCGCCGCACGGAGCAGTGGCGCGCGTCTGGCTCGCGCCGGCCGCGTCATGAGGCTTTCTACCGACCTCTGGGTCTACGCCCTCGTGCGCCGGGCCCAGCTTGCCGGCGCCTTCGCCACCATCGTGCGCAAGGGCGACGCTCGCGGCGGGGCGGTGCTGATCAAGACGTTCGATCCCAAGACCCGCGAGACGCGCCTCTACGCCCAGGCCCTGTCGCGCGACGGCGAGAGCATCTGGATGCAGCCGATCTCCTCCACCGCCGAGAGCGACCTCGACGCCTATGCCGAACGCGCCCGCCAGCGCGACCCCGACATCTGGGTCGTCGAGATTGAGGACGGCGACGCCCGTCGATTCCTAACGGAGCCACTGGAGGACGGCTGATCAGGTCGCCTCGAACTGCGCCTTCATCACGGCCATCCGGACGGCCGGTTCCTCGTCGAGCCGGCGGAAGGGCTTGAATGAGCCGCCGCCCTATGCGGATGCGTCTGGAGCAATCAGGGACAGTTTGGGGAAATAGGTCCGATAGCGCGCCGGATCCCGCGTCATGAGCAGGTGTCCGGAAACGGCGGCATGGGCGCCAATGAAGAAATCGGGAAGCGGCGATCGCCTTGCGCCGCCCCGCCGCCGATAGGCGAGGAAGGCCTTGCCCGCCAAGAAAGCGGCTTCGTAGGGGATGGCTTCCCGGTCCAACATCGTCTTGGGGAGTGCGACGTCGAGGTCTTCGATCCGCGAATAGCGAATGGAAACCTCGGCATAGATGACCGGATTGATGACCAGCCGATGGCGATCGGCGGCGCGCTCCAGGGATTGCGCCGACCATGCAAACCAACGCCCGTCCTCCGTCATGAGGTCGAGAAGAACGTTGGCGTCGATCAGGACCGCTGTCATTCAGTCGTCGCGGGTCAACGCCATGATCGCGTCGGTGCTCATCGCGACATCGCCTCGCCCCCGCAAGTGGGCGACAAGGCGAGCGCCACGCCCGTCCTTCTTGGGGACTTTGGCGGGAACTATGCGCACGACCTCGCCATCGAACTCGAATTCCACTTCGGTCTGCGGCAACAAGCCTGCCTGCTCGCGAATCTCGGCCGGAATGGTCACCTGGCCCTTGGACGTGATGCGCACCAAAGCCTCCTTACTCTTACACGTAAGAGTAAGGATTTGCCGCCGGTCTGCAAGTTCAGCCTGCCCGCCTGGGGCCGATCGCAGGAGCGGCCCGTTTGCTCCACGCGCCGGCGCGCGCTAAGCGCCGGCCATGTCCAATTCTCCCGCCGCAGAGGCCGCGCGCCGGCGGACCTTCGCCATCATCAGCCACCCCGACGCCGGCAAGACCACCTTGACCGAGAACCTGCTGCTGGCCGGCGGCGCGATCCGTGCGGCAGGAGCCGTGCGCGCGCGGGGTGAGCAGAGGCGGACCCGCTCGGACTGGATGAAGATCGAGCGCGAGCGCGGCATTTCCGTCAGCGCCAGCGCCATGACCTTCGATCACGCCGGATTGATGTTCAATCTGCTCGACACCCCCGGCCACGAGGACTTCTCGGAAGACACCTATCGCACCCTGACCGCTGCGGACGCGGCGATCATGGTGCTGGACGCCGCGCGGGGCATCGAACCGCAGACCCTGAAGCTGTTCGAGGTCTGCCGGCTGCGGGACATCCCGATCATCACCTTCATCAACAAGATGGATCGTGAGGCGCAGGATCCGTTCGCCCTGCTGGACGAGATCTCGTCCAAGCTCGCCCTCGACCCGGCGCCGCTCTACTGGCCCGCGGGATCCGGCAATCGTTTCAAGGGCATGCTGGACCTGCGCCACGACCGGTTCCTGCCGTTCCACCGGCCGGTCGCCGGCGGTCTTCCCGAGCGGGTCGCGCCGATCCCGCTGAAGTCCAACGCCATCGTCAAAGTGCTGGACGAGACCGAGCAGGAGGAGGTGGAGGAAGGCGGGATGCTGGTGAAGGAGGCGTCAAAGCCCTTCGATCCGCAGAGCTTCCTCGAAGGCCACATGACCCCGGTGCTGTTCGGCTCGGCCCTGCGCCACTTCGGCGTGGACGAACTGCTCGAGGGCCTGGGCGCCTTCGCGCCGGCGCCGAAGGTGGTCGAGGCGCGGCGAGGCGCGGCCGAGACCCATGTCGCGCCTGGCGACGACGAGGTCAGCGGCTTCGTCTTCAAGATCCAGGCGAACATGGATCCCAATCATCGCGACCGGATCGCCTTCATGCGCCTGACATCTGGCCGTTTCACGCGCGGGATGAAGCTGAAGGTGGAGAACACCGGCCGCCAGCTCAGCGTCAATTCGCCGATCCTGTTCTTCGCCTCAGATCGGGAACTGGCCGAGGAGGCCTTCGCCGGAGACGTGATCGGCATCCCCAACCACGGGGTGCTGCGCGTTGGCGACAGCCTATCCCAAAGCGGGGCCCTTCGGTTCGCGGGCCTGCCGAACTTCGCCCCGGAGATCCTGCAGCGGGTCCGGGTGAAGGACCCCCTGAAAGCGAAGCACCTGAAGAAGGCGCTGGAAGGCCTGGCCGAGGAGGGGGTCACTCAGCTCTTCCGGCCGACCATCGGCTCGGACTTCATCGTGGGCGCGGTCGGTCAGCTGCAGTTCGAGGTGATGGCCGACCGGCTCTCGGGCGAATACGCCCTGGACGTGGTCTTCGAGCCGGCGCCCTACGCCGAGGCGCGGTGGCTCTCCGGAGGCAAGGCGGATCTCGACGATTTCGCCGGCAAGCACCGCACGGCCATCGCCGAGGACATCGACGCCGCGCCCGTCTTCCTCGCCAAGTCGGCATGGGAGATCGGCTATCTGACCGAGCGCTTCCCCAGGGTTTCGTTCCTCCGCACGCGGGAGCGCGGGTGACCGAGGCAGTCTACGGGACGCCCCCGCTGGAACTGGCGACGCCGGGCAAGGACGCGATCCAGGTCTCGCCGCTGGTCCTGGGCGCCGCTTCGCTCGAAGCGCTGGAAGATAAGTCTTTGAAGCGGATGATCGTGGCCGCCCCGCCGGGCGTGCTCGAACGGCGTTACGTCCTGGCTCACGCCCTGCGGGCCCTTGCCCCGGAGCAGGAGCTGATCGCACTTGCGCCCAAGACCCGGGGCGGTTCGCGCCTGGGCCAGGAACTTCGCGGTTTCGGTTGCGCGCCCGCGGAGAGCGGGCGCCGCCATCACAGAATCTGCGTGGTCCGTCGCCCGCCGGAACCCGTTGGGGTCCCCGAGGCCATAGCTGCGGGGGCCCCGCAGTTCGTCGCCTCCCTGAACCTATGGTCCCAGCCTGGCGTCTTCAGCTGGGACCGGCTGGACGAGGGCACTTCCAAGCTGCTCGCCACCCTTCCCCCGCTCGCCGGCCGCGGCGCCGACTTCGGCTGCGGCCTGGGCGCCCTCTCCATCGCGGTTTTGGGCAAACCCGCTGTTACCGAACTGACGGCGATCGACATTGATGCGCGGGCGATCGAGGCCGCGCGCCGCAATGTCACCGACGAGCGCGCCCGCATTCTTCAGGGCGACGTTCGGCAGGTCTCGCTGTCTGGCCTCGACTTCGTGGTCATGAACCCGCCATTCCACGCGGGAGGCCGTGAGGATCGCGAGCTCGGCGCCGGCTTCATCGCCGCCGCTGCACGGGCGCTCAAGCGCGGCGGACGGTGCCTGCTCGTGGCGAACGCCACCCTGCCCTATGAGGCGCCGCTCGGATCGGCGTTCCGGGAGGTCCGCCTGCTGGATCGCTCGGGGGGCTACAAGGTGTTCGAGGCGGTGCTGTGAGCCGTCCCCGCAGCCTGCGCCTTGATCGCCTGCTCGCAAACCTCGGGTACGGGTCCCGCCGGGAGGCGAATGCGCTCGTCAGGGACGGACTGGTCACGCTCGATGGCCAGGTCCTGACCGACTCGGCCGAGCATGTCCCCCTCGCGCCCGACCTGTCGGCGAGGATGCGGATCGATGGCGCGCCACTCGATCCGCTGGCGCCTCTCACCCTCATCCTTCACAAGCCGCTGGGCGTCGTGTGCTCCCACAAGGAAGCGGGACGCAGCGTCTATGAGCTGCTGCCGCCACGCTGGCGACGTCGCGACCCGCCGCTGTCGACCGTTGGCCGTCTCGACGCCGACACCACCGGCCTGCTTCTGATCACCGACGACGGGGCGCTGCTGCACCGGGTCATCTCCCCCAGAAGCCACGTGCCCAAAGCCTACGTCGCCGACCTGGCGCGCCCGCTCGAGGGACACGAGGCGGCCCTGTTCGCCTCAGGAGCGCTCGTACTGGAGGGAGAGACTACGCCCCTCGCTCCCGCCCGATTGGAGCCGCTGGGTCCAAACCGGGCGCGGCTGATCATCACCGAAGGCCGCTATCATCAGGTGCGACGAATGTTCGCCGCCGCCGGCGACCACGTCGAACGCCTCCATCGCGAGCGGATCGGCGGGCTTCCGCTGCCGCAGGAGCTGGAGCCGGGGCGGTTCATTCCCGCGTCGGTCGACGACCTCGCGGCCCTGTTCGCAGAGTCAGCGGCCGCGCCACCATAGAAGCGCCCGTCTCTCGAGGGCCTGGAAGAGCAGATGGACGCCGGCGGCCATTAGCGCGAGCGCCAGGATCGCCGCGAACATCTTGGCCGTCTGGAGGCGGTTGCCGGCCTCGAGGATCCGCCAGGCCAGCCCTTGAGCGCCGCCGGAGCCCGCGACGAACTCGGCGACCACTGCGCCGATGATCGAAAGGCCCGAAGCCACTTTCGCACCCTCGACGATGAAGGGAATCGCGGAGGGCAGGCGAAGCCGCCCGAGCTTCTGCACGGCGGTGGCACCATAGAGGTCGAACAACCGCTCAAGATCCGGATCGGGCGAGCCCAGGCCGCGCACCGCGCCCGAAAAGATCGGGAAGAAGGCGACGATGGCGGCCAGCGCCACGATCGCCCGGTCCGGGTGATCGACCCCGGACCAGATCACGAAGAGCGGCGCGATCGCCACGACCGGCGTCACCTGAAGAGCCACGGCGAGGGGCCGGATCGCCCGGTCGAGGGTGCGGCTGAGGCTGACTGCGAGGGCCAAGGCGCCCGCGAACACCGCGGCGGCGGCCAGCGCCTCCATGGCCATGGCCAGGGTCCGGCCAGCCGAGACGACCAGGGGGCCCGCGTTCTGGACCAGGGCGAGGCCCACGGCGGAGGGCGTCGGCAGGAGATACTCGGGGACCGCCAGGAGGCGACATGCGGCCTCCCAGGCCGCCACGAGCGCCGCCACGAGCATGAATGGCGCGGCCAGACCCAGGATCCGGCTCATGGCGCAGGCGCCATCGAGGCGGCGAGACGACCGGAGATCGTCTCCACCGCCTCACGGAACATTGCCGACGTGCGGAACCCCGCCGGCCGCGGCATAGGCGCCTCGATCGCCGTCTCGCCGGCGCTGCGTCCAGGCCCCGTCGTCATCACGATGACGCGGCCGGCCATGTAGACCGCCTCCTCGACATTGTGTGTCACGAAGACGATCGCGGGCCGCGCCTCGGCCCAGATCGCCAGCAGGTCATCGGCCAGGGCGCGGCGGGTGATCTCGTCGAGGGCGGCGAAGGGCTCGTCGAGCAGAAGCAGCCTTGGCCGGGTGACCAGCGCCCTGGCCAGCGACACGCGCATGGCCATGCCGCCGGATAGCTGGGCGGGACGGGCCGAGGCGGCCCGGGCGAGCCCCACCCGGGCGAGGGCGGCGTCCGCCTGGGCGCGGGCCGCCGTGCGGGCGGTCCCGGCCAGCTTGAGGGGAAGGGCGACATTCGCCCGCGCGCTCATCCACGGGGCAAGGGTGGGAGCCTGGAACACGACGGCCGTCTCGCCCCGGTGCGCCGCGCGACGCACCCCGCCGCGAGTCGGGGCTTCGAGACCCGCCAGGAGCCGAAGCGCGGTGGACTTGCCGCAGCCGGACGGACCCACCAGGGCCACGATCTCGCCTTGCGCCAGGGTGAGGTCGAAGGGCCCCAGGGCGCGCCCCCGCCCCGGATAATCCACTTCCACGCGATCGAGCGCGGCGACGCTCTCGGTGGTCACGGGCCGGCCCGGCGCCTCATCCGCCGCTCTTCGCCGGACGCACGAACTGCAGATCGTAGGCGGACCGGTAGTCCAGCGTCTTGGGGAAGACGCCCATGGACGAGGCGACGGCGAAGAAGTCCGCCCACCGCTTGTCGGTCATCGCCCCGATGCCCAGCGTCTTGGCGTCGCCGGAGTCGACGATGCCATAGGTCCGCATCTTGTCCCGGGCCTGGGCCAGGACGTCTTCGGTCATCTCCGGATTGTCCTTCAGGATCAGGGCGTCTCCGGGCGCCGGATTGCCGAAGAGATAATCCTTCCAACCCGCCGCGCTGGCCTCCACGAACGCGCGCACCGCCTTGGGTGAAGACGCAATCAGGCGGTCCGGAGCGAGCACCATGCCCGCGTAGCCGGGATACCCCTCGTCGGCCAGCAGGAACACCGCCGGTTTGATGTGGCCCTCTTTCTCGATCGTGTACGGCTCGGAGGTGACATAGCCCTCCTGCACGACCCGCTTGTCGGCCAGGAACGGCGCATTGCTGAAGGCGTACTTGCGGACCTGATCGTCCGTGAAACCGTACTTCGCCTTCAGCCACACCCAGAAGGCCGTGACCGAGGCGTCCGACAGAAAGATCGGATGACCCTTCACGTCCGCCAGCGAATGGATGCCGACGTCCGGGTGGGCGATCAGGACCTGAGGGTCCTTCTGCATGAAGGCGGCGACCGCTTTGACCGGGACATGCTCGGCCGCCAGGTTCACCACGATGAAGCTGTTGGAGCCGATCCCCATGTCCACGGCGCCCGACGCGACCATCTGGGGCACATTCACGCCCGGGCCGCCCGGAACGATCGTGACCTTCAGGCCGCGCTTGGCGTACTCGCCATCCGCAAGCGCCTCATAGAAGCCGCCCTGCTCGGCCTCCGCGCGCCAGTCTGTCTGCAACCGGATCGGCGTCAGCCCGTCGGAATTCGGCGCGGGCGCCTTTGAACAGGCCGCCAGCGACGCCGCGAGGGCGAGCGCGACAAGGCCGAGCGAACGAACCAAGCTTGTCCCCAAGGTGCGTCGAGCCCGGCTCAGGGCTTGCGGAAGACGTAGATGAACTGGTCCGTCCGCCCCCGGATCGAGGGATCGAACACCAGCTTGTCGCGCGCATCAGCCGGGTTGTGCAGGACCGGGCTCTCGCCGACGAACTGGAAGCCGGCGGCGGCCATGTCGCGCTTCACCACGGCCCCGTCGATCCGGTGGGTGGTGTTGGTGTCCGCTAGCCCCGAACCCTCGGGCGCGGAATGGTCGATCACCACGAAAATCCCGCCGGGCTTCAGCGCGCGGTAGACCGCCTTGTCGAACCCGGCGACGTCGGCCGGCCCCATGAAGGGGTCATAGAGGTCGTGGTAGTTCTGGCGGATCCAGACCACGTCGACCTGAGACGGAACAGTGAAGCTGTTGATCGGGCCGCCGTAGGCGACCACGTTCGGATGCTCCGGATACGGATGGTCTCCGTCCTTGGGCACGGTCAGATGCTCGACCTTGGCCGCCTCCGCCGGCGTCCAGGCAATCACCTCGCCATTAGGCCCCACGACGTCCGCGAACAGCCGGTCCCAATAGGCGCCTGGCCAGACATCGACGATGGTCTGGCCCGGGTGCAGACGGATGAAGGCCATGATCTCGGCCGGACGGCGCTGCGCGTCCAGGGCCTGGTCCTTCGCGGGACGGTTCGGATCCGCCAGGGCCCCGGCGATCGAAGGGGCCATCTGGGCGAGGGCCGGAGCCGCCAACCCTGCAAGCGCGCCCGCCAACGCCGCAATCATCAAGCCTAGCCGCATCCCACCCTCCAAAGCTCTATCGCTCGCGCCTCCATATCACGCCGACTCGCATGCGCCATGGCGTGGATAAGCTAGCGCGCCGCCAGAGCCTCGCGCCGCGCCTCGAGTTCGAGCCACGCCTCCTCCGCCTCCGCCAGTCGGGCTCGCGCCTGCTCCAGCGCCTCGCTCACCCTGACGACGGCCGAAGGGTCGCGCGCATAAAGGTCCGGATCGGCCAGGGTCCGCTCCCAGCGCGTGATCTCCTCCGGAAGCGAGGTCAGCAAGGTCTCGGCTTCGGCCAGGCGGCGCTGCTCCTTGAACGAGAGCTTGGCCGGAGCGCTCGCGGGCTTCGGCGCCGGCTGGACGGAACGCGCCGAGGGCGCCGCGATCGGAGGCGGAGCCAGGAAGCCGGGGTTCTGCGAGAGGAAGTCCTGCCAGCCGCCCGGCGTCTCCACCGCCTCACCCCGTCCGTTAAGGGCGATGGTGGAGGTCGCCAGGCGATCGATGAAGTCCCGGTCGTGGCTAACCAGGATCAGCGTCCCCTCGAAATCGCCGAGCATGTCCTCGAGCAGGTCGAGGGTCTCCATGTCGAGGTCGTTGGTCGGTTCGTCGAGAACCAGCACATTGGCCGGCCGCGCGAGCGCCCGGGCGATCAGCAGACGATTGCGCTCCCCCCCGGAGAGGCTCGTGACCGGCTGGCGCAATTGATCGTCGCGGAAGAGGAAGTCTTTGGCGTAGGCGGAGACATGGCGAGGCTGACCCTGGACCATGATCTGGTCGCCGCCACCCGGCGCCAGCGCCGTCCACAGCGTCATGCCCTCCGTCAGGTCAGAACGGGCCTGATCGACATAGACGATCTGCAAATTGGCCCCGAGCTGGACCGAGCCGTTGTCTGGCTCGATTTCGCCGAGCAGCAGGCGCACGAGGGTCGTCTTGCCCGCGCCGTTGGGGCCGACGATGGCGACCCGATCCCCCCGCAGGATCCGTGTGGAGAAATTGCGGATCAGAGTGCGCTCGCCGAAGCTCTTGGTCAGTCCCTTGGCCTCGACCACGCGCCGGCCCGACGTCGGCGCCGATCCGGCGGTGAGCGCCAGCTCGCCCCGGGCCAGCCTCAGGCTTTCCGCCTTCGCCGCGCGCAGAGCCAACAAGCGGCGCCGGCGTCCCTCGTTGCGCGCCCGGCGGGCGGTCACGCCGCGCTCGAGCCAATGCTGTTCGCGCGCGATCGCCTTTTCGAGCCGACGCGCGGCCTCGACCTCCGCCGCCGACCTCTCCTCCGCCCAGGCGTCGAACGCCGCAAAGCCGCGATCGAGCCGGCGAACCTCGCCGCCCTCCAGCCAGAAGCAGCGGCGCGTGATTCGCTCGAGGAAGGCGCGGTCGTGGCTGACCACCAGGACGGCGGAACGGCTGCGCGCGATCATCGCTTCGAGCTGCTCGATCGCGATGATGTCGAGATGGTTGGTCGGCTCGTCCAGCAGCAGGACGTCGGCCTGCTCTGCGAACGCCCTGGCAAGGGCCGCCCGCCGCGCCTCGCCGCCCGACAGTCCGACCGGCGTCCTCTTCGGATCGAGGCCGAAGGCTTCCAGGGCGGCCTCCGCCTCGTGCCGCGCGGCGCCCCCGGCGCAGGCGTAGTCGACCAGCGTCGCGCCCTCGATCGCCGGCTCCTGGGTCACCAGGGAGACCGTGACGCCAGCCTGGAGCGTCCGTTCGCCATCGTCGGGCGCTGAAAGGTCGGCGAGGATCCGCAACAGGGTCGACTTGCCCGCGCCGTTGCGTCCGACCAGGCACGCCCGCTCGCGCGGCTCGAGCGCGATGTCGACCCCGTCGAACAGCCAGCGGGGTCCGTCGGCGAGGCGCACGGCGCGAAGGGCGATCAGCGGTGCGGGCATTTTGACTTCTGACAACAGACTTTCGCGTCCGCGCCCCGGCCCTATCTTTTCGCGGCGCCAGAGGTCTAGTGCATCCTATGAACGAGACGCCCTTCTGGCGAACGAAGACGCTTGCGGAAATGACTCCCGCGGAGTGGGAGAGCCTGTGCGACGGATGCGGGCTGTGCTGCGTCATCCGCCTCGAGGACGACGAGACGGGCGAGGTCACGCCCACGCGCGTGTCCTGCCGTCTCCTCGACGCCCACGCCTGTCGCTGCACCGACTACGCGGACCGCCACCGGACCGTGCCGGACTGCATCAAGCTGACGCCTGGGAACATCCGCGACCTGCCATGGATGCCCCGCAGTTGCGCCTACCGCCGACTCTACGAAGGCAAGGACCTCCCCTCTTGGCATCCCCTGGTCACGGGAGATCCCGAGAGCGTCCACCGAGCGGGGGTGTCGGTGCGTGACCAGACCATCAACGAGACGTGCCTGGACGATCCGGACGACGCGCTCGATTTCCTCGCCCCGGACTGGCTTGTCGATCGCAGCGACGGCTGAGGCGCCGGCCCACTTGTGTGGCTTTTCTGCCACACGTAACCCTTGCGCGGTGGCGACACCGCCTTAATTCATCCCTTGGCGTCGCCGTTGCGGCGCAGAGATTTCACGTTCAAACGAGGACCAGCGGATTGGCGCAGGATCCCTATACGGAGCTGGGGGTGGCTCGCGGCGCGAGCGCGGACGAAATCCGAAAGGCGTTCCGCAAGCTCGCCAAGCAGCACCACCCCGACGCCAATCCGGGCGACAAGGCCGCGGAGGAACGCTTCAAGCGCGTCAGCGCCGCGTTCGACATCCTTGGCGACGAGGAGAAGCGGCGGAAATTCGACGCCGGCGAGATCGACGCCGATGGTCGCGAGACTGCGCGCGCCTATGGCCCCAATCCCTTCGGCGAAGGGGCGGGAGGCTTCAGGTCGGCGAATTTCGAAGGCGTCGATCTCAACGACATCCTGGGCGAGATGTTTGGTGGCCGCGGCGGCCAGCGTGGCTTCGGAGGCGGCTTTCAGGGCGGCGGGTTCCCCTCCCGCGGATCGGACGTCCGCGCGAGTCTGGACATCGGGCTCGAAGAGGCGATCGCCGGGGCCAAGCGCCGGATCAGCTTCTCTGACGGGCGCACGCTCGACGTGACGATTCCAAAGGGCGCCTACGACGGCCAGGTCCTGCGCCTGCGCGGACAGGGCGCGCCGGGCCGGGCCGGCGCGGGCGACGCCCTGATCGAGCTCACCATCCGCCCGCACCCACTCTACCGGCGGGACGGCGACAATCTGGTGATGGACGTGCCGGTCTCGGTCCCTGACGCGGTCCTCGGCGGCAAGGTGGAGGTCGAAACGCCGGACGGCCCCGTCACCCTGACGGTTCCCAAGGGATCGAACTCCGGCCGCATGCTGCGTCTGCGTGGCCGAGGTCTGTCGGACAGCGGCGGGCGGCGCGGGGACCTAATGGCGCGCCTCGTCGTCACCCTGCCGGAAGGTGTTGATCCGGAACTGGAACGGATCGCCGAAACGTGGAGACAGGACCGCCCGTACACGCCGCCCTCACGCCGCTGAGGCGGACCGCAAGCGATCACAACAGGTTGTGGCCATCATTCAGATGGCGTTCAGCCCAATTCATGTACGGTTTGCCGGTGAGCCGGATCGCCGCCTTCTTGACCATGCTCGCGGTGGCGCTTGCAGCCCCCGCGGCCATGGTCATGGCTCAAAACCATGCCCACGGCGGCGGCGGCTTCGCTGGACACGGCGGACCGCCCGCCATGGGGCGGCCCGGCGGTGGTCAGATGGCGCCGGGAGGCCGGTTCGCAGGACCCTATGGTTACGCCTATCGCCGCGGCGCCGCGCCTGGGTTTGCTGGCTATCCTGGTCGTGAACCCTATGGGCCACCCGGCTATCCGCCTGGCTACTCGGCTCCCGTGCGCCGCCCAAACTCCCTCGGACCCGACTGGCGTTTCCAGCAGGAGGAGGCGCGCGCCGGCGTGAGGCATGGACATTTCGCGCCGCTGGGCCGCGTGATCGACAACCTTCAGCGCCGCTCGCCAGGGCGGCAGCTTGACGCCGGAATCGAATATGATGGCGGCCGGCCGATCTACAGGGTGCGCTGGATCACCGTTCACGGACGACGCATCGACTTCCTCGTCGATGCGGTCACGGGCGCGGTCATCGGTGAGCGATAGGGGGCGAGATTGAGAATCCTGCTGGTTGAAGATGATCCAGACCTCTCGCGGCAGCTGAAGCGGGCGCTGGGCGACGCCGGCTACGCCGTCGACCACGCCGGCGACGGCGAGGAAGCCGCCTACCTCGGCGAGACCGAACCCTATGATGCGATCGTACTCGATCTGGGATTGCCCAAGATCGACGGAGCCGCGGTGCTGGAGGGATGGCGGCGCGCGCAGATCCCCACCCCCGTGCTCATCCTGACGGCGCGCGGAGCCTGGAGCGAGAAGGTCGCGGGCTTCGACGCCGGGGCCGACGACTACCTCACCAAGCCATTCCACACCGAGGAGCTGCTCGCGCGCCTGCGGGCATTGCTGCGGCGATCGGCAGGGCACTCGGCGCCCAGCCTGAGCTGCGGCGACCTTCGCCTCGATCCGCGCGCGGCGCGAGCCACGGTGGCCGGGGAACCACTTCGCCTGACGTCCCTGGAATACCGCCTGCTGCACTACCTGATGATGCACCAGGGCCGTGTGATCAGCCGGACCGAGCTCGTGGAGCACCTCTACGACCAGGACTTCGACCGCGACTCGAACACGATCGAGGTGTTCGTGGGTCGCTTGCGCAAGAAGATCGGAGCCGAGCGCGTCGAGACCGTGCGAGGCCTCGGCTATCGGCTGGTCTGCGTGGATGGGGAGGCTAGCCGGGCGTGAAGGCCCCTTGGCGCGCGTTGCGCGCCCGATCGCCCCTGCGCGCCTCGCTCGTCTGGCGACTGGTCCTGCTCGCCGCGGCGTGGAGCCTCGCGGTGGTCATTCTGGCCGGGGTCGCCCTCTCCGCCTTCTTCAGCCACGCGGCCACCCAGCGGTTCGACAACGGCCTGTCGGAGGCCCTGGACGGGCTGGTCGCAGGCGCATCGGTGGAGAACGCGCAGATTGTTCCGCCCGCCTTCACAGATCCGCGGACCCTTCGCGCCTACAGCGGCGCCTACTGGGAGATCGCCACCCTCGACGACGCGGGCGACGTGATCCCGGCCACCCGGTCCCGCTCGCTGTGGGACCGGATTCTCATCACCCCGCCCAAGGTGGTCGGCGCGCTCGGCCGGGACCCCGGTCACGTGGTGTTCTTCGACGCCACCGGGCCGCTCCGGCAACACATCCGCGTGGCGGCCATGCAGGGACGCCTGCCGGATTTCGGCGCGCCCGTGGTGTTCATGACGGCCGAGGACCGCCAGCCGGTCGACTCCGCAGTGAGAACCTTTGCGACGGCCATTGCGATTTCGCTCGCCGTGCTCGGCGCCGGCTTGATCACCGCCGTCATCGTGCAGGTCCGGGTCGGCCTGCAGCCGCTTTTCGCCCTTCGCCGGGAAGTCGCCGCGGTCCGGACAGGGGACAGCGAGCGCATCACCGGCAGCTATCCCACCGAACTCCAGCCCCTGGCGGCCGAGCTCAACGCCCTGATGAAGCACACCCAGGAAGTGGTGGAGCGTCAGCGCACCCACGTCGGCAACCTCGCGCACGCCCTCAAGACGCCGCTGTCGGTGATGATGGCCGAAGCCCAGGCCCGTCCAGGACCGCTGGCGGAGGTGGTTCAGCGGCAGGCGGGCACGATGAGCGCGCACGTCGATCACCACCTGCGCCGGGCGAGGGCGGCGGCGCGCGCGCAGGGGCCGGGCGAACGCACCCCGATCGCCCCTGTCCTCGACGAACTGGCCCGCACCCTCGAACGGATCTTCCAGGACAAGGTGTCGGAGATCGAGTGGACCTGCCCGGAGGATCTCGTCTTCCTGGGCGAGCGGCAGGACCTGCTCGAGATCGCGGGCAATGTGATGGAGAACGCCTGCAAATGGTGCCGCAGCTTCGTGCGCGTGCGTGGGGAGGCCGGCGCGGCGCGCGAGCTGCGGCTTTTCGTCGAAGACGACGGACCCGGCCTCGCTCCGGAGATGCGCGCCGAGGTGGTTCGCCGCGGAACGCGCCTGGACGAGAGGACCCCCGGGTCAGGGCTTGGGCTGTCGATCGTCGACGAACTCGTCCGCGCCTACGGAGGATCGATGTCCCTGGGCGGTTCTGAGCTCGGCGGCCTCGGCGTGACGGTGGAGCTTCCCCGCGCCGAGGCCTGAACCCTCGCCCCTCGCAACTCCGATTGTGCTAGAGGGCCGACATGTCCCTGCTTCCCAAGTCGCGAATGGCTCGCCGGCGCCTGATGGTGCTGGCGGCGGCGGCGCCTATCCTCTGTCTCGCCGCGGGACTGGCCCTCTTTGGTCTGCGCCACTCGATCTCCTACTTCTACACGCCGGCGCAGGCCGTCGCCGCTCACGTCCCGCCGGGCCGCAGCATCCAGCTCGGCGGACTCGTCGAGAGAGGCAGTTTCCGCCGCGGCGCGGACGGCGAGGTCGCCTTCGTCATGGCCGACAAGATCCGGGCAGCGCCGGTGAGGTACCGCGGCGAACTCCCGGACTTGTTCCGCGAGGGCCAGGGGGTGGTCGCGACCGGAGCCTTCGACCGCTTGGGCGTCTTCGAGGCGACTCAGATCCTCGCCAAGCACGACGAGAAGTACATGCCTCGCGAGCTGCAGCAGGCGCTCAAGAGCGAGGGCGAGTGGCGCGGCCAGGACACAGCCGCTCCGCAGACGGCGGGGGCCCCGGCGCCGGCCCTGGTGACCGGGGGGATTACCGGACGGCGCTGAGGGCGGCCATCGCCGCGCCCGATTTCGGCTTTACGATCGCCAACACGCTAACCGAACGGTAACTTGCAAGCCCCTCTCCCACTCAAGAGACTGCGATACTAAGTTGTGGTCCGGTCCTTCTCGAGAGGGAGCCGGGAACTAAGGACGAGTCATGGCTGTCAGTAAAACGCACGTTCTCTTGGGAGCCGTGGCCGCCGGCGGTGTCGCGGTGGCCGCGATGGCTGGCGCCGGTCTGCGTCCCGCGGCCCTCGGATCGAACGGCTTTGGGCGGCTCATCAATGTCGCCACTGAGCCGGTGGTCGCCTCCACTCCTGGCGCGCCGATGTCCTTCGCGGACATCTTCGAGAAGGTCTCACCGGCAGTGGTCTCGATCCGTGTGACGTCCAAGGTCGACGTCACCGCCATGCCGGGGATGCGCGGCTTCCCGGGAATCCCGGGCCTTCCGTTCAACCTCGTGCCGCCCGGCGGCGGCGGGGGCGATGATGACGAGGACAGCGCCCCCAACCCGCGCCGTGAGCCCAAGCAGATGTCGTCTGGCTCCGGCTTCTTCATCTCTGCGGACGGGTACATCGTCACCAACAACCACGTCATCCAGAACGCGGACGACATCAAGGTCATCCTCAAGGACGGCCGCGAGCTGAAGGCGACGCTGGTCGGGCGCGATGAGGGCACCGATCTCGCGGTCATACGCGTCCCCGGCGCGAACTTCCCCTATGTGAATTTCGAGAATCGCGCGCGGCCGCGCGTGGGCGACTGGGTGCTCGCCGTCGGCAACCCCTATGACCTGGGCGGCACGGCCACGGCCGGAATCGTCTCGGCCTACAACCGTGACATCGGCGAGAAGTTCGTCGACTACATCCAGATCGACGCCCCCATCAACCGCGGCAACTCCGGCGGCCCGACCTTCGACACCTACGGCCGCGTGATTGGCGTCAACACCGCGATTTTCTCGCCCTCGGGCGGGTCGGTCGGCATCGGCTTCGACATCCCAGCGGACGTCGCCGAGAACGTGACCCACGAACTGATGGAAGGCCACAAGATCCAGCGCGGCTACATCGGCGCGACGATCCAGGATCTGAGTGACGAGATGGCCAGTTCCTGGGGCCTGACCGGCCGCAAGGGCGCAGTCGTGGCCGGCCTGGTGCCCGGCGGACCGGCGGCGAGGGCCGGTGTTGCGCCAGGCGACGTGGTGGTGGCGGTCAACGGCCACACCGTGACCAACGGCAACGAGATGACCCGGGAAGTGGCCAAGGTCCGCGCTGGCGATCCGATCCATCTCGATGTTTTCCGCAGCGGCAAGGAGCGCACGGTGGACATCGTCGCCGGCGTGCGCCCCTCCGAGGAGCAGCTTGCGCAGAACGGCGCGCTCGGCGGCGAGGACGAGGGTGAGGCGCCGGGCGCCTCCAACTCGGCCCGGCAGGTGCTGGGGATGAGCCTGGCTCCGATCGATCCGGCCGCGCGACAAGCCTACAACATCGCGCCGACCACCCATGGCGTGGTGGTCGAGTCCGTGAAGGGTTCCTCCGACGCGGGCGACAAGGGGCTTCGCCGCGGCGACGTCATCGTCCGCGCGGGCGACCGCGAGGTCGCGTCGGCCGGCGACGTGACGGCTGCGGTCGGCGCGTGGAAGAAGGAAGGCCGCTCCAGCATCCCGCTGGAGGTCAGCCGCAACGGTGTGTCGCTGTTCGTCCCGATCAAGATCGAGGGCTGAGAGCGAGCGCGCAGGCAGGCGGGGGGCCCTGATGCGACTTCTCATCGTCGAAGATGACCTCGAAGCGGCCCGAGCCATGGCGGCGGGTCTCGCCGAGCACGGCCATCAGTGCGACACCGCCGCCGACGGCGAGGCTGGTCTCGCCGCCGCGCTCGCGGATCGGTTCGACGTGCTGGTCGTCGACCGGATGATGCCGCGAATGGACGGCGTCACCATGGTCGAGACGCTTCGCCGCGATGGCGACAAGACGCCGGTGCTGTTCCTCTCCGCCCTCGGGGAGATCCATGATCGCGTGCGCGGCCTCAACGCCGGCGGCGACGACTATCTGGTCAAGCCCTACGCCCTGGCCGAGTTGGTCGCCCGCATTGAGGCCCTCTCCCGCCGTCGCGAGATGGGCGGCGTCCAGACCCTGCTCAAGGTGGGTGACCTGGAGATGGACCTCATCGCCCGGACCGTCCGTCGGGCCGGCGTGGAGATCGACCTGCAGCCGCGCGAGTTCCAGCTGCTGGAGTTCCTGATGCGCCACGGCGGCCAGTCCGTCACGCGCACCATGCTGCTGGAGAAGGTCTGGGAGTACCACTTCGATCCCCAGACCAATGTCATCGATGTGCACATCTCGCGTCTTCGATCGAAGATCGACAAGGGCTTCGACAAGCCGATGCTGCAGACGGTGCGGGGCGCGGGCTATCGCCTGGAGGCCTGATCTGAACCCCAAGGCCTGAGGCCATGCGCCTGCCTCGCCTCTTCCGCACGACCGCGTTCCGGATGACGCTGCTGTTCCTGGCGCTGTTCGCGTCGGCCGCGAGCGCCTTCCTCGCCTACATCTATGTCGCCACCGCCGGGGAAGTGACCGACCGGGCGGACGCGCAGGTGCGTCGCGAGATGGTCTCGCTGGAGCGGGTCTACAGTGACGGGGGCCTGCAGGCGCTCAACGCGGCGGTGATCGAGCGCTCGGCGGGCGACCACCCGCTTCTCTACCTGCTGATGACGCCCGCTGGCGTCCCGATCAGCGGCACGATCGGCGCCTCTCCGGTGCCGTCCTACCAGGGCCAGTCCGCGTGGGCGAGCTTCGTCCTGACCGACACCGGGCCAGGCGGTGGCGTCATCAAGAAGCCTGCCCGCGGGCTGGAGGAAAAGCTCGCCGGCGGCCCCCGCCTCTTCGTGGGCGCGGATGTCGGGGAATCCGAGGCCTATGTCCGCAAGATCATCCACGCCCTGTGGGGCGCCGGCGCTCTGATCATCATCCTCGGCCTCGCCGGCGGGCTGCTGATCAGCCGCGACGTCAGCCGCAACGCCGCCGCCCTGACGACGGTTATCGACCGCGCGCGATCGGGAGATCTGGCGGCCCGCGCGCCGATCCGTGGCGTGGGGGACGAGTACGATGACCTCGCCGTGGGCCTCAACGACATGCTCGATCGC
>DATBEN010000212.1:0-1547 GCA_036276055.1 Caulobacteraceae bacterium
CCCACAAGCGCCCGCCGGATGTGTTTTTGATTTCATCGAATTCGCAGCGCCTGCGATTTCACTTCCGCGATACGAGTGACTGCGCTCCTCTGGAACTGCAGGAGGCGCGCCATGCCCGACACCCAGCCAGACGGCCCTGACCCCCGTCATCTCGAGTTCGACAGCCTGCGAGCGGACCAGCCGGTGTTCCGTCACGCCGAGAGCCGGACCTTCATCCTCACCCGCATGGCCGATGCGCGAAGCTGGCTCAACGACCCCTCGCAGTGGAGGGATGCCGACCGGGCCGAACCCGGCGCCCTCGTCCACGCCTTCAAGCCGCAGGACATGAACCGACCGGGCGACCGCAACAGCGGCATGGGATGGATGGACGAGCCCGACCACAGTCGGGTGCGGGGACCCATACAGCAGGCCCTGGCGCGGCGGGTCGCCGCCCTGCGGCCGGTCGTGCGCGGGATCGTCGAGGCGCAGCTCGCGTCCCTTCCGCAAGGCGGCTTCGACGCCCTGGCCGCCTACGCCCTTCCGATCCCGATCGCCGTGATGGGCGCCCTGCTGGGCGTGGAGACGGGCGACGTAGCGCGGTTCCGATTGCTTTCCGAGGCGGCGCTGGCGGTCTTCGACTTCGGGGCCGACACGACCACACGGCGGTCGACCAAAACGGCCAGTGAGGAGATCAGCGACCTGCTGGACGAGGTCATGGCGCGGCGCCGCGCGCAACCTGGCGATGACCTGATATCCGACCTGCTCGCGGCGCAGGCGGCCGGCGAAACCCTCTCGGACAGCGAGATCCGGGTCAACTGCATGAACCTGCTGCTGGGCGGCAATGTCACCACAGCCGACCTGATCGCCACCGGGGTCGACCTGCTGCTGCGCCATCCGGCCCAGCTGGCGCGCCTGCGCGCAGCGCCGGAGCTGATCGGGCCCGCCGTCGAGGAGGTCCTGCGGTTCGAGCCGCCGACCAATGGAACCCAAAGGGTGGCCTCGCGGAAGGTGGAGATCGGCGACTGCCAGGTCCGGCCGGGCCAGGTGGCGGCCGTGATGATCGCCGCCGCCAATCGCGATCCGGCCGCCTTCCCTCACCCGCACAACTTCGACATCAGCCGGCGCGGCGCCCCGCACATCGCCTTCGGGGGAGGACCGCACCTCTGCATCGGCGCGGCCCTGGCGCGGCTGGAGGCCCGAATCGCCATCGCCGGGCTCATCGAGCGCTTCCCCGACCTGCGCCTCGACGATCCGGACGCGCCGCCGCAATGGCGGCCCAACCTTGCCTTCCACGGTCTCGCCTCAGTTCGCGTGCGGACCTGAACGGACGGCCGCCACGCCGGAGAGCGCAGATGTCCAACGAAGGGCGCGGACGTGCTGGAAACGAATCTGGGCGATTGAGAACCTTGCCCGATTGGGTGATCGTGACCCAGCGATCGCGGCGCCGCCGACGGGGGATCACGCGTGAAGGTTGGCCGGTTCACCGTCGATTGGCGTACCGCGCGGGAGCTGGCCTGGCGGCTCCTGTTCTTCGTTCTCGCCGTCGGCATCCTGATCTTCGTCACCAC